>JBANGJ010000097.1:0-2660 GCA_037975505.1 Gemmatimonadota bacterium | reverse complement strand
CACCCCCGCCCAGCTCGCCTGGCAGCGGGACGAGCGTGCGATGTTCATCCACTTCGGGGTGAACACCTTCACCGACCGGGAGTGGGGGGACGGCAAGGAGTCGCTGTCGGTCTTCGCCCCCACCGCGCTCGACGCGCGGCAGTGGGCGCGCACCGCGCGTGCGGCCGGCTTCAAGGCGATGATCCTCACCGCCAAGCACCACGACGGCTTCTGCCTCTGGCCCACCGCGACCACCACGCACTCGGTGGCGTCGAGTCCGTGGCGCGGCGGGCAGGGAGACCTCGTGCGCGAGTTCGTGGACGCGTGCCGCGCCGAGGGGCTCAAGCCGGGGCTCTATCTCTCCCCGTGGGACCAGAACCATCCCACCTACGGTGATTCGCCGCGCTACACCGCCGTGTACGAGGCACAGCTCACCGAACTCCTCACGCGATACGGTGCCATTCACGAGGTCTGGTTCGACGGTGCCAACGGCGAAGGGCCGAACGGCAAGCGGCAGGTCTACGACTGGCCGCGGACCTGGGCGCTCGTGCGTCGCCTGCAGCCCGAGGCGGTGATGTTCTCCGACGCCGGGCCCGATGTGCGCTGGATCGGCAACGAGCGCGGGGTGGCGGGGGAGACCAACTGGTCGACGGTGGATCCCGCGATCGTTCCCGTCCCTGGGATTAGTGGGGACGAGGTGATGCGCTCGTTGCAGCAAGGGGACCGTGGCGGAAGCGTCTGGCGGCCTGGGGAGACGGATGTCTCCATTCGGCCAGGGTGGTTCTACCATGCCGCAGAGGATGCGCGGGTGCGGACGCCGGAGGATCTGGTCTCGCTCTACTTGAGTTCGGTGGGTCGGAACTCCAAGCTCCTGCTGAATGTGCCGCCAGATCGACGCGGGCTACTGCACGAGCGGGACGTGGCGAGCCTCCTCGGGATGCGAGCGCAGTTGGATGCGCTGTTCGCGACCGATCTGGCGCGCGGGGCGCGGACGGCCTGGCGCGTCACGGGAGCACGGACCGCAGAGCTCGAGGTGACGCTGGCCGCGCCGGCTGCGGTGGGGATCATCGACCTCCGGGAGCCGATCGCGCAGGGGCAGGCGGTCGCGACGTACCGAGTGGAGGGGCGGACCGAGGCGGGGTGGCAACCGGTCGCTGAAGGCACGACGATCGGGTATCGGCGGTTGGTGCGGGTGGCGTCCACGCGGGTCAAGGCGCTCCGTGTGGTGGTGCGCGATGCGGAGGGAGCGCCGGGGACGTTGCAGCTGGGGTGCTACGCGTGACCGAGCGCGCTCACACCAACCCGCGGATCCATCCCCCATCGACCGCGACGTTCTGCGCGGTGATGTAGCTCGCCCGCTCCGAGGCGATGAACGCGGCGAGCGCCGCGAACTCGTGCGGCTCGCCCACGCGCCCCATCGGGATCTGCTGCTCCCACGCGGCGTAGGCCTCGTCACGCGATGTGCCCGTCCGCTGCGCGATCCCACTCGCGAGCTCCACCAACCGCTCGGTTCGCGTGTAGCCCGGGAGCAGGTTGTTCACGGTGATCCCGAACGGTGCCACCTCGTTGGCGAGCGTCCGCGCGAAGCCCGTGACCGCAGCCCGGAGGCTGTTCGAGAGGATCAGTCCGTCCACCGGCTGCTTCACCGCGATCGACGTGACGTTGAGGATCCGGCCCCAGCGACGGGCCTTCATCCCGGGCAGCACCGCGAGGCAGAGGTTCACCACACTGTCGAGCGTCAGCGCCGTCGCCGCGCGCCAGGCCTCAGGGGTGTGCTGCTCGAACGGCCCCGCCGGCGGGCCGCCGGCGTTCGTCACGAGGATGTCGATGCCACCGAACCGCGCCGTCGCCTCGGCGATCGCGCGGTCAACATCGGCGGGGACGGACACGTCGGCCACGATCCCGACCGTTTCCACCCCGTGCGCAGCGGCCACCTCGGCGGCCACACTGGCGATCTCCTCCGTCCGCGCACACATCGCCACCCGCACGCCCTCGGCGGCGAGTGACTCGGCGATGGCACGGCCGAGCCCGCGGCTCGAGGCCGCGACGAACGCCACCCGCCCGCGGATTCCGAGGTCCATCGCTACTTCTGGTGGAAGTAGGCGTCGGTCTTGTTCAACCAGTCCTCGCGCGGCGGGTTGAAGATGTCCACGTCGAGCGTGTCCTCCAGCGCCTCGGCCTTGTGCCAGACATTCGAGGGGATCTGCAGGACCTCGCCGGCGTGCACGTCGATCACCTCGGCGCCGTCGTCCCCGATCCAGAAGCGGAGCGCGCCCTCGAGGATGTACGTGAGCTGCTCGTTGTGGTGCTGATGCTTGGGCACCACGGCGCCTTTCTTCAGGTAGACGTGGGCGAGCATCATCTGCTGGCCGGTGATGAGCTTGCGCGAGATCTGGTCGGTGACGGTCTCGAGCGGGATGTCCGCCCAGCGGCGGAAGAGGACGCGAGGTGTGGTCATGGCGGGAATGTAGCGCGGCCGGCCGACGCCGGCGCGCCTTGCCCCCGGCCCCCCCCTCCACGGAGAATTCCCCCGTGCGACGCCTCCTGCTTCTCGTTCTCGGTGCCACGTGCGCGGTCCACGTCGCGCGTGCGCAGGCCCCGGCGACACCGGCCCCGCGTGCCCTCGTGGTCCTCGTCCACGGGATGGGGCGCACGTCCATGTCGATGTGGCCGATGGAGCG
>JBANGJ010000067.1:0-4266 GCA_037975505.1 Gemmatimonadota bacterium | reverse complement strand
GAGGAGCCGGCGGCCGTACGCCTTCGTCACGACGCGTGGGTCGCAGAGCACCACCGCCCCGCGGTCGCCGGCGGTGCGGATCAACCGGCCGAACCCCTGCTTCAGGCGGAGTGCCGCGTGGGGGATCATGTACTCGTCGAAGGCGCTGCCCCCGTCGGCCTCGATGGCCTCGCACTGGGCCGCGGTCATCGGCTCGGTCGGCACGCGGAACGGAATGCGCGCGAGGACGAGGCCACGCAGCGCCCGTCCCGGCACGTCGACGCCCTCCCAGAAGCTGGCGGTGCCCACCAGCACCGCATCGCCGTGCTCGCGGAACCGACGCAGCAGGTCGTCGCGCGGCGATTCCCCGTGCACGAGCAGCGGATGCGCCGCGGCCACCCCGCGGTCCCGGAGGATGCGGGCGGCCTCCCGGACGTCGCGATGGCTGGTGAACAGGAGGAAGACGCCGCCACCCGCCGCGGCGATCAGGTCCTCCGCCGCCGCGAGCGTGCGCGCGAAGTGCGTCGCCCCGTCGGCGTTGGGCGCCGGGAAATCGCTCGGAATCGCGAGCAGCGCCTGCCGCGGATAATCAAACGGCGATGGCAGCGAGGCCGTGAGCGGTTCGAGCGCGTCGTCGTCGAGGCCGAGGCGCCGGGTCATGAAGGAGAACCCATCACCCACGGCGAGCGTCGCGCTCGTCACCACGGCGGTCTCCACCCGGCGGAAGAGGTCCTCGCGGAGGACCGGCGCGAGATCGAGCGGCACGGCCGTGGCCGCCACGTTCCCCTCCCCACCGCGCGTCTCGAGCCAGCGGACGCGGGGCGCCCCGTCCCGGTCGGGGCGGAGGGCCACGCGGAGCGCATCGCCGGCCCCGGCGAGCCGACGCGTCACCCCGCGCACCTCGTTCAGCAGCGGGGCCAGTTCCTCCGCCCGTCGCTCGTCGGACTCGAGTCGCTCGCGCACCATCCGGAGCCCGTCGCCGAGGAGTTCGATCTCGGTCAGCAGGTCGTCAAGCGCCACGCCGAGCCCGGCGCCCCAGACGGCATCCTCCTCGAACGTCTCGGTGAGTCGCACCTGCGTCTCCCGCTGCCCCGACATCCAGGTGGCCAGCAGATCGCAGAGCACCGCGGCCTTCTGCCGCGCCGTGTGCAGCGCGGGCACGAGGCGGGCCCGCAACAGGTCGAGCGAGGCGACGCTGAGCAGGTCGTTCCCCTTGCCGAGCGCGCGCTCGAGCGCCGGGAGCAATCCCTTGCCGCGCCGATCCAGGCGATTGAAGAGCCGTTCGAGCCCGCGGCGCGACACCTCCTGTCCGAGATGCCCCGCCGCGGCGTCCTCGAGGTGATGCCCCTCGTCGATGACGAGCCGCCGATACGCGGGGAGCACCGCCGCCTCGTCCCACCGCTGCGAGGCCCGTCGCACCGCGACGTCGGCCATCAGCAGGTGGTGGTTCACCACGATCACGTCCGCCTGCGCGGCGGCGCGACGCGCGCGAAAGACGAAGCAGGCCTCGAAGTGCGGGCACCGCAACCGCGTGCAGAGGTCACCCTCGGCGGCCACCTCATCCCACACCTCCGCTCGCGGTGGCACGGGGAGGTCGGCGAGCGAGCCGTCGGTGGTCTTCTCGGCCCACGCCTCCAGCGCGGCAAGCTCCGCGGCACTCGCGTCCTCGAAGAGCGCGGGGCCCTGCGCGCGCGCCTGCTCGAGCCGCTGAAGGCAGAGATAGTTGCGCCACCCCTTGAGCAGGGCGAAGCGCACCTGCTGGTCGGTGAGCGCTCCCTCGAGGAACGGGAGATCCTTGCCCGTGAGCTGCTCCTGCAGCGTGATGGTGTTGGTGCTCACCACCGTGCGCTCGCCGCTCTCCGCCGCCCAGCGGAGCGCCGGCACGAGGTAGCCAAGGGACTTGCCGACCCCGGTGCCCGCTTCAATCAGCCCGACGCCCCCGCGCGTGAAGAGTCCCGCGATGAGCCCCGCCATCTCGCGCTGGCTCGGGCGGTCCTCGTAGCGCCCCAGCCGAGCGGCCACCGGGCCGTCGGGACCGAGGAGTCCCGCGACATCGCCCGGCGCGAGCGCCACCGGGGGCCGTGCGCGTGGGATCTCGACCACCACGTACAGTCGGGACGCGTCGTTGTCGATGATGGCGAAGCCGATCCCGTCGTCGTGCAGACGGGCCGCGACCTGCAGGTCGGCGTCGGAGGGCTCGAGCCAGCCGCTCGGATGGTTGTGGAGGAGCAGCTCGCCGCGGTTCGCGAAGCCGGGGAGCGCGAGCACACTGCGCACATCCCCGCGCGCCGCGACGCGCGCGCTCTGCACGATGCCGGCCTCATCCGCGGTGCAGACGAAGCACACCTCGCGCCCGCCCGCGAGCCGGATGGCCGAGCGAATCGCCGCGGCCGCGACCGGCGCGAGGCGGCCCGTCTCCCCGTGTCCCGCCTCCCCCGTGCCCGTCACGTCTTGAGCGGCTTCTTCTTGGCGGCCGGGAAGAGCACGTTGTTCAGGATCAGCCGGTAGCCCGGCGAGTTGGGGTGCAGCGCGAGGTCGGTCGGCGGGGCCCCGATGTTGTGCTGCGGATCCTCGGGATCATGCCCCCCGAGGTACGTCCAGGAGCCCTGGCCGTAGGAGCCGTGGATGTACTTCACCCAGGGCGCCCCCTCCTCCTGCGCCAGCACGGTGACCCCCGGCTTGAGCACGCGGCGCGTGAACGACGTGGTGACGCCGTAGTAATCCTTCATCACCGCGCGATGGTCCTGCACGAGCATCGACGCGACGGGATCGAACTTGGCGGAGAAGCCGAAGAGCGAGAAGGTGCCGAGCGGCTGCCGGCGCGCGGGCACGTTGACCTGATGGCCGTCGATGTCACTCATCGCGTTCACGCCGGCCGCGTACTCGAGCCGCGCCCCCTGGAAGGCGAAGCTCCGGTCCCACTGCATCCGCGCGTCCGCCGCCGGATCCATCGGCGTGCCGTCGGCATACGGCCCCGCGATGTCGATGCCCTGCGCCGCGAGCGCGAGCTCGAGCGTCTCGGTGGCCCCGCACATCGCGAAGAGGAACCCGCCCCGCTCGACGAACGCCCGCAACCGGTCCGCGACCGCCTTCTTGAGCGCCGGGATGTCGGCGAGCTGGTGTCGGCGCGCCATCGCGAGGTCGCGCTCCTGCGCCTGCACGAACCACGGCGCGTCCCGGAACCCCATGTGCAGCTTGTTCTGCTGCCCCGTGAAGTCCTCGTGGAAGAGGTGAATCCAGTCGTACCGGCTCAGGTCGGTGTCGAGCACGGCATCGTCCCAGATCTTGTCGTAGCGGATGCCGGCGTACGTCAGCGCGAGCGTCACCGCGTCGTCCCAGGGCGGCGCGTCGGGTGGCGTGTAGACCGCGATGCGCGGGGCGCGCTCCAACGGCACGGCGTCCATGTTCCCTTCGGCGATCTCGCGCCGCATCGCCGCGAGCGTCGGGGCATCGATCGATTCGGTCGTGACGCCGGCGAGCGCGGCCGCGCGCCGCAGGCTCGGCAGGTCGGGGAGCAGGAACGCCCCGCCCCGGTAGTTGAGGAGCCATTCGCTCCGCACCTGGTCCACGAGCCCACTGAAGACGACGCCGTAGGCCTTGAGGTGGTTCGCCTGCCCGTCGTCCATCGGGATCAACAGGTGCTGGGCCCGGAGCGGACCGGCCCCGAGGAGCCAGCAGAGGCCCGCGGCGAGCGCGGCGCGGGAACAGAGGGATCGTGGCATCAGCGGGTCGCCCCGAGGGCGTCGAGTTCCCGTCGCGCCTGCGGCAGCAGCGCGCTTCCGGGAGCGGTGAGGATCAGCGTCTCCAGATGCGCACGCGCCCCCGTGGCATCCCCGCGTCGTCGGAGCACCCGCGCCCACTCGAGGTGCGCTTCGGCGGCCTCCGGCGCCTCGGCGTATCGCGCGACGATCCGGTCCCAGAGGGCGATGGCACGCGCCTCGTCACCGCGCGCGGCCGCCACGCGGGCCGCGAGCGCGAGGAGCACCGGCGCGGCGTCCGGGAGCTCGGCGGACGCGGCCTCGAAGCCGCGTGAAGCCTGCACCGAGTCCCCGCGCGCCAAGGCGAGGAAGGCCGCGCCCACCGCGGGTGAACGCGGCTGGCGCGTGCGGTTCAGCAGCGCCAGCGCCGCGACCACGTCCTGCCCCGGCGCCTCGACGTGCCGGAGCGCGGTGCGCGCCGCGTCGAGATCCCCCTCATAGAGCGCGAGCCAGCCGCTGACCGCGTCTTCGGCGGCGAGCGGTGCCCCCCGCAGGGCCGCGCGCGCCCGGGCGATGTCACCCGCCCGGA
>JBANGJ010000058.1:0-14398 GCA_037975505.1 Gemmatimonadota bacterium | reverse complement strand
TGAGCGCTGCCATGCTGCGATAAAGCGCCTCGCCGTGCTCCGCCGGGAGGGCCCCGGCCTTACTGGCGGTGGCGAGGATGCCGGTCCCGATCGGCTTGGTCAACACGAGCACGTCGCCCGGCCGGGCCTGAGCATTGGAGAGGATCCGATCCGGATGGACCCGGCCCGTGACGGCGAGGCCGTACTTGACCTCGTCATCCGTGACCGTGTGCCCGCCCACGATGCGCGCCCCGGCCTCGTGCACCGCGTCCTGCCCCCCCCGGAGGATCTCGGTGAGCACGCTGAGGGGGAGCACCTGCTCCGGGAAGGCGACGATGTTCATCGCCGTGAGCGGTTCTCCGCCCATCGCATAGACGTCCGAGAGCGCGTTGGCCGCCGCGATCCGCCCAAATCGGTAGGGATCGTCGACGATGGGCGCGAAGAAGTCGACGGTCTGCACGAGCGCCAGATCATCGGCCACGCGAAATACCCCCGCGTCGTCGAAGGTCTCGCGACCGACGAGCAACCGGGCATCAGATTCGCGCGGCAGCGGCGCGAGCGCGGCGGACAGGTCACCCGGACCCATCTTGGACGCTCAGCCAGCGCAGCGGGCGAACTGCGTCAGGCGGAAGAGGTCTTCTCTGGTCACAAGCAGGGGATGGACGGACGACGGATCAGGGGAGCTTGGCGACGAGCTCGACCTCGACGCTCACGCCGCGCGGGAGCGCCGCGACCTGCACCGTCGAACGGGCCGGGCGGGCATCGCCGAGGGCGGCGGCGTAGAGGGCGTTGAAGGTCGGGAAGTCGGCCATGTCGTGCAGGAAGACCGTCGTCTTGACGACGTCCTTCCAGCCGCACCCCGCCTGCGCCAGGACGTGCCGCAGATTCTCGAGCACCTGCGCGGTCTGCGGCTCGATTCCCCCGGCGACGACCTCCATCGTGGCGGGGTCGAGAGGGATCTGGCCGGCGGTGAAGACGAAGCCCCCGGCGATGATCGCCTGACTGTAGGGACCGATGGCCGCAGGCGCCTGCGGGGTGCTGACGATCTCGATGGACATACGCGTCTCCTAGAAGAGGCCCGAGATGGAGCCGTCGGGATGGATGGCCATGCGCTCGGCGGCGGGCGCCTTGGGGAGCCCGGGCATGGTCATGATCTCGCCGCACTGCGCGACCACGAAGCCGGCGCCGGCGAGGGGATAGACATCGTTGACGGTGACCTTGAATCCGCTCGGTCGGCCCAGCTTGGCGGCGTCGTCCGACAGCGAGTACTGGGTCTTCGCCATACAGACCGGCGTGGCGCCCAGCCCGATGGAGTCGAGGTACGCGATGGCGCGCTCGGCCTTGGCGCTGAACTCCGCGCCGTCGCCGCCGTACACCTGCCGGACGATGGTGTCGATCTTCTCCTTGATGGGCCGCGTCGCATCGTAGAGCGGTGCGTAGCGCGAGCGACCGCCGGCGAGGATGTCGAGAACCTCGCGAGCGAGTGCCTCGCCCCCCGCCCCGCCCTTCGCGAACACCTCACAGAGCGCGACCCGGGCTCCCGCGCGCTCCGCGGCCTCGCGGACGAGGGCGATCTCGGCGTCCGTGTCTGAGCCAAAGCGGTTGATGGCGACGACGAGCTCCATCCCGAACTGGCGCACGTTGTGGATGTGATGCTCGAGATTCACCACACCGCGGCGCAGGGCCGCGAGGTCCTCCGCAGCCAGCTCCGTCTTCTTGGCGCCGCCGTTCATCTTGAGCGCGCGGATGGTCGCGACGACGACCGCCGCCTCGGGCGCGATGCCACCGAAGCGGCACTTGATGTCGAAGAACTTCTCCGCGCCGAGGTCGGAGCCAAACCCCGCCTCGGTGACGACGACGTCACCGACGGCGAGGGCGGCCCGGGTGGCGAGGATGGAGTTGCACCCGTGCGCGATGTTGCCGAAGGGCCCCGCGTGCACGAAGGCGGGGCCGCCCTCGAGGGTCTGCACCAGATTGGGTCGGATGGCGTCCTTCAGCAGCATGGCCATGGCGCCGTGCGCCTTGAGGTCGCGGGCGTAGACTGGGGTGCGCTCGGTGCCGTAGGTGGCCCCGACGATGATGTTGCCCAGCCGTGCCTCGAGGTCGGCCGCGCTGGTGGCCAGGGCGAGGATCGCCATCACCTCCGAGGCCGGAATGATGACGAAGCGTTCCTCGCGCACGACGCCCTCGGCGGGGCCGCCGAGCCCGATGATGACCTTGCGCAGGGCCCGGTCATTCATGTCGATCGTCCGCGGCCAGGTGATGCGGCGCGGGTCGATGTTGAGCGCGTTGCCCTGCTGCAGGTGATTGTCGAGCATCGCGCTGAGCAGCGCGTGGGCCGAGGCGATGGCGTGGAAATCGCCGGTGAAGTGCAGGTTGATGTCATCCATCGGCAGCACCTGCGCGTAGCCGCCGCCGGCGGCGCCCCCCTTCACACCGAAGACCGGGCCGAGCGATGGCTCCCGGATGCAGAGCACGGCGTTGGTCCCGAGCCGGCGCAGGGCCTGGGCCAGCCCGACGGAGGTCGTGGTCTTCCCCTCGCCGGCCGCGGTCGGGTTGATCGCGGTCACGAGGACCAGTTTGCCCTTGGCCGGCCGCGTGGAGAGCTCGAGGGGGACCTTGGCCTTGTACTTGCCGTACAGGTCGAGGTCGTCAGGGGTGAGGCCGATCTCGGCGGCGACGTCCGTGATGGGACGGAGCGTGGCGGCCTGGGCGATCTCGATGTCGGACGGGACGGTCATGGCGACAACCTACTCCTCGGATGGGGGGGATGGAGCAACCGGGAATCAGGCGAGCGAGAAGCACAGACGGGTGTTGGCGACGACGGCGGTCCCGAGTCGTCCGGGGTCGGTGTCGCGGACCAGCGCGAGCCGTTCGAGGGTGTACGCGCACCAGGCTGGTTCGTTGCGCTTCCCGCGGAACGGCACCGGGGCAAGATACGGGCTGTCGGACTCGATGAGGAGGCGGTCCTCCGGGATGGCCCGCAGGAGGTCGAGGTCGTCCCACTTCTTGAAGGTGACGACGCCGCTGAACGAGATGTACCACCCGGCGGCGAGGGCGACCTCGGCGAGCGGAGCGGGTCCGGTGAAGCAGTGGAGGACGCCGACGATGCCGGCGGCCCCCGCCTCACGGACCATCGCGGCGGTGTCCTCCGCGGCCTCGCGCGTGTGCACGACCACGGGCCTGCCGTGCGCCTGGGCGATCGCGAGCTGGTCCGCGAAGGCCTGCCGTTGCTGGGGGCGCGGCGCATGGTCGTAGTGGTAATCCAGGCCGCACTCGCCGACGGCGACGGCCCCGGCCCGCATCGCGGCCTCCAGCGCCGCGCGGTCGCTCGTCGCGTCGTAGCCCGCCGCATCGTGGGGATGGATGCCCGCCGTCCACCAGAGCTCCCCGGGATGCGCCTCGGCGAGGCGGCGGGCTGCCTCGGCGGCCGCCAACGACTCGCCGATGCAGATCACCCCCTGCCCCCCGGCGTCGCGCATCCGGCCCAGGACGGCCTCGCGGTCGACGTCGAAGGCATCGCCCGCCAGATGGGCGTGCGAGTCGATCCAGGGGGCTGCCAGACGCGACGGAGCCCCGTCGCGCAGGTCGCGACGGGGCTCCGGGGACCCGCGGTCGGCCACGGTCAGGCCCGGGCGGTCTGCGCCGCCGGACGCGCCTCGTTGCCGCGCGGCCAGCGCCGCTCGACCCAGAGGAGGATCGGGGAGGCCACGTAGATGGAGCTGAAGGTGCCGGTGAAGATGCCGAAGGACATGATCCAGGCGAACGGCCGGATCACCTCGCCGGCGAGGAGTAGCAGGGAGAGCGTGGCCGCGAGGGTGGTCCCGTGCGTCAGGATCGACCGCGGCAGCGTCTCGTTCACGGAGCGATTCAGCGTGTCGTAGAGCGGCTCGCGCCGGTTGCGGCGGAGGTTCTCGCGGACGCGGTCGAAGATGATGATCGTGTCGTTGAGGGAGTAGCCGATCACCGTCAGTAGCGCCGCGATCGCGGTGAGTGACACCTCGAGGTCGAGGAGCTTCATGAAGGCAATGGTCGCGACGATGTCGTGCGCGGTCGCGATGACGGCCGCGATGCCGAAGCGCCACTCGAACCGCCAGGCCAGGTAGACGAGTGTCACGAGAAACGAGAAGAGCACTGCGATCACCGCCCCGCGCCGCAGCTCGGCGCCGACGCGCGGACCGACGGCCTCGGTGCGCTGGACGACGAAGCTGCCCGCACCGAACTCGGCCTCGAGGGCCGCCGAGATCTTGCGCGCGATGCCGGAGGCGCCGGCCGCCTGCTCGGCGATCTGCGCCTCCTCCTGGGCTCGCACGGTGTACGTCGTGGGGGAGCCGAACTGCGTGATCTCCGCGCCCGGGATACCGGCGCGGTCGAGCGTGCTCCGCACGCGCCCGATGTCCGGGGCTTCACGGAACTCGAGCTGCAGGAGCGTGCCGCCCGTGAACTCGATGGCGTAGTGGAACCAGCCGGTGAACGCCGAGGAGCCGAAGCCCGCCGCGACAAACACCGCCGTGGCGATGACGGCCGCCCGCCAGTGGCGGATGAAATCGATCTTGGTGCCGTGGAGGAGTCGCAGCATCAGATGCTCAGGGTCTGCTGACCGCGGGACCGCTGCAGCCAGAGAAGGAAGAAGGTCTTGGTGACGAAGATCGAGGACACCATCGAGGCGGCGATGCCGGCCACCAGGGTGACGGCGAAGCCCTTCACCGGGCCGGAGCCGTACTGGTAGAGAACCGCGGCGGTGAGCACCGTGGAGACGTTCGAGTCCACGATGGCGCTCATCGCGTGCTTGAAGCCCTCCTCGACCGCGGTGCGGACGGCCTTGCCGTGGTCGAGCTCCTCACGGATGCGCTCGAAGATCAGCACATTGGCGTCCACCGCGATCCCGATCGAGAGGACGAAGCCCGCGAGCCCCGGCAACGTAAGCACCGCGTCGAAGCCGGCCAGCGTCGCCAGGGTGAAGAGCACGTAGAGCACCAGCGCGAGCACCGAAAGGAACCCGGAGAAGCGGTAGTACACCACCATGATGAGGATCACGGCGAGGACCGCCACGAGACCGGCGCGGATGCCGGCGTCGATGGAGTCCTGACCGAGGGAGGCGCTGATCTGCCGGCCGTCGGCCACCTTGAGCGGAACCGGGAGGGCGCCGGCCCGGAGCACCAGCGCCAGGTCCTGCGCGGCCTGGAGGTCGCGGCCGCCCATCGTGATCTGGCCGCGCGAGCCAATCGCGCTCTGGATGACCGGCGCGCTCATGACGCGGTCGTCGAGGACGATCGCCATGTTGTCGCCGATGTGCTTGCCGGTCTCGCTCCGGAAGCGGCGCCCGCCCTCGTTGTTGAACTGGAAGTCGACCTTGGCCCCCTCGAGCGGATCCTGCGCAGGAGTCGCGTTGACCAGGTAGGTCCCGTCGATGATCGCACGCGAATCGAGCACATAGAGCGGGCGATACGACTCGGCACCGTTGGCAATGGAATCGACGCCCCACCGGACGTCCTTGCCGGGCGGGAGCGCGTCCTGGATCTCCGGACGCTGCAGGTAGGCGTCAATCGTCGCGAAGTCCTTGCTCGCGACGTAGTACTGCCCCGGGAGCTGCCCGGGGACGATCGCCCGCCGGAAGGGGCCATCGGTGGAGGGCGCCGCGGAATCGCCAGCCGTCGCCGTGTCCACCGTCTTGAGGAGCGATCCGAGCCCGCCGGTCGCCGCGGAATCCGAGGCGGCCGCCGCGGTCGGCGCCGTCGCGCCCGCGAGGCCCTTCTCCTTCACGATCGCGTCGAGCCGCGAGATGACCTTCTCGAGCGCCTGGCTCTCGTCGGTGATCTGGAAGCGCAGGAAGGCGGCCTTCTGGACCACCTCCTCGGCGCGCTGCTGGTCCGTGATGCCGGGGAGCTCGACGATGATGCGGTCGTTGCCGACCTTCTGCACCACCGGCTCTGCGACGCCGAACTCGTCGATGCGGGTGCGGACGACCTTCAAGGCGCGGTCGAGCGCGTCGCTGACGTCCGTGACCGTCTGCTTGGACTGATCGACCTCGAGGGTGAGGTGCATCCCGCCCTGCAGGTCGAGGCCGCGCTTGAGCGGCACCAGCTTGACCGTGTCGAGGACGAAGGCACCATCGCGCTTGACGCGCACGACCTCCGAGCGGGGGAAGAGCGCCCAGCCGGACGCGAGCACCAGGGCCGCGATCACGAGGAGGCGAGACTTCAGGTTCTGCATACCGACGCGGGATAGGGGGGAACGTGTGCCACGAAACCTCGAAGAGTACCCGTACCCAAGGGGCAAGTCAATCGTTCACAACAGCTTGCGCGCTTCACGCTCATCCACCGAGAGTTGGCGCCGCAACGCCTCCACGTCCGCGAACCGTCGCGTCTCGCGCAACCGCCCGACGAAGTCGATCCGCACGGCCATCCCGTAGAAGTCGGCGTCGACATCGAAGAGGTGTGCCTCGAGCACCGTCTCCGCCTCGTCGAAGGTCGGCCGAGGCCCCAGGTTCATCATGCCCCCGAACGGGCCACGCGGGGTCTGCACCCGGACCGCGTAGACCCCCTCCGGCGGGAGGAGCTTGTGGGGGCCGGCGAGCGAGACGTTCAAGGTCCGGAAGCCGAGGGTCCGCCCCCGCCCCGCCCCGGGTACCACGCGGCCGGCCGCGCCATATGCGCGCCCCAGCCCATCAGCGGCCCGCCCCAAATCCCCCCCGGCGATGGCCCGCCGGATGCCGGTGGAGGAGATCGGCCGACCGTCCGCACCCTCGACCGGCGGGACGAGCTCCACCCCGAAGCCCCGGTCCGTCCCGAGCGCCTGGAGGACCGTGGCATCGCCGGAACGTCCCCGGCCGAAGCCGTGGTCGTACCCCACGAGCAGATGCTGAAGCCCGAGACGCCCCCGCAGCACGACGTCCACGAACTCCTCGGCGCCGTACGCAGCGAGCCGCGGCGTGAACGGCAGCACGACGACGTAGTCCACGGCCGTCTCGGCGAGCGCCTCGAGGCGCTCGGGCCCCACGGTGAGCAGGGGCGGCGCGGCGGCGGGATTCACGACCAGCAGGGGATGCGGCTCGAAGGTCACGAGCACGGAGGGGAGCCCCCGTTCGCGCGCCGCGGCGCCGAGCCGCTCGAGGACGAGCCGATGCCCCCGATGGACCCCGTCGAAGGTCCCGACGGTGCACACGGTGCCGCCCCCGGCCGGCGGGAGCGCGAAACGCGCCTCAGACCTCACGCATCACCACGCGCGGCTGCCACCGATCGCCTCGCCGTTCCGCTAGGGCGACCAACGCGCCATTCGACCCGTTCGTGAGCGCCGCCCAGGGGCCCTCGACGGTCGCCGCGATGTCGATGCCGCGCACGATGCGTTCCAACTCGTCGTCCTCGAGGAGCTGCACGGGATGCTGCGGGAGGGCAGCGAGCGCGGGGCGCAGGTCGGGAGGCCCCGCGCGGAGCGCGTCGAGCGAGAGGGCCTCCTCGACACGGAAGGGCCCGCTCGCGAGCCGCCGCAGCGCGGTGAGGTGGGCCGCGCTTCCGACCGCGCGGGCAAGGTCGCGGGCCAGCGACCGCACGTAGGTGCCCCCGCCGCAGGTGATGCGTACCGGCGCCTCGGTGACGCCGAGCGGGCCCTCGTCGACCCGGAGGACCTCCCAGCGATGCACCTGGATGGTGACGGGGGCGAGGGTCACCTCCTCCCCTCGACGTGCGCGATCATACGCACGTTGGCCGTCGATCCGCTTGGCCGAGTAGGCCGGCGGCACTTGGGCGATGGTCCCGGTGAGCCCGGGGAGGGCCTCCAGCAGGGCCGTTCGTCGCGGGCAGGGCGCCTCGCGCACCACGGTCCCGAGGTGATCCTCGGTGTCCGTCTCGGCGCCGAAGCGGATGGTGGCCTCGTACACCTTCGGCTCACCGGCCAGATGTGGGAGCAACCGGGTGGCGCGCCCGACGAGCAGGACCAGCAGTCCGGAGGCGAAGGGGTCGAGCGTGCCCGCGTGCCCGATGCGCGATTCGCCGAGGGCACGCCGGGCGACGCTCACAACGTCATGCGAGGAGACGCCGACGGGCTTGTCGACGAGCAGGAGTCCGTCAGCCGTCCCGGTCGTCCGACGCGGCATCGGGGGGCGGAGCCTGATGCAGGCTGGCGAGGAGCGTCTCGATGCGGGCCGCACGGGCGACCGATTCGTCGAGGCGGAAATGAATCTCCGGGGCGAACTGGAGGCGCAGGGCCTTGCCGACCCGACTGCGCAGGTGCCCGGCCACGCCCTTGAGCGCCTCCAGCGTGGCGTCGCGGCCCTCCTCGCTGCCCAGGATGCTGACGTACACCGTGGCGTGCCGGAGATCGCGGGCCATCTCGACCGCGGTGACGGTGAGGAGCCCGGTCACGCGGGGATCCTTGAGACCGTGCGACAGGAACGCCGCGACCTCCTCGCGGACGGCCTCGGCGACGCGGTCCTGCCGACGCGGATCGCGCGGCGGCATCAGGACACCCGCTCGGCGCTCACGCTCAGCCGGCCTGCGCCGGCTGGAGCGTGCGTGCCACGGACTCGGTGCGGTACACCTCGATCACATCGCCGACCTTGAGGTCGTTGAAGTTCTCGACGCCGATACCGCACTCGTAGCCCTCCTTGACCTCCTTCACATCGTCCTTGAAGCGACGGAGCGAGCCGAGGGTGCCATCGTAGACCTCGATGCCATCGCGGACGACGCGGGCGCGGCCCTGCCGGTTGATGAGCCCCGACCGGACGAAGCACCCGGCGATGACGCCGATCTTCGGCACCTTGAAGGTCTCGCGG
Source organism: Gemmatimonadota bacterium (assembly GCA_037975505.1). Classification (GTDB taxonomy): domain Bacteria; phylum Gemmatimonadota; class Gemmatimonadetes; order Gemmatimonadales; family Gemmatimonadaceae; genus Pseudogemmatithrix. Next base: position 5,649 of record JBANGJ010000058.1, on the reverse strand, counting down.
ACCTCGGCCTCGCCGACCACGACCTCCTTCTCCTCGGGGCGCAGGAGGCCCTCGAGCGCGGCGCGGACATCGGACACGGCCTCGTAGATGATGCGATAGAGCTTGATCTCGACGCCCTCACGATCGGCCGCGGCGCGCGCCTTGGTGTCGGGCCGCACGTGGAAGCCGATGATGATCGCGCCGGCCGCCTTGGCGAGGAGGATGTCGCTCTCGGTGACCGCGCCGACCGCGCGCGCCACCACCTCGACCTGCACCTCCTCGTTACTCAGCTGCTGCAGCGCGTCGGCGAGCGCCTCCGCCGGACCGCCCTGGTCGGCCTTGATGAGGAGCTTGAGCTGCCGCTTGCCCTCACCGCCCCCAGCCGCCATGAAGTCCTCGAGCGAGACGGCGCCCTTGGCGGTGCGACGGCTCCGGGCCTCGCGATCGAGCCGCTCACGCCGCTGCGCGATCTCCCGCGCCTCGGCGGCATCGGCGACCGCGATGAATTGATCGCCGGCCATCGGCACGCCCGTGAGGCCGAGCACCTGCACCGGGATGGCCGGGCCGGCCTCCTTCACCGTCTTGCCCCGCTCGTCGAGCAGCGCGCGGACGCGCCCCGAATGCAGCCCGCAGATGAAGTCGTCCCCCACACGGAGGGTGCCGGACTGCACGAGGATCGTCGCCACGGCGCCCTTCCCCTGGTCGAGCTGCGCCTCGACGACCGAGCCGGTGGCGCGGCGCTCCGGGTTGGCCTTGAGGTCGAGGATCTCCGCCTGGAGCAGGATCTGGTCGAGCAGCTCAGGGACCCCGGTCCCCTTCTTGGCCGAGATCTCGGACGCGAGGGTGGTGCCGCCGAAGTCCTCGAGCACGACGCCGTGCTGGAGCAGGTCCTGCCGGACCTTCATCGGGTTCGCGGCGGGGAGGTCGCACTTGTTGATCGCGACGATCATCGGCACGCCGGCGTTCTTGGCGTGCGAGATGGCCTCGATGGTCTGGGGCATCACCGCGTCGTCCGCCGCCACCACGAGCACGACGATGTCGGTGACCTGGGCGCCGCGGGCACGCATGGCGGTGAACGCCTCGTGGCCCGGGGTGTCAAGGAAGGTGATGGTGCGCCCATCCGGCAGCCCGACGTGGTAGGCACCGATGTGCTGCGTGATGCCACCGGCCTCACCGGCGACGACGTTGGCGCGGCGGATGTAGTCGAGGAGCGACGTCTTGCCGTGGTCGACGTGACCCATGATGGTCACGACGGGCGGCCGCGGGCGCAGATCGCCCTCGGCATCCGTGGTCTCCGTCTCGGCGGGGGCCGCCGCGTACTCCTCCTCGCGGACGGCGTTGAAGCCGAACTCGCTCGCGATCAGCTCGATCTGATCGAAATCCATGCGCTGGTTGATGGTGACCATCAACCCGAGGTGCTTGAAGGCGAACGCGACGATCTGCGTGGCCGGCACCTTCAGGATGTCCGCGAGCTCACTGACCGTGATGAACTCGTTGACGCGCACCGTCTTCTTCTCGCGCTCCGCGATCTCGGCGCGCATGGCCTCGAGCTCGGCCCGCTCCGCGGCGTCATCGCGCCCGCTGCGGCGCTTGCCGGGGCCGCCGCCCATCTGCCGCATGGTGCGCGAGATGTTGGCCGACACGGCCTCCTGGTCCACCCGACGGCCCTTCTTGCCGCGACGCGGGCCGGAGGACGGCGTGGAAGACCCGCCCATGCCACCCCCCATACCGCCGCCAGAACCGGCGCCGGCGCGCCGATCCTCGCGACGCCCACCGGCGAGGCCGCCGCCCGGCGAAGCCGAGGCGATCGGACGCGGCGGCATCGGCATACCGCTCGTGACGGGCCGCGGGCGCGGGGCCGCCGGAGTGATGGGAACCGGACGCGGGCGCGCCGGCGCAGCGGGGGCCGGCGCGGCGGCCGAGCCCTCGGTGACGGGGGCGGGAGCCGCGGCCTCCGCGGCGAGGCGCTGGCGTTCCGCGGCCTCGGCACGCTGCCGCTCGGCCTCCTCGGCACGGGCGCGGGCGATCTGCTGCGCAGCGGCCTCGGCCTGACGCCGGGCCTCCTCAGCCGCCTGGGCCGCAGCGGCGCGCTCGGCGGCCGCGGCTTCAGCGGCCGCGGCTTCCGCAGCGGCCTGCGCCTCGGCCTGCGCCACATCGGCGGCACGACGACGGCGCGTGGACGGCTTGGGCTCCTCAGCGACGGGGGCGGGGGCGGGTTCAGGCTCCGCGGCCTTCTTGCGGGCCGGCGCCTTCTTCTTCGCGACGGGCGCGGCCTCCTCGGCAGCCGGTGCGGCGGCCTTCTTCGCCGGAGCCTTCTTCTTGGCGGCCGGCTCGGCGGGCTTCTCCGTGCGATGGCGCTTCTCGCGCTCCCAGCGCACGCGCGCCCGCGCCACCTGCTCGTCCGTCAGCGGCGACGCCGGCGTGCGCGCGACGATCTCCATCGCGCGCAGCATGGCGAGCACCTCCTCCGCGGAGATGCCGAACTCGGTCGCCAACTCACTCACCCGAAGCTTGCTCAACCCGTCCCCCTTGAACCGTTCACGTCGGCGTCCGCCGGGAAGGCGATCGCCAGCACTCCCTGGGCCAACTGCGGGTCGACGACCCCGATGGTCGCCGTCACCTCACGTCCCCCGATCCGACCGAGCGCCTCCGCCGACCCCACGGTCACGAGCGGGATGCCCTTCGCCTGCACCAGTCCCAGCACCTTCTCCCGACTGTTGGCCGCCGCATCCGCTGCGACGACCGCACACCGCAGCGTGCCTCGGTGCGCGGCCTCGCGCACGCGATCGACGCCGAGCACCGCCCGCCGCCCCCGGAGCCCGAGGCCCAGCAGGCCGAGCAGGCGCCGTTCCGCGGCGGCGTCCATCTCCTACCCCTGCCCCGACTCCCCTGGCGGGGTGCCGGCCCCCTCCTCGGTCAGCTCGTCGAGGATGGCCATGATGCGATCGGCCTCCTCCGGCGCGATGCCCGGGAGACGGAGGAAATCATCGCGTTCCAGATCGATGATGTCGTTCAGCGTGCGATAGCCGCCCGCCTCGAGCACCGCGACCGTGGCCGTGGCCAGGCCGACGATCTCCGAGAGCGGCACATCGGCGGCCTCGTCCTCCGGCAGCGGGGCGAAGAGCGGGATGTCCCCCCCGCGCTCGAGCCACTCGCGGCTGGAGTAGAGGTCGATCTTCCATCCGGTGAGCTCCGAGGCCAGGCGGACGTTCTGGCCATTGCGCCCGATCGCCAGCGAGAGCTGGTCCTCATCGACGACGGCCTGAATGGTCTTCGTGGCGGCCTCGCTGAAGACGCGGGCCACCTTGGCCGGCGCCAGCGCGAGCTTGGCGAACCGCTCCGGATCGGCCGACCACGGCACGATGTCGATGCGCTCCCCGCCGAGCTCCTGCACGACGGCCTGCACGCGTGCGCCCTTGAGTCCGACGCAGGCGCCGACCGGGTCGATGCCCTCATCCCGGGAGACGACGGCGATCTTGGTCCGGCTCCCCACCTCGCGCGAGGCGGCGCGGATCTCCACGATGCCCGACTGGATCTCGGGGACCTCGAGGCGGAAGAGGGCCTGCACGAAGAGCGCGTCGGCGCGCGAGAGGATCAGGCGCGGCCCCTTCGGCGTCTCCTCGATGCGCTTGAGGACCGCGCGGATGGGCTCACCCTGCGTGTACGTCTCGCGATGATTCTGCTCGCGGTACGGGATGATGGCCTCGGCCTCACGGAACTTGTTGAGGAGGAGGACGATCTTCCCGCGCTCGATCTGCTGGATCTCACCCGAGAGGAGGTCGCCCACGCGCGACGAGAACTCATCCCGGATCTTGGTGCGCTCGCCCTCGCGCACACGCTGGACGATGCGCTGCTTGCACGCCTGCACGGCCGAGCGGCCGAACTCGGCGAAGTCGACGGGGATCTCCATCAGGTCCCCCGGCTGGTAGTCGGGGTCCTCGTAGCGGGCCTCCTCCAGCGCGATCTCCGTCACGCCGTCCTCGACCGTCTCGACGACCTTCTTGAGCATGACGATGCGGATCGCGCCCTTGTCGTCATCGATCTCGACCTCGGCCTGCACGGTCGGACCATGCTTCTTGGCGAGGGCGGCGAGGATGCCGTCCCGCAGGAGCTCATGGATCTCCGTGCGATCGATCTGCTTGGTGTTCGCGAGCTCACGCAACGCGACAAGAATCTCGGCCGACCCGGCCATACCCAACTCTCCGTCGAAAGATGTGCCTTACGGTTTCCAGTGGAACGCGAGCCGAGCGTCGGTGACGTCCGCCAGCGCGATCTCCCGCTCCTGCCCCTTCGCGTCGCGCAGCGTGAGGCGTTCCTGCCCGGCCTCCCCCGCCACCCCGACGATCTCGAACTCGTACCGCCCATGCAGTGCCAGCGAGTTCACGCTCGCCCGCCGCCCAACGAACCGCACCCAATCCGCCGCCGTCCGGAGCGGACGCTCCATCCCCGGGGACGACACCTCTAGCACGTACCGAGCGGTGATCAGCGAGGGGCTCGCGTCCAACCGGGCCTCGATGGCCCGCGACGCCTTCTCGCAGTCCCCCACCTGCACCTTCTGCCGATCGGCCCGATCGATGCGGACATCGAGGACGGGACGCCCCTTGGACCCCCCGACCTTGAGCTCGACGAGCTCGTAGCCAAGCGGCACAAGTTCTTCACTGACAAGGACTTCGATTGCCTGATTCACGAAGGATCCCCTGCCTTGGAGAACAAAAAAGTGTGGGGAGACCCGCCCCCACACTCCGCCAACGGACCGGAATGTCTCCCAACCCTTACAAGCTAGGCTCGGGCGGGGACCCCGTCAAGCCGAACGGGCGGCGATCACCGCGATCTGCCGCCCCGCGTCGCCGGCCCGATGGGAGAAGAAGTGGGCGTTGTCGCAGCGGGTGCACTCGGCACTGGCGGACCATCGGACGACCCCAGCCGCCTTGGCCTGCTCCGCGAGCAGGGCCCGCAGATCGACGTGGCGCGGACGGCTCGTCTCCCACCCGGTCAGCTGCATGAAGACTTCCGGCCCGACTTCGTAGCACCGGCCGCAGATGGCCGGCCCGAAATGGACCGTGAGTTCCGAGGCCGGACAGCCGGCGGCGGCGAGCGCGCGGACGGCTTCGTCCAGAATGCCCGCGGCGACCCCGCGCCATCCGGCATGCACCGCCGCCACCGTGCCGCTCGGATGTCCGATGAGCACCGGCACGCAGTCGGCCACCGTGACCACGGCAGCACCGGGGGCCGAGATGACGTGCCCATCGACCCCGTCGACGCGACGCCACCCCGTCCAGTCGGCGGCATGCGTGAGCACCGACCGACCGTGCACCTGTCGCGCCGATGCCACGCGTGGCACGCCGAGCGAACGCATTCCCGATGTCAATCGCTCCCACGCCGCCTGAGCGTCGGGGGCGACGCCGACCTCCGGGAGGCCGAAGGAGCCCGCCTCGCGCGTGGTCACGAACGCCGTCACTCCGATCGCCGCGAGCGATGGGATCTCAACCCGCGGCGGGAGGTCGGCAGACATGGACGAGCCTCCGGCGCCCTACTCGACGCGCCGGATCGACGCCCCGAGCGCGTTGAGCCGCTCGTCGATGCGCTCGTAGCCGCGGTCGATCTGGCCGATGTTGTTGATGATGCTCGTCCCCTTCGCACAGAGGGCGGCGATCAGCATCGCCATCCCGG
>JBANGJ010000041.1:0-3805 GCA_037975505.1 Gemmatimonadota bacterium | reverse complement strand
CCGCTGGGCCTCCGCCGCCAGCGGCGCGCCCGCCGCCCGGTCGGGCATCGCCACCACGTTGATCCGCACGTTGTACGCCGCGCCGCGGCAGGCGGCCTCCGCCATCAGCGCGGCGACGCCGGCATCGCTCGCGGCATTCGTGTTGCCGCGTTCGGCGCAGATGGCGGCGACGCGCGCGACCTCGGCGCAGCACCGGGCGGTCTCGAGCGGGGTCCGGGCCGCGGCCAGGAGCGCGTCCTGGATGGCCCCGTCCCGCGCCGCCTGCTGCTCGGGGGTCTCCTTGGCCAGCTGGTACGCGGCGCTCACCCCAGCGTAGGCCGCCGCGTCCTCCACGCGGAGCTCGCCGAGCCGACGGACGAGCGCCGCCGCGGCGAGGGCGATCTCCCGCATCTCCGCCTCCACCGCGGCGTACTTCTTCCGGCCCACGGTGAGCCCGGCCACCATCTGGGCGAGGGCGGCGCCGAGGGCCCCCGCGTGCGCCGCGACCGACCCGCCACCCGGCACGGGCGCGTTGGAGGCCACGCTGCCGACGAACCCCGCGAGCGATTCCCCGCCCGCCGCGGCCGAGCGCACCTGGCGCTCGAGCACGAGGTCCGGGCTGTAGGTGCGCCAGCGCAGGTGCCGCGCCGCGGCCTCGAAGAGGGCGCGTTCCGGCACGAGTCCGACGACCTCACTCCACGTGGGGGTGACGCCGAGCGCCTCCGCCTCCATGCGCACCATCTCGTAGGCGCGATGCAGCGGGGTGGCGTCGAGGTCCACGAGGTTCATCGAGACCTGCGCCTGCCCGTCCACCTCGAGCCCCAGCCCCTTCACGCCCTTGAGGCCGCCGGACGAGCCGCGCACCGCCTTGGCGACCGCCTTGGCGACCGGCAGGTTCGCCTTGTCGCCGAGGTAGACGTTGAAGGCCACGAGGAAGGGCCGCGCGCCGATGACCGTGGCGCCCGCCGTGGGGTGGATCGCGTTCGGCCCGAAGTCGGGGACGCGCGCGGGATCGGTGCCGATCGCGGTGCGTGCTGCCTCGAACTCGCCGCGCCGGATGTCGGCGAGGTTCACACGGTCCGGGCGTGTGGCAGCACGCTCATAGAGGTAGACCGGGATGCCCAACTCGCTACCCACGCGGGCGCCGAGTTCGCGCGCGAGGACGATGCAGTCCTCCATCGAGGTCCCCTCGAGGGGGATGAAGGGGCAGACGTCCGTTGCGCCGAGGCGGGGGTGCTCCCCGGTGTGCTGCGTGAGGTCGATCAGCTCCGCGGCTCGGGCGATGCCGGCGAACGCGGCCTGCGCGGCCGTCGCAACGGGCGCGACGAAGGTGACGACGGTGCGGTTGTGGGAGGCGTCGCTCGAGACGTCGAGGATCACCGTGCCGTCCACGCCCGCGATGGCGTCACGGATGGCGGCGATGACCTCGGGCCGGCGGCCTTCGGAGAAGTTGGGGACGCATTCGACAAGGGACATGGCGACTAATGTATCCGCTCGCCGACCCAGCGATGCATGGCCGGATTCCCCGCGAGGACGCCGCTCGGCCCGGTCGGCTGGAGGGGCGCGCCCTCGCAGGTGGTGGCGAGACCGCCCGCCTCGGTCACGAGGAGCATTCCCGCAGCGAAGTCCCAGGCCCCGAGCCGGTTCTCCCAGAAGGCGTCGAAGCGCCCGCAGGCCACGCTCGCGAGGTCGAGGCTCGCCGCGCCCGGGCGGCGGACCCCGGCCACCCCGGCCATCACCCGAGACATCTGCGCCTGATACGGGGCGATGTCGGCGGGGTCCTTGAACGGGAACCCCGTGCCGATGAGGGCGCGCCGGGGGTCGCTGATGGCCGAGACCCGGATGGGGGCATCGCCCAGCCACGCGCCGGCCCCGCGCACCGCGGTGAAGCACTCGGCCCGCGGCACCGCGAGGACCACGCTGGCGATGGGGTCGCCATCCTGGAGGAGGGCGATCGAGACCGCGTACTCGGGGACGCCGTGCAGGAAGTTCGTGGTCCCGTCGAGCGGGTCGATGACGGCGGTCAGGCCGCGACCGGCGACCTCGGGAGGTGTCGTCGCGGCGGTCTCCTCGGCGAGGACGGTCAGGCCCGGGAGAGCGGGGCGTAGGACGTCGAGGATCCGCGCCTCGGCGCCGAGGTCCACCTCGGAGACGAAGTCCGTGGGGCCTTTCTCCTGCCAATCGAGCGTGTGGCGGCGCGCGGCGCCGTCCCGGATGACGGCGGCACCCGCCTCCGCGGCCCGTACGAGGAGGGCCCGGAGGGCCGCCGGCTCTGGTTGATGGACCATCTCCCGTCCCGTAACTTCGAGTGATGGCACGCATCTTCAGCGGGATCCAGCCCTCCGGCGAGCTCCATATCGGCAACTATCTGGGCGCCGTGAAGAACTGGGTCGCGCTGCAGCACGCGCACGAGTCGTACTTCTGCATCGTAAACTACCACGCCATCACCATCCCGTACGCGCCGGCGGACCTGCGGCGGCGCACCCGGGAGATGGCGATCTCGCTCTTCGCGGCCGGGCTCGACCCGGCCCACGCCGTGGTCTTCGTCCAGTCGGACGTGCCGGAGCACACCGAGCTCGCCTGGATCTTCAACACGCTCACGCCGTTGGGCGAGCTCGAGCGACAGGTGCAGTTCAAGGACAAGGCGAGCCGGCAGGAACAGGTGATGGCGGGGCTGCTCAACTACCCCGTCCTGCAGGCGGCGGACATCCTGCTCTACCTCGCGGACATCGTGCCGGTGGGGGAGGACCAGGTGCAGCACCTGGAGCTGTCGCGGGTGGTGGCGCGCAACTGGAACGCGCGCTTCGCGCCCGAGGCGCCCGTCTTCCCGGAGCCGCAGCCCCTCCTCACGCCGACGCGGCGCATCGTCGGGCTCGACGGGCAGGCCAAGATGTCCAAGTCGCTTGGAAACACCATCGGGCTCCTGGAACCTCCGGCGGCGATGTGGGAGAAGCTGCGGCCGGCGGTCACCGATGCGCAGCGGCAACGGAAGACCGACCCGGGGGAGCCGGAGCGCTGCAAGACGGTCTACCCGCTGCATAAGGCCTTCTCCCCGCCGGCACTGGTCGCCGACGTGGAGACCCGATGCCGCGGGGCCCAGTGGGGGTGCATGGACTGCAAGAAGGCGCTGCATGAGTCGATGGTCGCGGAGCTGACGCCCATCCAGACCCGCGCGGCGGCGCTGGCCGAGGCCCCGGCTCAGGTGGACGCGTTGCTGGCGGACGGGGCGGCGCGGGCCCGCGTGACGGCCCGCGAGACGATGGCGATCGTGCGCGACAAGATGGGGCTCGGCGCGTCGGCCTGAGGCCGCGCCTTCACGAGAACCGGGACGGAATATGGAACAGATCATCAAGGCGGCGGTGGAACGAGGGGCGTCGGACCTGCACATCAAGGCGGGTGACGTCTTCCGCGCGCGCATCAACGGGCGGCTCCTGCCGCTGACCAAGCAGGCGCTGACGCCGGACCAGACGCGCAGCATCGCGCTGCAGTTGATGCCGACAGACGAGGCGCGCGCGCGGATCGACGTGATCCAGGACTACGACTGCTCCTGGGGGGCCCCGGGCATCGGGCGCTTCCGCGTGAGCATCCTGCGCCAGCGTTCCAGCTTCATGATCGTGATGCGCGTCATCCCGTTCGACGTGCCGAGCTTCGACAAGTTGGCCGTGCCCCCGGTGCTGCAGCGGATCGCCGAGGCGGAGCGGGGGATGGTGCTGGTCACCGGCGTGACCGGGTCCGGCAAGAGCACCACGATGGCGGCGCTCATCAACCACATCAACCAGCACCAGAACAAGCACGTCATCACGCTCGAGAACCCGATCGAGTTCCT
>JBANGJ010000034.1:0-24906 GCA_037975505.1 Gemmatimonadota bacterium | reverse complement strand
ATGAACATCGCACGGATGACCGGGAGGTAGTACCCCGCGGACACCACGGAGGTCAGGACGATAACGACGGCCACCACGACCAGCCGGGCCGGCGACGCGATGGCGGACGTGAGCAGGTACCACTTCCCGAGAAAGCCCAGGCCGCCAAAGACCGGGAAGCCGAGGAACGCGAGGAGATAGACGGACATCCCGACGGCCAACCACGGGCGCGTGGTCCAGAGTCCTTCGTAGGCCGCGATCGGCGCATCCGTCTCGCCGGCGGGCTGCAGCGCACCGACGAGGGCGAAGGCCCCCATCGTGGCCAGCGTATAGCCGACCATGTAGAACGTGAACGCCGTGCTGGCCAGCGCCGTGGCCGCCACCGCGCCGACAAGCAGGTAACCGGAATGGACGATGCCGGAATAGGCGAGCAACCGCTTGATGTTGGTCTGGGACAGAGCGACGAGGTTCCCCACCACCATCGTGACCAGGGCAATCCAGAGGACGGGCTCGCGCCACATCCCGACGAGATAGAGCCCTTCGTAGCAGACGCGCAGCAAGGTCGCGAACGCCGCGGCCTTGACGGCGGCGGCCATGAACGCCGCCACGGGCGCTGGCGCCCCATCGTAGACATCGGGCGCCCACATGTGGAACGGCACGGCCGCCACCTTGAACGCGAATCCGATGACCAGGAGGCCGACACCGACCAGAAGCATCGGGTCGAGTCCCAGCGAATGTGAGACGATCGCGTCGGAGATGGCGCCGAGCTGCGTCTCCCCGGTCGCGCCGTAGACGAGCGCGATGCCGTAGAGGAGAAAGCCCGTCGCGAATGCGCCTAGCAGGAAATACTTGAGCGAGGCTTCCGCGGACCGCGCGGACCGGCGATTGAGACCGGCCAGCGCGTACACTGCGACCGACATGATCTCGATGCCCAAAAAGATCACCATCAGGTCCCGGGCAGCCGCCAGAATCATCATCCCGCTCGCGGCGAGGAGCACGAGGACGTGGGCCTCGGCATGACGGACGCCCTCGCGCGGGTGCTGCTCGATCCCCATGGCCACGGTGCCAACGGCGGCGAGGAGAATCACGAGGTCGACCGCCCACCGGAACCCATCCACGGCGATCACACCCTCGGAGGCCATCCCACCACTCAGGGCAGCGCGGACCACGAGCCCAATCACCACGGCCAGGACGGCCAAGGCGGCCCGTCCCACGGCCTGCTGATGGGCGTCAGACACCGGACGCCAGGCGGCGAAGAGCGCCAGGCCCATCGCTCCGGCCATCAACGCGAGGTCGGGCACCAAGGCGGCCATCAACTGCGGCGCCTGCGACAGATCGTACATCATCACCGGATCCCTCCCGGGCCCCGCTGCGGGGTACTGAGCGCCGACTCCACCTGGCGGACGAGCTGCGCCGCGGCGGCCTCGGTGCGATGAAGAACCGGCTTGGGATAGACGCCCAGCCAGAGGATGGCGATCAGGAGCGGCGTCAGCAGGCCGATCTCACGCCAGTTGAGGTCCATCCCGCGGAGCGCCTCGTTCTCCGGCTTCGTCAGCGGGTTGTAGATGATGCGCTGCACCGCCCAGAGCAGGTACGCCGCGGCGATGATCACGCTCGTGGCCGCAACGACGGCATACCACGGCTGAGTGCGGAACGACCCGATGAGGACCAGGAACTCGCCGACGAACCCGTTCGTCCCCGGCACGCCGATGGAGCTGAACGCGACGACCGTCAGGCAGACCGCAAAGACCGGCATCACCTTCGCGATGCCACCGTACTCTGCGATGAGCCGGGTGTGTCGACGCTCATAGATCATCCCAATGAGCAGGAAGAGTGCCCCCGTCGAGATGCCGTGGCTGATGGTGACCATCAGCGCCCCCTGCACTGATTCGACGGTCATCGCGAAGAGCCCGAGCATCACAAAGCCGAGGTGCGACACCGAGGAATACGCCACGAGCTTCTTGAAGTCCGGCTGCACCAACGCGACCAATGCCCCGTACACGATTCCGATGACGGCCAGCGTGAGCACCACGGCCCGCACCGTCGGGTGCATGGCGACCGCCGGGAAGAGCGGCACGGCGAACCGGACGAATCCGAACGTCCCCATCTTGAGCATGATGGCCGCGAGGATGACCGACCCGGCGGTCGGCGCCTCCACGTGCGCGTCGGGGAGCCAGGTGTGGAAGGGCCACATCGGCACCTTCACGGCGAACGCGAGCGCGAAGGCGAGGAAGAGCCAGAAGGCGCCCGACATCGGTCCCATCCGGGTGGCCGTGAGGACGGCGTCGTACGCAAAGTCCGGCCGTCCGCCCCCCTGACCGGCCTGCAAACCGAGCCAGATGATGGCCACCAGCATCAGCAACGAGCCCACCATCGTGTAGAGGAAGAACTTGAGGCTCGCGTAGAGCCGTCGCTGCCCGCCCCACACCCCGATGATGAGGTACATCGGGATCAGCATGACCTCCCACATCACGTAGAAGAGCACGAGGTCGAGCGCCATAAAGACGCCGAGCATCCCGGTCGTGAGGATCAGGAGGAGCGCGTAATAGCTGTACGTGCGCTCGCGGATGCTGGTCCAGCTCCCGAGGACCGCGAGCGGCATCAGCAGCGTCGTGAGCAGGACGAGCGTGAGCGCGACGCCGTCGAGGCCGACGATGAAGCGCACGCCCCACTGGGGGATCCACGCCACGTCGACCGCCGCCTGCCAGCCCGTCACCCCGGGATCCACCGACCACCAGAGTCCGAGCGAGAGCACCGCCTCGAGGCCGAAGACCAGCAGCGCCGTCCGCCGGGCGTCCCGCATGGCCGTGGAAGCATCGCCCCCTCGGGCGCGCCACCCAGCCCACCCGAGCCACCCGGCGCCGAGGAGGGGCAGCCCGAGGAGCACCGGGAGGATCCAGCCGTTGTAACCGATTCCGTCGAGGAACGAGGTCATGATCCGGTTCTCAGCGGAAGGAGAAGGCGGCGAGCACGGCGACGGCCCCGAGCACGAGGACCCACGCATAGGTGCCGACGCGGCCCGTCTGGAACTGCGCGCCAACCCACCCCAAGCCGCGGGCGAGCAGCGCTGACCCATTGACGAGCACCCCGTCGATCAACCCGGCATCGATGCCCTTCCACAACACGGTCCGGGAGACGCCGAGCGTCGGCTGGACGATGGTGCGGTCGTAGGCTTCGTCGACAAACCACTTGTGCAGCAGGACACGCTGGATGCCGCGCTCCACCGGCGCCTGGTCGGCCGGCACGAGCGTCGCCGGCTTGAGGCGGGTCCACGCGAGGCCGATCCCCGTGACCGCGATCAGGACGGCGACGCCGATCAGCACGTACTCCGTCGCGTGCGCCAGATGCGCCGGCTCCCCGTGAGTGACCTGGAGCGTCCCGGCCCCCACCACGGGCTCGAGCCAGTGGTGCAGCCCCTCAGACATGCTCCCGCCGACCAGCGTCGGGAGATTGAACAAGCCACCAAACAGTGAGAGCGCGCCAAGGACGACGAGCGGACCCGTCATGATCCACGGAGCCTCGTGCAGGTGCGCCTGCTCCGCCGTACCCGTCCGGTTGGGTCCGTGGAAGGTGTAGAGCATCATGCGGGTCATGTAGACCGCGGTCATGAGCGCGGCGGCCAGCCCGAGCGCGTAGACGCCGTAGAGCACCACCGACCCCGGGACGCCGAGCCAGCTCGCCTCCGCGAGGGTGGAGTGCTGGGTGCGAGCGAAGACCGAGGCGAGGATCTCGTCCTTGGAGAAGAACCCGGAGAACGGCGGGATGCCGGCGATGGCGAGCGTCGCGATCCACATCAGGGTCGACGTGATCGGCATGTACGCGCGAAGCCCGCCCATGTTGCGCATGTCCTGCGCATCCGCGTGGGCGTGCGTGGCATGGTAGGCGTGGTGCATCGCGTAGATGACCGAGCCCGACCCGAGGAAGAGGAGCGCCTTGAAGAACGCGTGCGTCATGAGGTGGAACACACCCGCCGTGTACGCCCCGACCCCGACCCCGACGAACATGTACCCGAGCTGCGACACGGTGGAGTACGCCAGCACCTTCTTGATGTCCCACTGCTTGAGCCCGATCGTCGCGGCGAAGACGGCGGTGAGCGCGCCGACCACGGCAACGGTGAGCTGGGCGACGGGCGCGAGCGAGAAGAGCGACGCCGAGCGGGCGATCATGTACACGCCGGCCGTGACCATCGTGGCCGCGTGGATGAGCGCGGAGACCGGCGTCGGGCCGGCCATCGCGTCCGGGAGCCACACGTACAGTGGAATCTGGGCCGACTTGCCCGTGGCCCCGAGGAAGAGGAAGAGGCAGATCGCAGTCACCAGCGCCCCCCCCATCTGCAGCTCCGCCGCTCCCGCCGTGACGCCGGCGTAGTCCAGCACGCCCAGATTCGCGAAGAGCAGGAACATCGCGATGAGGAAGCCGAAGTCCCCGATCCGGTTCACGATGAAGGCCTTCTTTCCGGCGTTCGCGTTGGCCTCCTCGGTGAACCAGAACCCGATCAGCAGGTAGGAGCAGAGCCCGACGCCCTCCCAGCCGATGAACATCATCGGGTAGCTCGCGCCCATCACGAGGATGAGCATGAAGAACACGAACAGATTGAGGTACGCGAAGTAGCGCGGGTACCCCGGGTCGTCCTGCATGTACCCGACGCTGAACAGGTGGATGAGCGTCCCGATGCCGGTGATGATCAACACCATCACCATCGAGAGCTGGTCCAGTTGCAGCGCGGCGTCGAGCGAGAGCGTGCCGGTCGGCAGCCAGGAGAAGAGCGTCAGCACGTACGGCGCGTGCATCGCCTCGCCTGCCGAGCGCATGGCGACGAAGGTGGCCGCCGCGAGGCCGAACGCGGCCAGCAGCACGCCCGGTCCGATGAGGGAGACGAGGCGCGCCGCCGGGTGCCGCGCCGCGTGGTGCGAGTCATGCGAGGCGTCGTGGCCGTGCGCGTGGTCGTCCGTACCGTGGCCGCCATGCCCGGCGGCCGAGGGGTCCGCCGGACCGGGGACCGCCGCCGCCCGGAGCGCGAGGGCGCCGTTGATCACGAAGCCCAGCAGCGGCAACAGGGGAATGAGCCACGCGAGCCGAGCGACGGTGTCGCCCAGGGGGTGCCCGGTGGCGGGGAGTTCGGTATGCATCAGCCCTTCAGCAGGTTGATGTCGTCGAGGTTCACCGACTGGCGGTGACGGAAGATCGCGATGATGATCGCGAGGCCCACGGCGGCTTCGGCGGCGGCCACCGTCATCACGAAGACGACGAACACCTGCCCCGTGGCCCCGTAGAGCTTGGACAACGCGACGAACGAGAGATTCACGGCGTTGAGCATCAGCTCCACGCACATGAAGAGGATGATGGCATTCCGGCGGGTCAGGACCCCGACGACGCCGATGCCGAAGAGGACGGCGGAGAGCGCGAGGGACTCAGCGAGCATCGCCCGCCTCCCGGGTCTTGCCGATCACCACCGCGCCGACGATGGCGGCGAGGAGGAGGATCGAGGTGAGCTCGAAGGCGAGGAGATGCTCGCGGAACAGCGGCCCGGCGACCGGGGCGATGACGCCACCGGCGCCCTGGGCCGACAGACGCCCGACCGCGGCGGCGGGCAGTGGCTGCGCGGGGAACCGCGTGCGCGCCAGCACCATCACCTCAGCGAGGAGCGCGAGGCCGACGCCGCCGGCGACCAGCCGCGGGGCCAGCCCCCGGATGTCCGCCAGCTCCCCGGGACGACCGAGGTTGAGCAGCATGACCACGAACAGGAAGACGACCATGATCGCCCCGGCGTACACCAGCACCTGGATGGCCCCGATGAACTGCGCATCGAGCATCACATACAGGGCCGCGAGGCAGAACATGACGTTGATCAACCAGAGCGCGGCGGCCACCGGGCTCTTCCGCGTCACGAAGAGCAGCGCCGAGGCGATGGCGATCAGGCTGAAGAGATAGAAGTGGAACCCGTAGAACAGCGGGTGGAAGGTGTTGTCCATCTCACTCCCCCCGGGGGTCGGCGGGATCCCACAGCGTGCTGACCGGATGGGTCTGCGCGGTCAGCCGCTCGAGGTCATACACGAAGCGCGCCCGGTTGAACTCGGCGTTCTCGTAGTGCCGGCCGAGGTGGATGGCCTCCTCCGGGCAGACCTCCTGACAGTAGCCGCAGAAGATGCACCGGAACTCGTCGATCTCGAAGACGAGTGGATAGCGGTTCCCCGCCTCGTCCTCGCCAGGCACGAGCTTGATGCAGTTGGCCGGGCAGACCGTCGGGCAGAGGCCGCAGGCGACGCACTTGGCGGCCCCCGTCTCCGTCGTCAGCATCCGGTGCGTGCCGCGCCAGCGCGGGGAGAGGTCCCACTTCTCCTCCGGGTACTGGATGGTCACCCGATGCGGATCGACGAGGTGCTTGAGCGTGAGCGCGAGGCCCTTCAGCGTGGCGCGCACGTAGCTGGCCTCGCCGACCGGCCGCGCCATCACCTTCACGTTGATGCCCATCTAGCGCAGCTCCCCTGGGGCGATGGTGGTGCGGACCGCCGCGACCCGCCGCAGGCGGGCCACCCGCTCGCGCTCGAGGCGCGAGGCCGCCGGGCTGATGAGCCGGCCGCGGTCGAGGATCACGAACAGCAGGATCAGCAGCACGACGTTCAGCCCGAGGAGGGCGAAACGGAACATCGCACTCGTGCGGGCGACGCCCGCGGCATCCAAGCCCAGCAGCGCCGCCGCGACGATGACGACGTACGCCAACGCCACCGGGAGCATGAACTTCCACCCGAGCGACATCAGCTGGTCGTAGCGGAACCGCGGCAGGGTCCAACGGATCCAGATGTAGAAGAAGATGAAGAACAGCACCTTCGCCGCGAACATCCCGAAGGTCGCCAACGCCTTGGCCACCGTCGCCGGCCCGAGGTTGTCCCACGAGGTGAAGGGGATGTCCCAGCCGCCGAGGAAGAGCGTGACGAAGAGCGCGCTCGCCGTCAGCATGTTCGCGTACTCGGCGATGAAGAAGAGCGAGAACTTCATCGCGGAATACTCACTGTGGTACCCCGCGATCAGCTCCGACTCCGCCTCAGGGAGGTCGAAGGGCACCCGGTTCGTCTCGGCGAAGGCCGACACGAGGAACAGGAACGCCGCCACGGAGAGCAGGAGCACGTTCCAGCCAGTGGTGACCTGCTGAGCGACGATCGCGCTCAGCGAGACGTTCCCCGCGACGAGGAGCACGCAGACCGTGCTCATCCCCATCGCGACCTCATAGCTGACCATCTGCGCCGAGGAGCGCAGGCCGCCAAGGAGCGAGTACTTGTTGTTGGACGCCCAGCCGGCAAGCACGATGCCGTACACGCCGATCGACGTGATCGCCAGCGTGTACAGGAACCCGATCGGGGCGTCCGCCACCACCAGGTCGATGCGTCCCCACGGGGTGGGCAGCGGCGCGCCGAACGGGATGACGGCCCAGGCGGTCAGTGCGCAGGTGAAGGCGACCGCGGGGGCCAGCAGGAAGAGGGGCCGGTTCACCTCCCCCGGCATCGTCTCCTCCTTCAGGAAGTTCTTGATGCCGTCGGCAAGCACCTGGAAGAGCCCCCAGGGCCCGACGCGATTGGGCCCGTGGCGATCCTGGATCCAGGCCGACACCTTCCGCTCGGCCAGCGTGGTGTATGCCACCACGACCATGTAGATGGTGAAGATCACGAGCATCTTCACGACGGTCGCGAGCAGGAAGGGCCAGAAGCCCGGCTCGAGCTGCATCGGATCCAAGCCCGTCATGCGACCGTCCCCGCCCCGGCCAGCGGCGCGCCGCGCAGTCCGAGGGTCTCATAGGTGAGCCCCGCAAAGGCCGGCTCCGCTGTCGCCAGCGCGGCGAAGGCGGCTGAGGGCAGCGTGCACTCGGCACTGGGAGCCCCAAGCGCGGTGGCGAGGTCCGCCAAGGCGTACCAGCTCGGCCGCGCCAACCCGGGGGCGGCCTTCGCCTGGAGGAAGCGCTGCACGCGACCGCGCAGGTTGGTGAAGGTTCCCTCCTCCTCCGCCATGTTGGCGATCGGGAGCACGACGTTCGGCGTCGGCACGCCGACCGGAAGCGTGGTGCCGACGACAATGATGCCGCCGGCGCGCGAGGCCTTGGCCAGATCACGGCCCGCGAGCGCCTCGTCCGCCAGAATCAGCAGGTCACCGTCCCGCAGGCCGGACAGCGGATCCGCGTCTGCACGGGTGAAGCCGAGCGCCTCGGCGCCCGCGACGTTCGGGGCGCGATCGGCTCGGAGCGCGAGATCGGGGACACCTGGGAGCGGCGCCTCGGGCCCGGTGGCGCAGCGGAAGACCCCCGCGCCGCCGGTCCGGGTGATGATGCGCTTGAGCAGGAAGAGCGCCTCGTTGGAGAGCGACGGACTGGCGACCACGTAGGCCCGGCACCCCTGGGCGACCGTGGCCGCCTCGGCGAGCGCGATCTCCCAATCCACCGGCGAGAGCACGTCGTGCAGGCGGATCTTCGGCACCTCGATGCGGTCCGGCCGATTGAGCTGGTGGTACTCGAGGCGGCCCGCATCGCAGACGTAATAGTGATTCACGTCCTCGTTGGCGCGCGGCTTCAGGCGCATCACCGTGTTGTCACGCGTCTCGAGCACCACGTTGCAGCCCTGCGAACATCCCGGGCAGACCGAGGCCGTCCGGTCGAGCTCCCAGGCGCGCGCCTTGTTCAGGAAATCCTTGGAGACGAGTGCGCCGACCGGACAGAGATCGATCACGTTGGCCGCCCACGGCTGCGTGAGGTGCGCCTCGGCCGCCGTGGCGATCGTCGCGCGATCGCCACGCTCCGAGACGCAGAGCACAGGCGCCTCGTGCACATCGTCCATGAAGCGCACACACCGCGTGCAGAGGATGCAGCGATTGGCGACATACAGGACGTCGCCACCGAAGTCCTCGACCGGGTTGAAGCGCTTGGGCTCCCGGTATCGGGAATCGGCGCGCCCCTCCTGGAACGTGTAGTCCTGGAGCTCGCACTCCCCGGCCTGGTCGCAGATCGGGCAGTCGAGCGGGTGGTTGATGAGGAGGAGCTCCAGTACGCCCTTCCGGGCCTCGAGCGCCTTCTCGGAGTACACGTGGACCACCTGGCCCTCGCCCACCGCCGTCGCGCAGGAGGGGGCGAGCTTCGGGAACTTCTCCACCTCGACGAGGCACATCCGGCAGACGCCGGCGACGGGGAGGCCCGGGTGATAGCAGTAGTGCGGGACCAGGACCCCGGCGGCCTTCGCAGCCTCGAGGATGGTGGTTCCGGCCGGGACGCTGACCGTCCGCCCCTCGATGGTCAGGGTGACCAGTTTCGTCTCGCTCACTTATGCCCCCACCGCGACGGTCGCGGTGCGCTTGCCGGTGATGAGCGCCTCAAACTCGCCGCGGAACTTCTTGATGCCGCTCACCACGGGGGCGGCGCAGGAATCGCTCAGCACGCAGATCGTCTTGCCCGTCATCGATTCCGCGAGATCGAAGATCGTGTCGAGGTCCTCGAAGGTGCCGTGTCCGTCCACGATCCGCTCGAGGATGCGCGTCATCCACGCGGTGCCCTCGCGGCACTGCGTGCACTGCGCGCAGCTCTCGTGCGCATAGAATCGCGCGAGGCGGGCCAGTTGCCGCGGCATGGACTGAGCATCGTCAAACACGATGACCCCACCGGACCCGAGCATCGTCCCGTGCTCGATGAATCCTTCGTAGTCCATCCGGACCTGCTCCGCCTCCTCGATGGTGATCACCGGGACCGACGAGCCGCCCGGGATGATCGCCTTGAACCGCCGACCAGGCAGCGGCCCGCCGCAGAGGTCATACAGGAACTCCTTGAACGGGAATCCCATCACGACCTCGTAGTTCCCCGGACGCGCCACGTTGCCGCAGACCGAGAAGAGCTTGCTGCCCGTGCTCTTGGGGCTGCTCAGGCACATCCCCTTGTACCACTCCGCGCCATTGGTCAGGATGTGCGGCACAGCGGTGAGCGTCTCGACGTTGTTGATCGTCGTGGGCTGGCCGAAGAGGCCGGCCACCGCCGGGAACGGGGGTTTGATGCGCGGGTTGCCGCGCTTGCCCTCGATCGAGTTCATCAGGGCGGTCTCCTCGCCGCAGATGTAGGCGCCGGCACCCTTATGCACCCAGATGTCGATGGACTTCCCGGATCCCATCGCGTTCTTGCCGATGATCCCAGCCGCGCGCGCCTCGTCGAGCGCGCGCTCCATCACGCGGATGGGCTCCGTGAACTCGCCCCGGATGTAGATGTACGCCGTCTGGGCCCCGATCGCGTGCGCCCCCACCGCGACCCCCTCGATGAGGGCGTGCGGCGTCCACCGCATGATCTCGCGGTCCTTGAACGTGCCGGGCTCGGATTCGTCGGCGTTGCAGCAGAGATAGTGCGGCTTGCCATCATCGAGCTTCATGAAGGACCACTTGAGGCCCGTCGGGAAGCCCGCGCCCCCGCGCCCGCGCAGTCCAGAGGCCTTCACGACCTCCTGGATCTCGGTGGGGGCCATCTGAAGCGCCTGCTGCAGCGCGCGGTAGCCTCCCCGCGCCTGCCAGCCGGCCAGCGTCCGTGCCTCCGGGTCGCCGAAGTGCTTGGAGAGCACCGGCGTCTCCTGCGGATGCGACTTATGCGGATATCCCATGGGTCAGTCCCCGAGTCCAGCAAGGATGCCGGGGACCTTCTCCGGCGTCACGCACTCGACGTAGTCCTCATTGATCTGCACCGGCGTCGCGAATCCGCAGGCGCCGAGACACTCGACTTCGATCACCGTGTACTTGCCATCAGGCGATGTCAGCCCGAGCTCCTTGCATCCGGTGTGCTCCAGGAACGCCTGCACGACGTCACCCGCCCCGGCGCAGAGGCAGGGCGAGGTGGTGCACACCTGGATGAAATGCTTCCCCACCGGATGCTGGTGGTACATGGTGTAGAACGTCACGACGCCCTTCACGTAGGCGGCCGTGCAGCCGAGCTGCTCACCCACCTCGAGCATCGCTTCCTCGCTGATCCACCCCCGGTCCTGCTGCACCATCCAGAGGGCGGGCAGGAGCGCCGCGCGCTTCTGTGGATAGCGGGCGATCAGTGCCGCGAGCTCCTGAGCGCGGGCAGAGCCCGGCGCGAAGACCGGGACGTACGGCCCGGCGGCGGCCGCGTGGCCGTGCCCCGTGGCCGGGGCGGAGGGTCCGTGGCTCATCGGTCGATCTCCCCCATCACGATGTCGATGGACGCATTGATGGCGATCACGTCCGAGAGCAGATGCCCCTCCACCATCCGGGGGATCGCCGAGAGGTTCACGTAGCTGGGCGGCCGGATGCGCCAGCGCACGGGCTTCGCCGTGCCGTCCGAGACGAAGTAATAGCCCTTCTCGCCCTTCGGGCTTTCGATGGGCACGTATGCCTCGCCGATCGGCGGCCGCGGGCCCTCCATCACCAGCTTGAAGTGATGGATCATTGACTCCATCTCGCTCGTGGCCTTGTGCTTCGGCGGGAGGATGACGCGCGGGTCGTCCACGTTCACCGGGCCCTCCGGCAGACGCGCGAGCGCCTGCTCGAGGATGCGCACCGATTGCCGGAGCTCCTCGAAGCGCACGAGGAACCGGTCGTACACGTCCCCGTTCGTACCGACCGGGACGTCGAAGTCGTACGTCTCGTAGCCGAGATACGGGAAGTCCTTCCGGACGTCATAGGCCACGCCCGAGGCGCGAAGCATCGGACCGGACAGACCGTAGTTGAGGGCCTCGTCCGGCGTCATCACCCCAAGCCCGACGGTCCGCCCAACCCAGATGGCGTTCCGGGTGAGCATCCGGTCCACCTGATCGAGCGTCTTCGGGAACCCCCGGAGGAACGCCCGCAGGCCATCCGTCCACCCCTCCGGCACGTCGGCGATCATGCCGCCCACCCGCGTGCCGCTCGTCGTGAGGCGGGCGCCCGTCCAGCCCTCGAGCAGCTTGTAGACGTTCTCGCGCTCCTGGAAGCACCACAGGAACGGCGTGAAGGCCCCGATGTCGATGCAGGTCGTCCCGAGCCAGACGAGGTGCGAGATGATCCGCGACAGCTCCATCGCGATCACCCGGAGCACCGTGCACCGCTCGGTGATCTCGATCCCGAAGAGCCGCTCAGCCCCGAGGACGAACGCGACGTTGTTGCCCATCGAGTTCAGGTAGTCCTCGCGGTCCGTCCACGGGATGATCTGGTTATACTGCCGATACTCCCCGATCTTCTCGAAGCCGCAGTGCAGGTACCCGACATGCGGGATGCACCGCACGACGGTCTCGCCGTCGAGCTCGAGGACGAGCCGAAGCACCCCGTGCGTCGCGGGATGCTGGGGCCCGATGTTGATGAGCATATGCTCGCCCTCGAGCTCCGGCTCGAGGCCCGGCGGGGCGCTGGTGAGCCCCTCGGCGCCGAGGGGGATGCGGATCGGCCGGCCATCGGGGCCGAGCCCGGTCGTGGAGAGCGCGACTTCAATCGTCTTGGTGGCGGTCATCGGCTCACTCCCCCACCCGCTCACCGCCGCCGAGGCGCCGGCGCATCTCCTCCGGCAGGTCGGCGAAGGCATCGGCGATGGAGAGTTCCTCCATGGAGTAACGGGCCTCAGGGTCCGCGGCGAGCGCGTTGCGCAGTTGCTCCGCCCGCGAGAAGCGACCGCGGAGCGGGAAGTCCTTCCGGAGGGGATGCCCCTCCTTGTACTGCTCCCAGAGGAGGATGCGGCGCAGGTCCGGATGCCCGACGAACCGGATGCCGAACATGTCGAAGCACTCGCGCTCCAACCAATCGGCGCCCTTCCAGATGCCCCAGACGCTCGGGACCTCGAGCGGCGTCACGCCGTCCTTGGGCAACTCGGCCTTGAGCCGGAGGAAGCGACGGAAGGCCAGCGACCGAAGGTGCCAGACGACCTCGATGGGACGGACCTGGTCGCGGTACTCGACCGCGGTCACGTCGACGAGGTACTCGTAGCGCTGTGTCGGGTCCGCCTGCAGCCAGGCGCAGACCTCGGCGATGGCCGACGGCGTCACATAGACCGTGGTGTCACCCCAGACCACCTCGTGGCGGCCGATCGCAGCGCCGAACCGCGCCCGGAGCGCGTCAACGGAGGGATTGGCGGCCCCGCCGCGATGCGGCAGGCTGCGCGGGGTGGCCGGGGCCACATCGCCAGGCTGGCCGGGGTGGACGATGGCGAAGGCCGGGGTGCCCGGCGCGGTGGGGGGATTCGCGCTCACGGGGCCGACCGGGTCTGGTGCACCGAGTTGCCGAAGGGCTCGGAGAGCTCGTCGATGCGACTCGGTGGGATGTACAGTTGGGAGGTGGGATCCGGCACCATCTCATCGCGGAGCGCGGTGTTCGACATGCGCTCCTCCATGATCTTCTTCTGCAGCATCATGATGCCGTGAATCAGCCCCTCGGGCCGCGGCGGGCACCCGGGCACGTAGACATCCACCGGGATGATGGTGTCGATGCCCTGCACCACTGCGTAGGAGTCGAACATGCCGCCGGAGGAGGCACAGGCGCCCATGGAGATGACCCACTTCGGCTGGTGCATCTGCTGATAGATGCGCCGGAGCACCGGCGCCAGCTTGAAGGGCACGCGGCCGGCGCAGATGAGCACATCGCTCTGCCGCGGGGAGAAGCTCATGCGCTCCATCCCGAAACGGGCCAGATCGAAGTGTGATGCCGCCGTCGCCATGAACTCGATGGCGCAGCAGGCGGTGCCGAAGGGCATCGGCCAGAGCGAGTTCGCCCGGCCCCAGTTCACGAGGAAGTCGAGCCGGGTGGTGATCCACCCCTCCTGGGTCTGCGGGTTCCAGGAAACGGCCGACGGGCGCTCGGGGGACGCCATCAATCCCATTGCAGGGCTCCCTTCTTCCAGATGTAGACGTAGCCGACGAGGAGGATCAGCATGAACACCAGCATCTCGCCGAGGCCGAAGAACGACACCTGGCCGGCGGGGCACGCCCCGGCCACCAGCGGCACGGCGCATGAGAGCTGCCGATACGTGGCGCTCCACGGGATCATGAACACGGTCTCGATGTCGAAGACGATGAACAGCATCGCGACCATGTAGAACTTGACCGAGAACCGCTCGCGCGCGTCGCTCAGGACGGGCATCCCCGACTCGTACGGCTGCTGCTTGACGGGGGTCGGCCGCGCCCGGGTGATCAGGTGCGACAAGCCGATGATGGCCACCGCGTTGACCGCGGCGAAGCCGACGAGGAGCAGAATCGGGAGGTACGTCCGTTCCATTGGGGGGGAGAGCGGGCGTGGGTCGTGAAAAATTTCACGAGCTACATACTTTCGGGTGGGGAAGCTATCGAAGGTCGCGAGCGCAAGCAACGGCAAGTCGTGTCGATGCCCCGAGTTGACCGGCAATCCCGACGGACCGACTCCGGATTGCACCGCCTCAACGGCGGGACGGCGCCGACGTAGTGCGGGGGGTGCGAGCAGCGAATACCTTTCGCCGGTCCCCGGCCGCCGACGGCCGCAGCCCTCCCCAGCCACCCCCACCTAACCGTGTCGATCAAGAACGACCGCTGGATCACCGAGATGGCCACGAAGCACGGCATGATCGAGCCATTCGAGAGCTCCCAGCAGCGCAACGGGGTCGTGTCGTACGGCGTCTCAGCCTACGGCTACGACATGCGCGTCGCGCCGGAGTACAAGATCTTCACCAATGCGCTCAGCTCGATCGTCGACCCCAAGACCTTCGATCCCAAGTCGTTCGTGGAGTTCGAGGGCGATGTCTGCATCGTGCCGCCCAACTCCTTCGCGCTCGCCCGGAGCGTCGAGTACTTCCGCATCCCGCGCAATGTGATGACCATCACGGTCGGCAAGTCGACCTATGCGCGGTGCGGCATCATCACGAACGTCACGCCCTTCGAGCCGGAGTGGGAGGGCTACGTGACCCTTGAGATCAGCAACACCACCCCCCTCCCGGCCAAGATCTACTCCAACGAGGGGATCGCGCAGGTGCTCTTCTTCGAGGGCGACGAGGCCCCGTTGGTCAGTTACAAGGACAAGAAGGGCAAGTACCAGGGACAGGTCGGCGTCACCCTGCCCCGCATCTGACCCCCCACTGAGGCCCCGCCCCATGGATCCGCTCGCTCCGCTCCACCCACAGGTCGTCCATTTCGCCATCGCCCTGCTCTTTCTGGGCGTGCCGCTCCGGCTGATCTCCCTCACCGGGAAGCTCGCCTTCACCAAGCACGCCGCCACGATGCTGCTCCTCCTCGGCACCGTCGCCGCGGTGGTGTCCGTGAAGTCGGGGACCGCCGCCCACGGCCCGGTCGAGCGGATCCCCGGGGCCCGGAACGCCGTCGTGGCACACGAGGAGGCGGCCGAGCAGACGGAGAACCGCTTCCTGATCGTCGCCGCGCTGGAGCTCGTGGCGCTCGGCCTCGCCGCCGGGGCCTCGACCGCCAAGTTCACGAAGGCGGCGTACATCGCGTCGGCCGCGGTGGGCCTGGTCGGGATGGGCTCGCTGTACGAGACAGGGGAGCATGGCGGCGAGCTGGTGTACGCCTACGCCGGTGGGCCCGGCATCCGCAGCGGGGATACGACGGACGTGAAGCGTCTCCTCCTGGCCGGGCTCTACAACCAGGCGCAGGCCGACCGGAAGGCGGGTCGCTCGGCTGACGCGGCGCGGCTCACGCAGGAGATGGCAACGCGCTTCCCTGAGGACACGACCATCAAGTTCCTGGCCGTGGAATCGATCCTGAAGGACGCCAAGGATTATCCGGCGGCCCTCGCCGCCGCCCGTTCCATTGCCATCGATCCGGAGAACCCGCGGTGGGTGACGCGGCAGGCGACCCTGACCGCGGACATCTTCGTCGCGATGGAGCAGCGCGACAGCGCCAAGGCCGTGCTGGCGCCGATGGTGGAGAAGTACCCCCAGAACACGCGGCTCAAGGCGAAGCTCGACTCCCTGCAGTAAGCCGGAGCCTCCCGTGCACGCGAAGGGCCCCGGACGCGATCAACGTCCGGGGCCCTTCGTCTGCCGTGACCACCGAGTGAATCAGGCGGCGCCCGACCACTCCTTGGCGTCGACCTTGGTCGCGCTGGCTCGAATGTAGTCGCGGTTCATCCGCATGATGGCATCGATCGAGATGCCCTTCGGGCAGGCCTCCTGGCACTCGCCGTGTAGCGTGCACCCCCCGAACCCCTCCTCGTCCATCTGCGCCACCATGGCGAGGGCCCGACGATCCCGCTCGGGCTGCCCCTGCGGCAAGACGCCGAGGTGGGAGATCTTGGCCGCCGTGAAGAGGGAGGCCGACGCGTTGGGACAGGCCGCCACGCAGGCGCCGCAGCCGATGCAGGCCGCGTTGTCCATCGCGAGGTCCGCGTCGGGCTTGCCGATCGGGAGCGCGTTGGCGTCCTGCGGCGTGCCGGTCGGCGCCGAGATGTAGCCGCCGGCCTGGATGATCCGGTCGAAGGCCCCGCGATCCACCACCAGATCCTTCACGACCGGGAATGCCGTCGCGCGCCAGGGCTCGATCCAAATCTCGTCCCCGTCGGCGAAGGACCGCATGTGGAGCTGGCACGCCGTCGTGAGCTTCATCGGCCCGTGGGCGGCACCGTTGATCATCAGGCCGCACGAGCCGCAGATCCCCTCCCGGCAGTCGTGGTCGAAGGCGATCGGCTCCTGCCCCTGCTCGATGAGCCGCTCGTTCACCACGTCGAGCATCTCGAGGAAGCTCATGTCGGGGCTGATGTCGGGCGCCGGATAATCGACGATCTGCCCGGCCTGCCCGGGCCCCGACTGGCGCCAGACGTGCAACGTGAGGTTGAGACCCTTCCCCACCGCGCTCACTTGTAGCTCCGGGTGCTGAGGTGGACGTTCTCGAAGGCCAGCGGCTCCTTATTCAGGATGGGCGGCTGCCCGTCGCCCGCGTACTCCCAGGCGGCCACATAGGCGAAACGCGCGTCATCGCGCTTCGCTTCGCCGTCCTCCGTCTGGTACTCGGTGCGGAAGTGGCCGCCACAGCTCTCCTCACGGTGCAGCGCGTCGAGGCACATGAGCTCCGCGAACTCGAGGAAGTCCGCGACGCGGCCGGCCTTCTCCAGCGACTGGTTGAGCCCTTCGCCGGTGCCCAGCACCTTCACGTCGCGCCAGAACGCCTCCCGCAGCCGCGGAATCTCCTCCAGCGCCTGCCGGAGCCCCGCCGCGTCGCGCGCCATCCCGCACTTATCCCACATGATCTTGCCCAGTTCGCGATGGAACGAGTCCACCGTGCGCGTCCCGTTGACCGCGAGCAGCCGCCGCGTGCGCGCCTCCACCGCCGCCTTGGCCTCGGCAAACGCCGGGTGATCCGCCCCGACGGGCGCGAGCGGCGTCGTGGCGAGGTAATCCCCGAGCGTATATGGGATCACGAAGTAGCCGTCGGCCAGTCCCTGCATCAGGGCGCTGGCCCCGAGCCGGTTGGCCCCGTGGTCCGAGAAGTTGGCCTCACCAAGCACGTGCAGGCCCGGGATGGAGCTCATCAGGTTGTAGTCCACCCAGAGGCCGCCCATCGTGTAATGGACCGCCGGGTAGATGCGCATCGGCCGCTCGTACGGATTCTCGTCGGTGATGCGCTGGTACATCTCGAAGAGATTGCCGTAGCGCTCCTCGATGGCCTGTCGGCCTAACCGCTTGATGGCGTCCGAGAAATCGAGATAGACGCCGCGCCCGCCCGGCCCGACCCCGCGGCCGTCGTCGCAGGCCTCCTTCGCGGCGCGCGACGCGATGTCGCGCGGCGAGAGGTTCCCGAAGCTCGGATACTTCCGCTCGAGGTAGTAATCCCGATCGGCCTCGGGGATCTCGGACGGATCCTTGGCGCAATCCTCCCGACGCTTGGGCACCCAGACGCGTCCGTCGTTCCGGAGCGACTCCGACATCAGCGTGAGCTTCGACTGATGATCGCCGCTCACGGGGATGCAGGTGGGATGGATCTGCGTGAAGCAGGGATTGGCGAAGGCCGCGCCCTTCTTGTGCGCCCGCCACGTGGCCGTGACGTTGCACCCCTTGGCGTTCGTCGAGAGGTAGAAGACGTTGCCGTAGCCACCGGTCGCGAGGAGCACCGCATCCGCGGCGTGCGCCTCGATCTCGCCGGTGAGCAGGTCGCGGGCGATGATCCCACGCGCCTTCCCGTCCACGACGACGAGGTCGAGCATCTCGTGCCGCTCGAACATCGTCACGCCGCCGCGGGCGATCTCCTTCTCCAGCGCCTGGTAGGCCCCGAGGAGCAGCTGCTGTCCCGTCTGCCCCCGAGCATAGAACGTCCGCGACACCTGAGCCCCGCCGAACGACCGATTGGCCAGCAGGCCGCCGTACTCCCGCGCGAAGGGCACGCCCTGTGCCACGCACTGGTCGATGATGTCCACCGACACCTGCGCCAGGCGGTAGACGTTGGCCTCCCGCGCCCGGAAGTCCCCGCCCTTGATGGTGTCGTAGAACAGCCGCTGCACGGAGTCGCCGTCGTTGCGGTAGTTCTTGGCGGCGTTGATGCCGCCCTGCGCCGCGATGGAGTGCGCCCGGCGCGGGGAATCCTGGAAGCAGAAGCAGCTCACCCGGTAACCCAGCTCGGAGAGCGTGGCCGCCGCGGAGGCCCCGGCCAGGCCGGAGCCGACGACGATGACCGAGTATTTCCGCTTGTTCGCGGGGTTGACCAGCTTCATCTCGAAGCGATGGCGGTCCCACTTCTCCGCGAGGGGACCGGAGGGGATCTTGGCGTCGAGGGTCAGAGCCATGGGAGACGCGCCCGGGTCAATGGAGGATCCCGAGCCAGACGGCGACGGGAATGGAGGAGAAGCCGGCCCACACGACGAGGGCGACGGCCTGGGCGATGCGCCGCTCCCGCGGATGCGGGGAGCGCTTCGAGAGCCCCAACGTCCGGAAGCCGGCCCACGCCCCGTGATAGAGGTGCAGGCCGAGGGCGGCCATCGCCACGAGGTAGAACGCCGACACGACCGGCGAGCGGAAGCCAAGGATGACGTTGCCGTAGACCATCGTGTGGCTGAACGCCGGATGGAACGTCCCCGTCGTGAAGTGCCCGATGTGGAAGACGATGAAGGCGAGGAGGATCACCCCGCCGAACCGCATCGTGCGCGACGCCAGCGTCGACGCGGCAGGCGTGCTCCGGGCGTACGCCTCAGGCCGAGCCGCCCGGTTGATCATCGTCAGCTGATAGGCCGCGGTGATGTGCAGCGCGGCGGCGACCAGCAGCCCGGCGCGCGCCACCCAGAGCAGCTCGCCCGTGGACTTCAGGAAGGCGGCGTACCGGTTCATCGCGTCGGCGCCGATGAACATCTGGAGGTTGCCCAGCATATGGGCGATCACGAACCCAACGAGGAGAATCCCGGTGACGGCCATCACGGCCTTCTTGCCCACCGTGGAATCCCAGAACGCACGGAGCCAGCTCATCGACGTCCTCTGCGGGGGGAGACGGAGCGGGCGACGCGCCATCGGCGCGGCGCCCGCGACGGAATCACAGCGTGACCACGCTCATCGGCTCGCGGACGGCCTGCGCGCTCTTCGCCAGCGCGGCGCGCTCATCGTCGGTGAGCGTCACCTCGATGACCCGCTCGAGGCCCTGGCGGCCGAGCTTGACCGGCACGCCGAGGAAGAGCCCGGACATGCCGTACTCGCCCTCCAGCCACGCCGAGCACGGGAGGATGCGCTTCTGGTCGTTCACGATCGCCTCGACCATCTGCACCGCGCCGGACGACGGCGCGTAGTACGCCGAACCGGTCTTGAGGTGCTTCACGATCTCCGCGCCGCCGTTCCGCGTCCGATCGACGATCGCGTCGAGGGTGCTGCGGTCCATCAGCTGAGTGACCGGGATGCCGCTGACGCTCGTGTAGGAGATGAGCGGGACCATCGTGTCGCCGTGGCCGCCGAGCACCATCGCCTGGATGTCCCGCACCGAGACGTCGAGGGCGGTCGCGAGGAAGGCACGGTAGCGCGCGGTGTCGAGCACCCCGGCCATGCCGATGACGCGCTCGCGCGGGAAGCCAGTCGCCTCCTTGGCGACCCAGCACATCACGTCGAGCGGGTTGGAGACCACGATGACAATCGCGTTCGGGGACGTCTTCCGGATCTGCTCGCCGACCGACTTCACGATGCCGGCATTGGTGTTGAGCAGGTCGTCACGGGACATCCCCGGCTTGCGGGCGATGCCGGCGGTGATGACGACGATGTCCGAATCCGCCGTCTCGTCGTAGCCGTTCGTACCGATCACCCGGGAGTCGAAACCCTCGATCGGCGCGGACTGCCACTGGTCGAGCCCCTTCCCCTGCGGGATGCCCTCGGCGACGTCGACCATCACGACGGTGCGAGCGAGCTCCTTCTCTGCGATGCGCTGGGCCGCGGTGGCGCCGACGTTGCCGGCACCGACGACCGTGATCTTGTTCACCATAGGGGGGAAACGGGTCGGGAGTGGGAGGAAGGACGTCAGGGGAAAGCTAGCGGCCGCCGCCGCGAGGGGAACCGGGTCACCCGCCCACCTGTGACAGGGCGCGCAGCCCCCCCGTGCGGAGCTGAAGCAGGTCGTGGGCGAGGGGCTTCTCTGCGAGCGCCTGACGGAACAGCGGCTCCAGGGCGTCCCCGCGCCGCAGCGGATCGCGCAGGTTCACCTCGTGGTCGCCATAGAGGCAGGTGCGCAGGCGACCGTCCGCGGTGAGTCGTACGCGGTTGCAGCTGCCGCAGTACGTGTGAGTCATCGGGGTGATGACTCCGATGGTCCCCGCCGCGCCGACCAGTCGGTGGTAGACCGCCGGCCCGTTGCCGCGGGCCGGCCCAGACGCGGCCTCGAGCACCCCGAGGCGAGCCACGCGCGCCAGCACCTCGGCGCTCGGCACGATGTGCGCATCGGTCAGATGCGCCATCTCGCCGACCGGCATCAGCTCGATGAACCGCACATGGACCGGCAGTCGCTCCGTCAGCGCGGCGAAGGCCTCCACCTCGTCGTCGTTGATGCCCCGCATCACGACCACGTTCAGCTTCACGGGATCGAACCCCGCCTCAAGCGCAGCCTCGACGGCCCGCTCCGGTGCGAACCCGAGGTCGCGACGCGCGATGGCAGCGATGCGCGCCGGGATGAGGGAGTCCGCCGAGATGTTCACGCGGTCGAGCCCGGCCGCGCGCAGGGCCCCCGCGAGCTCCGGCAGCTTCACCCCATTGGTCGAGAGTGCGATGTCCTCGATACCTGGCACGGCGCGCAGCTGCGCCACGAGCGCCGGCAGCCCCGGGCGGATGGTGGGTTCACCACCCGTGATGCGCAGGCGCCGGAGCCCGAGCGGCGCGAGTTGACGCACGACGGCGACGATCTCCTCATACGACAGGATGTCGGCCTTGGGCAACCAGGCCAGACCCTGCTCCGGCATGCAGTACACGCACCGGAAGTTGCACCGGTCCGTGACGGAGATCC
This sequence comes from Gemmatimonadota bacterium, assembly GCA_037975505.1. Classification (GTDB taxonomy): domain Bacteria; phylum Gemmatimonadota; class Gemmatimonadetes; order Gemmatimonadales; family Gemmatimonadaceae; genus Pseudogemmatithrix. The sequence goes on along the minus strand of JBANGJ010000034.1, from coordinate 3,562 downwards.
GGAGATACGAGATGGCCCGACCATGCGCGTCCTGGAGCGCGGCGGTCACGAGGCGACCTCGGCGCTGGCTGCCGTCGGATCCACCCACTCCCGCGTCCCGTCCGCGTAGTGCTCCCGCTTCCAGATGGGCACGCGACGTTTGATCTCCTCGATCAACCACCGCTGCGCGTCCATCGCCGGCGCCCGACGCGCGTGGGCGACCGCGATGACGATGCTGGCCTCCGACAGCCCCAACGTGCCCGTCCGGTGCTCCACGGCGATCTGGCCGGTCCCGAACCGCTCCGCAGCCTCCCCGACGATGCGCGCGAGCTCCTCCTCCGCCATCGGCCCGTACGCGGAGTAGTCGATTCCCACGACCGGCTTGCCGTCGTTCACGTCACGCACCGTCCCGACGAAGAGCACCGCGGCACCGACGGCAGGAGAGGTGACCTCCGCCAGGAGCGCGGCGGGGTCCAGCGGTCGCGCAACCACGGCGCATCGCACGGTCAGCCGCCGGCAACCGGGGGAATGATCGCGATCTCGTCCCCGGCACTGAGTGAAACATCGGCTGCGGCGTAGCGCCGATTCACGGCGACCACAGGGGTCGGCAGGCGGCGTGCTTCGGGGCGCGATGACAGGTGCGTCAACAGGTCACCGACCGTGGCACCAGCGGGGAGGTCGACCTCCACCCGCGGGCCGAACACATCACCCCAGGAGGCGAAGCAAAGGACGGAGAGGGCCATCGGAGGCGCCTCGCCGCGGCTAGGCCTCGGCCTCTTCCTCGACCTCGAGGTCCGCGACGAGCGCGCGGAGCTCCTTCGAGGGCTTGAACACCGGGACCGGGCGGGCGGACACCTCCACCGGCTCACCGGTGCGGGGATTGCGGGCCATTCGGGTCTTCCGGTTGCGGATCTTGAAGGTCCCGAAGCCCCGCACCTCGATGTTCCGCTGCTCCTTCAAGGCGTCCTTGATGGCGTCCAGGAAGGCGTCCACGACGCGGGCACAGTCCTTCTTCGAGATCATCGGCCCGGACGTCCGGGAGATGGCCTCGGTGACGTGCTCCACGAGATCGGCTTTGGTCATCGACATGCGCAGGGGGGGCGACGAGTACGAGGGTCAGTCTAGGAGCTTACCCCTTATGTGTCAAGCGGTTGCGCGATTCCCCGCGCTGTCGAGAAACTCGTCGAAATGGGGTATGGCGTCGTGTGGTCCAGGGGCCGCCTCGGGGTGGTACTGCACCCCGAACACCGGGAGACGACGGTGGCGCAATCCCTCCACCGTACCGTCATTCAGGTTCACGTGCGTGACCATGAGGTCCGGAGCGCCCGGGATGCCCGATTCAGTGCCGTCCACGGCAAAGCCGTGATTCTGGCTCGTGATCAGCACCTCCCCCGAGGCGAGGTCCTTGACGGGGTGGTTCCCACCGCGATGGCCGTACGGCAGCTTGACCGTTCGCCCGCCGAAGGTGAGCCCGAGCAGCTGGTGACCCAGGCAGATGCCGAAAACCGGGACCCCGGCGTCCGCGATGGTCCGGATGGCCGCCGGGGCGTAGGTCACGGCCTCCGGATCGCCCGGCCCGTTCGACAAAAAGACGCCGTCGGGCGACTGCGCCAGCACCTCGGCCGCGGGCGTATCGGACGGCACGACGGTGATGCGGCACCCACGGGCCTCGAACATCCGCAAGATGTTCCGCTTGATGCCGTAATCGTACGCGACGATGTGATGCGGCGCGGAGGGATCGCCCCAGAGATACGTCTCACGCGTGGAGACGCGCGACGCGAGGTCGAGTCCCGCCATCGACGGACAGGCGGCGAGCGCCGCGCGGTCCGCGTCCGACGGTTCGACCCCGGCACCGATGAGTCCACGCAGGACCCCCACGGTGCGCAGATGCCGAGTGAGACGTCGCGTGTCGACCTCGGAGAGCACCGGCACCTGCGCCGCCGCCAACCACGGCCCAAGCCCCTGCTCCGCCCGCCAGTTCGAGTACGGCTCCGACAGCTCGCGCACGATCACACCGGCCACCTGCGGCCCGGGGGACTCGAGGTCCTGCGTGTTGACGCCGTAATTCCCGATCATCGGCGCCGTCATCACGACGATCTGACCGCGGAACGAGGGATCGGTGAACGTCTCCTGATACCCGCTCATCCCGGTCGTGAAGACGACCTCGGCCACGGCGGGCGCGCCGAGCGGCGCATGGAGCCGGCCGAGAAAAAGGGTCCCGTCCTCGAGGAGGAGGAACCCCGGTGCCGCCTGCAGGGCGCCCGCCGTCACGGCCGGGGCGGAGCCGACGGCGTGGACGTCGTCGGCGTCGGCGTGGCCGCCGGTGCCGTCGTGGTCGGGAGCGGCGAGGTCGTCGGCGCCGCCGCCGGAGCGGGGGACGCGATGTCGTCGAGAATGCTCTTGGGCGCCGCCGCGCGCGCCGACATCAGCTGCAGGACGAACGCGAGGAAGATGAAGATCCCACCCGCCCACCAGCTGGTCTTCGTGAGGAGGTCACCCGCCTGGCGGGAGCCAAGCACCGCCGGCGCGGAGGACGAAGCACCGCCGAAGTTCGCGGCGACGCCACCGCCCTTGCCGGACTGCAGCAACACAGCCGCGGCGAGGATCAGAGCGTCGAGAATCAGGAGGACGAGCAGGAACGTATACATGGGCGGGGAGCGTCAGGTCGTGGTCGAGCGTAAGCCCCGAAGATTACAGGGGTTACCTGCCTCGGGCAACCCTCAACCGGCCCGGACGATGGCCAGCCACTGCTCGGCGTCGAGGCTGGCGCCACCGACCAGCACGCCGTCCACCCCATCGGCGGCGAGCAGGGCGTCGACATTGGACCGGTTCACGCTGCCGCCGTACAGCACCGGGACGGCACCGCCGCGCTCCCCGATGATCGCGCGAAGTTCACCGGCGATGGCCACGTGCACCACGGACGCATCCTCGGGCGTGGCCGTGCGGCCGGTCCCGATGGCCCAGACCGGCTCATAGGCAACAATCGTCCCCGCGACGGCCGACGGCTCCACCCCAGCGAATGCCGCTCGCAACTGGCGCCGCACCACCTCGAGCGTGCGCCCCGCCTCGCGCTCCTCCGCCGTCTCTCCGACGCACAGGGTCAGTGAGAGCCCTGCGCGCAGCGCCGCCGCGACCTTACGCCCCGTCGCCTCGTCCGTCTCGCCGAAGATCTGGCGCCGCTCGGAATGGCCGATGAGCACCTGACGCGCCCCCGCCCCGCGAGCCAGGGCCGCCGAGGTCTCCCCGGTGTAGGCGCCTTTGTCCTCCCAGTGGATGTTCTGCACGCCGGCCTCGAGGTCTGACCGATCCCGGATGGCGTCGACGACCACGTGCAGCGAGACGGCCGGGGGGAAGAAGAGCACCCGACGGTCCTGCCGCCGCGCATACTGATCGAGGAAGGTGCGCATGAAGGCGGCGGCGTCGGCCGGCGCCTGGTGCATCTTCCAATTGGCGGCGAAGACATTGGTTCTCACGCGTCGTCCGTGCGATCGAGCGCCGCGACCCCCGGGAGCACCTTCCCCTCGAGGAACTCGAGCGAGGCCCCGCCCCCGGTGGACACGTGCGTCATCTTCGTGGCCAGCCC
>JBANGJ010000166.1:0-7634 GCA_037975505.1 Gemmatimonadota bacterium | reverse complement strand
CACCTCCAGCTGCCGCGACCGCTCGGCGTGCGTGAGTTCCAGGGCGAGCAAGCTCGTGAGGGCGGAGGTCAGGAGGCGCTCCTCGGTGTCGAGCGCGCGGGCGAGGCGCACGACCAGGGCGCCGACCCGGCGATCCCCGCGGAGGATGGGGATCACGGTCACCCGAGCGGCCTCCGCCGGTTCCTCGCCCGCGGCGTCGCCGCCGGCCTCGGCGACGGCGAGCCCCGCCTGCACCTCGCCCTCCGGGGTCCGCGTGACGCCATCCCCCCATGAACGGCGCAGGCCGTCCGGTCCGTGCGTCCAGACGGCCACCTCGTCCGCCGCCAGCGTCTTCCGGACGTTGGCGAGGATCCGCTCGATCCCGGCGTCGGCGCTGCGGGAGGCGGCGAGCTGGGTCGTCGCCCACGCGAGGGAGACGAGGGCGCGCGTGGCGCGCTCCCCGGCCCCGCCGGCGGGGTCGACCGGGGCGGTCACGCCCCCAGCTTGGCGATCTCCGCCAGCAGCTCGGCGTTCTCGCGGCGGGAGCCCGGGGTCGCCTCGACAAAGGCCCACCGGAGCACGCCGGCCTTGTCGATGAGGAAATAGGCCCGATTGGAGAAGTTCCGCTCCTCGATCAGCGTGCCATAGGCCCGGGACACCTCCCGCTTGAAGTCCGAGGCCAAGTCGACCTTCATCGCGTTGGCCTGCTTGAACTCCTTGAGCGACGGGACCGCATCCACACTGATCGGGATCACCGCGACGTCGCGCGAGGCGAAAGCGTCGAAGTCGTCGGTGAACGCGCACATCTCCGCCGTGCAGACACCCGTGAACGCCAGCGGGAAGAAGGCGAGCAGGACGTGCTGTCGCCCACGGAAATCGGAGAGCGTCACCGCCCCCCCGGTGGAGTCGAGGGTGAAATCCGGGGCGACGGAACCGACGGGGGGGACGACGAGAGTCATGAGCGGTGGGCGCGAAGGGGTGGTCGGGGACGGATGGAGCGTGCCGGGATCGAACCGGCGACCCCCTGCTTGCAAAGCAGGTGCTCTCCCAGCTGAGCTAACGCCCCGCAGGCGAGGAAGCACCCTCGCCACCGTGAAAACTATACCCGCAGCGGTCCCTGCGGGGGATGGCGGCGGCACCCTCCCCCAGCCCGGCGCCTGCGGCGACCACGGCGCGTTATCGGCGAGACGAAGGGCCGGACCCCTGATTGCCCGATAACGGGCTCCCTCCGCATCCTCTTTCAGTGTCCTCAATCTTGTCACGTTGGCCCACGGAATCCCCGTCGCGCCTCCTCGTTTCCCTGCTCTTCCTCGGTGCGTGCGCGGCGCCACGGCTCCCGTACCGAACCATCACGGTCATGCATCCCCGCCACGAGGCTTGGGAGCAGAACCGCACGGCCCTCGTTGAGATTTCTGGGGTGGCCCCTAAATCGGCCCCCCCGGGGAGCATCGAACGGCTTCGCATGACCGTCGCGTCGGCGATCGCGGGCAGCGGCCTCTTCAGTGGTTCCTCTGACAGCCAGACACAGGACGGGTACATCATCTCGCTGACGGTCCTGGCGTGGCCCGCAGCGGCGGGGCCGATCGGGTCGGCCACTCGGGAGGTCGACCGGCTTGAGGCACACGTAATGGTCCTCGACGCCCGGCAGCAGCGCATTGTCACGAGCTTTCTCATCCTCACTCGGACCGATGCTGCTGGTGTCGAGCGGGCCGCGGGCCGCCTCGCAGAGCAAGTGCTTGCGGGCCTGCGAAGGCGGCACGCGGCCGATTCGGATCAGGCAGAAACAGCGCCACGAATCTGACGCGACAGGCAAGGAACCAAACGAAAAAAGCTGGGGGGGGCACCCAAGCGGACGCCCCCCCCTTGACTCACATCCCGCCCCACCGGACGACGATCACTCGTGCGCCGGGAGCGGCTCCATCGTCGTCGGATCCACGGGCACCTGGACCTCATCCCGGTACGGGGAGGTCATCAGGAACACGCGAGCCTTCGGGAACGCGTCCATGAACTGCGCGTACGCGTACGCGAACAGGCCCAGGAACCCGAGGAAGATGCCGACCTCCCACAGCCCCAGCGGCGCCTCGGTGACGCCGGTCCCGTACAGCGACGGATAGATCTCCGTGTACCGCGAGAACCAGAGGCCGAGGAACGAGCAGGTGGCGAAGAGGATCATCGTCGGCGAATAGACCTTGGCCTTCACCGAGAGGAGGCCGAAGAACGGCACCACGAAGGTGAGGATCCCCGCGAGGAGCGTCGTGGTGGTCCAGGCCCCGGTGAGGCGCAGCGTGAAGAAGTGCGTCTCTTCCGCGAGGTTCCCGTACCAGATGATGACGAACTGCGAGAAGGTCAGATACCCCCAGAACGCCGTGAAGGCGAAGCAGAGCTTCCCGATGTCGTGGTAATGCTTCTCGGTGATCAGCTCGGGCAACTCGGGGAACTGCCCCTTCCACCAGCGGACGAGCACGGCGAACACCATGAGCGACACCAGCCACCCGCCCATGAAGACCTGCCAGCCGTACATCGTGCTGAAGAAGTGGTAATCGAGGGACATCGAGTGGTCCCACGCGAGGATGCACCAACCGAAGCCGAAGACCAGCGCCATGGCGACGGCGAGCTTCCCCTGCAGCGAATGCGTCGAGTGCAGCTCCCGGCGCTCCTCACCGAACCCGGCGCGCATCCGGGCGCGCAGCCCGGCGGCCCAGCTCGCCCCGAACTCCGGGGTCACGCCCACATCGAGACGGAGCGAGGTCCACACATACCAGAGCTGCAGCGTCACCAGCGCCCCGAAGGCGATGATCGACCGCGCATAGAAGAACCCGTGATTGAACCAGGTCTCCTTCTCCGGGATCAGCGTGCCCGTGCCGACGAGCTCCCACCAGGGATACAGGTGGCTGCGCCCGCCGAAGATGATGACGAGCAGGCCCACCGCCGCGAACGGGAGGAAGGCCGCGAACCCCTCGAGGAACCGGATCACACCGCGCGACCAACGTGCCGTCACGATGCGCTGCACCGCCACGAACATCACGCCGGCGCTGGCGATGGTCGTGAAGAAGAGCCAGTTGAGCAGGAAGGCGCGCCAGGCGCGCTCGACGCCGGTGGCGGCGCCGACCACGAAGAGCCCGATGCCGAAGACGGCGAGCCCGAGCGCGGCCGTGGTGAAGCGCGCCGGGATGGTCTTGGTCTTGAGGACACCGACGAGCTCGTCGCGCGGTGGGGAGTAGTGGTGCTGGCCGCTCATTCGTGACCTCCGTTGTGCCCACCCTCGGCCTTCGCCGGGGCGCCGTGCTCACCATGTCCCGCCGCCTCAGCCTTCGGCGTGATGCCGGCCGTGCTGGGCTTCCGGAACGCCGCCGGGACCGTCGGGCCGAGCACCGAGTGCCCGGGGAGCGCGGTCCCCGTCTGGCCAGGGAAACCGACCGCCCCGGTGTCCACCGGATAGCGCCCCTGCAGGCCGCGCACGTAGTTGATGACGTCCCAGCGCATCGCCTCGGGGATCCGATTGGCCGACGGCATCAGGCCGCGACCGTTCCGGAGCATGCCGAAGATGTAGCCATCCGTGCGCCCGAGCGCCGACTCCGCGAGCAGGCTCGGCGCGAAGGCGTAGGCCGGGTTCAGCTGGGCCAGACCGCCCTTCCCGTCGCCCAGGCTGCCGTGGCAGACCGCGCAGTTGATGCTGTAGAGCTTCCGCCCGTTCTCGAGCGACCGGGCATCGGCCGCGACCGGGTTCGAGAGCCCCGACATCGAATCGATGGTCGCGGGCAACGGCTGGTAGGAGACCTGCCACGCCGTGACCACCGCGCCGGTGACGGGCACCGAGCCGCTGGGGTTCCCGCGCGACGGGGTCTTCTCCGCGGCCGCGGTGTCGAAGGTCGCGATCTGCCATGGACCGACCGACGGCTGCTGCTTCATGTCGGTCAGCCACTCCTCCTGCGTGCACGCCCCGAGGAGCACGGGCAGCGCGAGGACGGCGACGAGGCGCCGGATGGGGTTACCACGCTCACTGCTCACCGCGCACCTCCACCGCGCCGCAGCGGCGCAGGATCGACTCGGCCTCGGCCTGCTTCTCCGGAGGGCACTCGCAGAACACCCCGTAGCTGCCGTGGCTGAAGCGGGAGTCGTACCCGACGGTCATCGTCAGGCGCGGCACCCCCGCGAGATAGAACATCCCGAAGACGGTCGAGAGGGCCCCGACCATCACCATGACCTCGAACCCGAACACCGTGTACGGCACCCAGGTGGAGATCGCCTTGCCGCCCACCACCAGCGGCCAGTAGTTCGAGCCCCAGATCGCGATCCAGTAGCCGAACGTCACGCCGCAGAGGGCGCCGACGAGTGTGAACTTGCGCACGCCGCTCATCGGCGGGTGCACGGCGTGCTCGAGCTCGTGGCGGATCGTCGGCGAGAAGACCGTGAGGTCCCCCACCTTCCCCTTCTTGAGCGCCTCGATCGCCTCGACCGTCGCGTCGAGCTCAGCGAAGACTCCCAGCATCCCGCGCATCTCAGTGCCCCCCGTGGTGCGAGGTGTGCTTCATCTTCGGCGGGATGATCTCCTTGATCTCGGCCAGCGCCATCACCGGCAGCTGCTTGAGGAACAGGAGGAACCACATGAAGAACCAGCCGAAGGACCCGATCAGCAGCCCGTAGTCCACCCAGGTCGGCACATAGCTCGACCACTGCCAGGGCTCCATGTCGTGCGAGAGCGACGGCACCACGATCACGAAGCGCTCGAACCACATCCCGATGTTGATGAAGATCGAGAGGATCCAGAGCCAGGTTGGGTTGCGCCGGAGCTTCTGGGAGAACAGCGAGAGCGGGAGGATCATGTTGCAGGTGAGCATGATCCAGGCCGCCCACCACCACTGCCCGAAGACGCGGTTCCAGAAGTAGTCCTGCTCGGCCGGCACGCCGCCGTACCAGGCGATGAAGAACTCGATGAGGTAGGCGAGCCCGACCGCCAGCGACGTGAACAGCACCATCTTCGCCGAGGCGTCGAGGTGGTTCAGCGTCACGTAGTGGCGCAGGCCGAACCAGCGACGCATCGGGATGATGATCGTCCACACCATCGCGAAGCCGGAGAAGATGGCGCCGGCGACGAAGTAGGGCGGGAAGATCGTCGTGTGCCAGCCCGGCACGATGCCCATCGCGAAGTCGAACGACACGACCGAGTGCACCGAGAGCACGAGGGGCGTCGAGAAGGCCGCGAGGAACAGGTAGGCGCGGGCGAAATGGCGCCACTCGCGCTCGGTGTTCCGCCACCCGAACGAGAGCAGGCCGAGGATCCGGCGCCGGATCGGGTTGGTCTCCCGGTCGCGGAGGACCGCGATGTCCGGGATCAGGCCGACGAAGAGGAACGTCGTCGAGATGGTCAGGTACGTCGTGATGGCGAAGACGTCCCACACCAGCGGCGACTTGAAGTTCGGCCAGATGAGCCGCCAGTTGGGGTACGGGATCAGCCAGAAGAACTTCCAGGGCCGCCCGATGTGGATGATCGGGAAGAGGCCCGCCGTCATCACCGCGAACACCGTCATCGCCTCGGCGGCGCGGTAGATCGTGGTGCGGAAGCCGGCCCGGAAGAGGTACAGCACCGCCGAGATCAGCGTCCCGGCGTGGCCGATACCCACCCAGAACACGAAGGTGATGATGTACACGCCCCACATCACGGGCGGGTTGTACCCGGCGACGCCGAGGCCCTCGTGGATCTGGTAGATCCAGGAGAAGGCGCCGAGACCGAGGCAGGTCAACGCGATCAGGAGGGCCCCGAACCACGCCTTGGTCGGCTTGAGGATCGCGAGGATCTCGTTGTCGACCTGCTCGTAGCTGGTGACCGCGGGAAGCTGGATGTCCGCCGACGCGATGTTCGGGCGCCGCGGCTCGTCGGGGTGCGCGAGAGTGGCCATGGTCCGCGCCTCCTTATGCCGTGGCCGACGCCGACGGCGCCGGATGGTTGACCTTCTGCAAGTAGACCACCGCGGTGAAGGTGTTGAGCTCCTCGAACACGTGGTACGCGCGGCGGTCCTTCGCCCACTTCGCCACCGACCAGTTCTCGTCCGCCGCGTCGCCGAACACGATCGCCCGGGACGGGCAGGCCTGCGCGCACGCCGTCGTGAACTCGTCCGGCCGGAGGCCGTCGTTCCGCACGCCGTCCTCGCCCACCGTCGCCCGCTGCTCGAGCGCGGCGCGGTGCTCGGCCTCCTTGATGCGCTGCACGCAGAACGAGCACTTCTCCATGATGCCCTTCTGCCGCACCGTCACGTCCGGGTTCAGCTGCCAGTGCAGCGGCTCCGGGAACGCGTACTGCGTGCGCGACGGGTCGCCGTACCCGAACCAGTTGTAGTAGCGGACCTTGTACGGGCAGTTGTTGGAGCAGTACCGCGTGCCGACGCAGCGGTTGTAGACCTGCACGTTGAGGCCGTTCGGCGCGTGGTACGTGGCGTACACCGGGCAGACGGGCTCGCACGGGGCATTGCCGCAGTGCTGGCACATCATCGGGATGAAGCGGGTCTCGAAGTCCGGGTGCTCCGGGTCGAAGACCACGTCCTTCGGTTCCCGATCGAGCTCCCAGTACCGCTCGAGGCGGATCCACGCCATCTCGCGGCTGCGCGTGATGTTGGCACCGAAGCCCGTCCGGTCCGGCAGCAACACCGGCCCCTGCCAGGCGGCGCCGACCGTCGGGATGTTGTTCTCCGCATAGCAGGCCGTCATGCACGCCGAGCAGCCCGTGCACTTGGCGAGATCGATCGTCATCGCCCACCGGCGGCGCGCCGCGCCAGACCAGTGGTCGGGGTCGTACTGCCCCTTGTCCTTGGAGTTCGGGACGCCAAGGTCACCCTGCGCATCGTTCGCCGTCGGCGACCGGAGGCCGGGGAGGAAGGCGCCGCTCGCCTGCCCGTCGAACGTGTGCGGGTGCTCCCCCTCGCCCGCGAGGAGCGCCGCGACGGTCGTGGCCCGCGCGATCTCCCGGCCGTGCTGCCGGCCGGAACCCTCGGTGGTGACGAGCCGGCGCGAGGCGCCGTCCGCCTTGGTCACGTCCGCCTTGGTCGCCGCGAGGGCGGCGCCGCCCGCGCGGTCCTCCGCCGACGCGAGGAGCGCCCAGGCGTTCTCACCCGCCTCGGCGTAGCGGCCGGCGGCGGTGTGGCCGCGCCCGAGCCCGACCGCGATGGTGTCCGGCCGGAGGCCGATGTAGCCGAAGGCCGGCGCGGTGAGCTCGCCCGCGGCCGTCTTCACCGTGACGAGGTCACCGTCGACCACGCCGAGGCTACGCGCCGTCTCCGGGTGCATCTCGACGACGGTCTGCCAGCAGATCTTCGTGACGGGGTCCGGAAGCTCCTGGAGCCAGGGCTTGTTGGCGCCGCGCCCGTCACCGAGGGTCGGCGACGGATATGCGACGAGGAAGTACGCCCCCTGCTGCGCAGGGGCCTTGGCGGGCGCCGTCGAGGCACGCGACCCGGTGCGGGACGCCGCGGTGCCGCGGATCATCGCCGAGGGGAGCGCGTCCTTGAGGGCCGAGTTCCCGCCGATGCGGCTGGCGATCCAGGCCCGGTAGTCCGCGAAGCCGAATCGCGAGGCGAGCTGCGCGTCGCCCTTGGCGACCGCGAGCAGGACATCGGCCGAGGCCCGCGTGTCGAACACGGGATCCATCGTCGGCTGCAGGAGCG
>JBANGJ010000015.1:0-5881 GCA_037975505.1 Gemmatimonadota bacterium | reverse complement strand
TGAGCGACAGCGGATGGCTCTCCAGTTCATCCGCGACCACATCGCATCGAAAGGGTACCCGCCGACGGTACGCGAGATTGGCGCGCACATGGGGATCCGTTCAACGAACGGTGTCGCCGACCACCTCCGCGCTTTGGAGCGGAAGGGATACCTACAATCCACTGACTTCCGCGCTCGAGGCCTTCGGCTCATATCCCCACTTACGGGGATGTCCGATGATCCGGATGTCCACCCCCACGACCAGGCATCCGTGTTTGCCGAGAATCGTGCGCTTCGACAGCTCGTCACGAAGGCGCTCAACACGGTTCGCGCTGCGCGTATGCCAGACGTCGAGGACTGGCGGATCGACACGGCCATCGCGGAGATGAGCCGCGAACTCGCTGCCATCGGCGGAGGAAAGTCGCCCTGATGTCGGCGCGGACGATCTCCACCAAGGCAATGTTTCGACTGCCTCTCGTCAACGACGAGAGCGGCCCGCTGCCAATGCGTCCGTCAACGCGTGGGGATTGCATCGATGCGGAGCGTCCTTGCCCGTGGGTCGGATGCCGGCACAACGCCTACCTCGACGTGAACCCCAAAACGGGATCCATCACGTTCACGTTCCCAGGTGTCGAGCCGGAGGACGTGCCCGCCGAACACTCATGCACGCTCGACATCGCAGATGCCGGTGGGGTGAAGCTGGAGACGGTTGGCGAGGTCCTCAACATCGTGAGGGAGCGCGCTCGGCAAATCGAGGCGTCGGCGATATCGGATCTGCACAAGCGCGCCTTCGACAACAGGCGAGTCGCATCGCTGCTCCAGGAGTACGCGATCGACCCGGATCCGAATCGACCGCCGACAAACAACGGTCATTCGCGACGCTTTCGCGAATCGCCGGAGCCTGACGAGGAAGCCGAGTCGGACCTTGAGGCCACCGGGACCATCTCGAACGTCTCGTTCTTCGCGGATGACGACGACGCGGTCTGCGACACCGTCTGGACGATGCTCACGAAGCTTTGGCGGATCCGCTCGAAGGGCAGCCTGGCAATCAGCAGGTATCTGGCGCGCGTGCGCCTCGAGAAGGAGGGGAAGCGATGAGCCACCGCGAACGCTCCGTCCGCGGCCTCGCCGACTGGATGCTCAGGCTCATCCTGCTCAACCCGTTCATGCGCGGGTGGCATGACGCTGTCCGGCGCGAGATGTGGCTGCGGGATCTCGAGGCGGTCATCGCGGAGACGGCGAACGAAGAGTCTGGTCCGTACCCCGTGGTGCGTGTGGAAGGGATGCACTGATGCTCGTCGTCCTATTCGTCTTGGCCGCGATGAACTCGCTGGCGCCTGGTCGCGATCACCTCGCGAACGCCGGAGCCATCGCCTCCGTGGTGCTCGAGGAACGCCCCCTGTTCCGCGATGACGAGAGCAAGCTCCGCACGGCAGCTCTCGTCGTGGCCATCGCCTTTCGAGAGTCATCGTTCCGCAATGACGTGACGAGCAGGACCGGCGACTACTGCCTCCTCCAGGTGAACCGTCGTCCCGAGCTCGCTGCGGATCCTGTCGCATGCGTCCGCGTTGGGATGGCGATGCTCCGAGAGTCGATGCGCATCTGTCCGGCTCATCCCGTCGCGTTCTACGCGTCTGGTCCAGGCGGCTGCGACAACGCTCGAGCGCAGCGCATCAGCCGAGACCGCATGGCCATCGCTGCCAAGCTCGTTCGGGAGGTGAAGCCGTGAACAACCCGCAGTCGGCCGCCATTCGCCATGCCGTTGAGCGTTGCGGGAGTGGCGGCGGACATTCACACCCAACACAGAAGCCGCGATCTCTCATGGTGGAGCTGGTCTCACTCTTCACCGATCGCTGCGAAACCATTCTCGATCCCTTCGCTGGCAGCGGCACCACGGGCGTAGCGTGCCTTCGCCTCGGTCGACGCTTCATCGGCATCGAGAAGGCCCCGAACTATTTTGAGATCGCTTGCGAGCGGCTCTGGGCTGAGGAGGCAGATAGCACGCTGCAGGCTATGCGCGCTGGGCAACTCTCACTCCTGGGAGCGGTGCGATGAGCATCTCGATCACCTACTTCCCTCCCGGCGAGTTCGCCACCGGCACCCGCTACACCGTGGAGTGGCCGGCCCTGGTCAAGCGTCTGGCGCAGCGGCGAGAGGTGCGGCGCAAGGAGGACGCGCCGGGGTTCTCGTTCGCGAGCTTTACGCCGAACCGCCGGCTCCTGGCCAACGTCGAGCGCGTGCACGCGGTGGGCCTCGATCTGGACAAGGGCGTTCCGGATTGGAAAACGCTCGTCGCGAACTTCCAGTCCGTTGCGTGCTTCATCCACACCACCTGGCGTTCTCAGCCGGACGCGATCCGTGCGCGCGCGTTCCTCCGTCTGTCGCGGCCCGTCACCGCGGACGAGTATTACCGCGTCTGGCGCTTCTGCGAAGGCGTCGTCAAGCGTGGTGGGCTGACCGTAGATGGCCAGGCGAAGGATCCGTCCCGCTTCTGGTACTTGCCCGCCTGCGCGCCGAAGGCCGAGTTCCTTTGGGCCGAGGGGTGCGGGAATCCGATCGACGTGGATGGCGCGCTCGAGGCCGTGCCGAAAGAGCCGGAGCTTCCGCCCGCGCTCCAGGCGCTGGACCTCACGCGAAACCGCAACCTCGGCGGCAGCATGCACGAGCGGCAGCGGATCGTTGCGCGCGCGGAGAAGTACCTCGCCGCGTGCGCGCCGGCGATCTCTGGGCAGGGCGGGCACAACACCACGTTCCTCGTCGCGCAGCGTCTCGTGCGCGGGTTCGCCCTCGACGAGAACGCAGCCTTCGCGCTCCTCAGCGCCTGGAACCAGCGGTGCTCGCCCCCGTGGTCCGAGCACGCGCTGCGCCGGAAGATCCGGCAGGCGCTCGATCGCGGGACCATGGCGATCGGACAGCTCCTATGATCGACCTGCGCGACTACCAGGTCTCGGCGGTCAACGGTGTCCGGGCTGCCATGCTCGAGGGTGGAAAGCGCGTCGTCCTCGTCGTCCCCACTGGTGGCGGCAAGACCCGAATCGGCGCGGCGATCGTCGAGCGCTCGATCCTGCGCGGGCGCTCGGTGGTGTGGCTCGCGCACCGCACGGAGCTGATCGAACAGACGGCCAAGACGCTGCACGACCATGGCCTTCCTGTCGGCGTCGTCGCGGCCTCCAGCGCGTGGCCGATCGACTCGGCGGCACCGATTCAGGTGTGCTCGATCCAGACGCTGCTCGCTCGATCCCACCGTCCGCGCGCCGACCTGCTCGTCTGGGACGAATGCCACCATGCGAGCGAGGCTGCCCCATCATGGGCTGCGCTCCTCGCCGCGTACCCCGACACCCGCACGCTCGGCCTCACTGCCACGCCGGAACGAGGGGACGGCTCTGGGCTCGGGCCGCTGTTCGATCGGATCGTGGTTGGCACTACCGTGCGCGCACTCACCGCAGACGGGCACCTCGTGCCGTGCGAGGTGTCCAGGCCCGAGCGACTGCTGAAGCCAAACCAGCTCGCGCGCGAACCGCTCGACGCGTACCTCGCCGATGCGCCTGGAGAGCAGGGGTTCCTGTTCGCCAAGTCCGTCGATGAGTCGCAGCGCTACGCCGACCAGTTCACCGCTGCCGGCATCCGCACCGTCTGCATCCACGCGGGGACCAAGCCGGACGAGCGGGCCGTGGCCATCGAGCTCTTTCGGCAGGGCGTCGTGCGCATCCTGGCGAACGTCTACATCTTCACCGAAGGCACCGACCTGCCCCAGGCATCCGTGTGCATCCTCGCGCGGGGGGCGAGCACGGCGGGGATCTACCTTCAGATGGTGGGGCGCGTGCTGCGTCCGCACCGATCCAAGAAGCGGGCGATGCTGATCGACCTCCGCGGCGTCTCGCATGTCCACATGATGCCGGAGGATGAGCGGGCCTACTCGCTCACCGGGAAGGGCATCGCGATCTCCGAGGTGGCCAAGTGCCGCGTCTGCTCGCAAGCGCTCGGCCCCGAGGGCTACCCGTGCGTGTGTGGATATGCGCCAGAGGCTGGCGACGACGCCTCGACTGCGAGCGTGATCGTCAACGCGCCGATGGTGAAGTACGCGCGCATGATCGCTCAGGGGCCAGAGCAGCGGTTCCAGACGCTCGTGCGGTGGCTCTGCGCGGCTGACGCCAAGGGGCACAAGCGCTCATCCGTTCGCTACAAGTGGCGCCACGTCTACGGCGCTGAGCCCGACGCACACGCGTGGATTCGGGCATGCGCCGAGGCCGATCGCGCGGGGGTGGCGGCATGAGCGAGACCAGGATCCTACTCGCCATCCACGACGCGGTGGCGCTCACCGGACGCGCTCTGCTCTGGCGAAACAACACCGGGCAGATCGGGCGCATCAAGTTTGGCCTTGGCCTCGGCGGTGCTGACCTCGTGGGGATCCTTCGTCCGTCCGGTCGCGGGTTCGCGCTCGAGGTGAAGACGCATGTCGGACGGCTCAGCCCAGAGCAACGGGCGTGGGGCGCAGCGTGGACGGCAGCGGGCGGGTTCTATGCCTGCGTCCGCTCGGTAGAAGAGGCGCTTCGTGCGCTCGAGGAGGCGGCACGGTGACACTGCAACTTATCAAAGGAGGCCCCGTGGATCAGCCGCCGCCGCTCGACTTCGACGACTCGGACGATCGGCCGGAGATCCGCGTCGAGGGTACGAAACCCCATCAGACCATCGACGCTATCGCCGACCTGCTGCACCTCGATCGTGGGCTGTACGTTCGCGCGAAACAGCTCGTCACGATCGTGTCCGCCCTGCCTCCCGAGGAGGGCGAGCGTGCGCCGCTCGCCGAGTCGTCACCGGTGATCGTGCCCGTCGAGTCCGCCACCATGACGGAGCGACTCTGTCGGCTGATTCGGTTCGTCAAGCAGAAGCCTCTGTCCAAGGCTCAGTCGATGGTGGTGGATGCGGGCGGACGTGCACCGCCGATCGAGTGGATCCCGACGGTGCCGTCTGCCCTCGTGGTGAACGCCCTGCTCGCCCGAGGTCAGTGGCCGTTGCGCCACCTCACCGCCGTCAGCGAGACGCCGATCCTCAGGCCTGACGGATCGATCCTTCAGACGCCTGGATACGATGTCGCCACCGGCTACGTCTATCGCCCGTCGTGCGAGTTCCCCACGGTGCCATCTGCGCCCACGCAAGAGGACGCCGCTGCTGCTCTCGCCGAGCTCGTGGACGTCTTCGCCGACTTCCCCTACGTCGACGATGCCGCGCGCATGGTGCCGATCGCGGCGATCCTCACCGTCATCGGACGCTCGGCGATCCTCGGCTCGTGCCCGGCGTTCCTGTTCGATGCCACGACGCGCGGCTCGGGGAAGACGCTCCAGGCCGACGCCGTCTCTGCCGTGGCGCTCGGGCGTTCCGCGGCCCGCAAGTCCTGGCCATCCGACCCCGACGAACTCGGCAAGATCCTCAGCGCGTACGCCCTTGCCGGTGCACGACTCGTCCTGTTCGACAACGTGCCCGCCGGCGTCGAGTTCGGTGGCGGGGACCTTGACCAGTGCATCACCGCACGCGATGCCGTCGAGCTTCGAATCCTGGGGCGCACCGAGATGAAGCGTCTGCCGTGGGGCGGCGTCATCATGGCCAGCGGCAACAACCTTACGATGGGGGAGGACACCGTGCGGCGCGTCCTGCTCGCCCGTCTGGAAAGTCCACTCGAGAACCCCGAGGACCGCGTCGACTTCCGACACCCGCACCTGTTCGACTGGATCATGTCCGAGCGCCCTCGCCTCGTGGTGGCCGCGCTGACCGTCCTGCGTGCGTTCACTCGGTTCAACGGGCACCTACACGATGGGAAGGCGTGGGGTTCGTTCGAGGCGTGGTCCCGCCTCATCCCTGGCGCCATCGTCTACGCGGGCGGCGCTGACCCCATGCTCGCCCGCCC
>JBANGJ010000092.1:0-8223 GCA_037975505.1 Gemmatimonadota bacterium | reverse complement strand
CGGTCCAGTCCGCCTCCGAGCCGGAGGCGTCGGAGGTCGTCGCATCGAGCCCGGTGGAGCGCGTGGTGCCAGAGGGCACGCGGGTCCGCGTGGAGGTCCTGAACGGCACCGCGGTGCGGGGCCTCGCGCGCCGCGCCACTCGGGCGATGCGGGACGCGGGCTTCGACGTGGTGGCCTCGGGCAACGGGGACGCCGAGGCCGACAGCTCAGTCGTCTATGTGCGGTCGGGGCGGATGGACTGGGGCGCGTGGGCGGTGACCGCGCTCGGCGGGGCGCGCCTCATCGCGCGGCCCGACACCTCACGCGACCTGGACCTCACCATCATCGTCGGTCGCCGTTGGCGGCCGCCGCCGGAGCCGTTCAACCCGTAGCTGGCCGCACGCCGCCGCGATGTCCTTGCCGCGGCTCTTCCGGATGGCCACTTCGACCCCGTGCCCGCGGATCCGGCGGGCGAACTTCGCGATGGCCTCGGGGGAGGTCGGCGTGAAGCCCATCGCGCCGCCCGGGTGCAGGGGAATCAGGTTCACGAACGCCTGACAGCGCCGCGCGAGGGCGGCGAGCTGGTCCGCGTGCGTCGGCTGATCGTTGACGCCCCCGAGCATCACGTACTCAAAGGTCACGCGACGGTCGAACGCCGCGGCCGCCGCGATCACGTCGGCCAGCGGATACTTGGTGTTCACGGGCATCAGGTCCTGCCGGAGCGCATCGGACGGGGCGTGAATCGAGAGGGCCAGGCGGAACTGTTCCCGGCGCTGCCCCAGCGCGACGATGCCCGGCAGGATGCCGACGGTGGAGACGGTGATGTGGCGCGCGCCGATTCCGAAGCCCTTCGCGTCATTCAGGATGGTGAGCACGTGCTCGACCGCCTTCCAGTTCATCAGGGGTTCGCCCATCCCCATGAACACGATGTTCGTCGCGCGGATGGGCGGGTCGAGCAGCGCGAGCTCCCGCACCTGCCCGGCGATCTCGTACACGGCGAGGTTCCGCACGAAGCCCATCGCACCGGTCGCGCAGAACGCGCACTGCAGTGCACACCCCGCCTGCGACGAGATGCACAACGTCATCCGGTCGTCGTCCGGGATGGCGACGGTCTCGATCGTCTGCCCGTCGTGGAGGCGGAAGAGGAACTTGCGGGTCCCGTCGACCGATGCCTGCTGCGCCACGAGGGTGAGGCGGGGGAGCTCGAAGGCGGCGGCGAGTGCCGTGCGGAAGGGGAGGGGCAGGTCGGTCATCGCCTCGAACGACGGCACCGCCTTGCCCCAGAGGTGGTTGACCACCTGTCCGCCCCGGTAGGCCGGCTGGCCATTGGCCACCGCGAATTCCCGGAGGACGCGCTCCGCCTCGGCGGGCGGCAAGTCGAGCAGATTCTGCATCTTGCAGAGTACCCGGACGCCAGGCACGGGTCAACGTGCGCCGCTACCACCAAGTCCGCTTCCCCGTTAGGTTTACCCGTTCGATGCGACACGCGGTTACCCCCCTCACCTCGGTGCTCCGGGAGCCTCGGTTCCGCCCGGCGCTCGTGTGTGCAGGTGTCATCCTGCTGCTGACGTCGTGGCCGCGTGTGCCCGTCGTGGCCGTCGCGGGCGCTGACAAGGTGGTTCACCTCTCGATGTACGGCGTGTTCGCCTTTCTGACGCTCGGCGCGAGCCGTTATCCGCGATCGGGATCGCGGCTGCTGCTCGCGTGGGCCGCCCTGGCCGTCTTCGGTGGGCTCGACGAGTGGCATCAGTCGTTCATCCCAGGCCGGTCCGCCAGCGTGGCGGATTGGGTCGCCGATGCGACCGGCGCCCTGCTCGGGCTGCTCGTCGCGTTTCGCTCGTCCACGCCCTCTCTGTCGCGACGCGACGCCTCCTCTTCGTGACCCCTACGCCTGCCGCCTCGCTTCCGACCACCCTCCGTACCCACCTCGGCGGTGCCCTCCGCCGTGACGACGTCGGGGCGCAGGTCACCCTCGGCGGGTGGGTGCATCGCTCCCGCGACCTGGGGGGGCTCGTCTTCCTCGATCTGCGCGACCGCGAGGGCGTGATCCAATGCTCCTTCGATCCGGCGTTCACCCCCGAGGAGGTGATCGCAGCCGCGGCGGCGGTGGGGGTGGAGAGCGTCGTGATGGTCACGGGCGTGGTCGCCGAGCGGCCCCGGACGATGTGGAACCCCGAGATGGGCACCGGTGAGGTGGAGGTCCGTGCCACGGCCATCCGCGTGGTGGGCCCTGCGGTCACCCCCGCCATTCCGGTCGCGCCCATCAAGGACGGTAAGCCGCCCGCCGAGGAGCTTCGCCTCCGGCATCGCGTGCTCGACCTCCGGCGTGACGAGCTCCATCAGGCCCTCGTCTTGCGTCATCGGCTGATGCAGGTGACGCGGCGTTACCTGAGCGACGCGGGGTACCTGGAGCTCGAGACCCCGATCCTGACCAAGCCGACGCCCGAGGGCGCGCGCGACTTCCTGGTGCCGAGTCGTGTGCACGCGGGCGAGTTCTATGCGCTTCCGCAGTCGCCGCAGATCTACAAGCAGCTGTTCATGTGCGCGGGGTTCGACCGGTACTTCCAGGTCGCCCGCTGCTTCCGCGACGAGGACCTCCGCGCCGACCGGCAGCTGGAGTTCACGCAGATCGACATCGAGGCCTCGTTCATCACGCGCGAGGACATCATCGCGATGGCCGAGGGGCTGGTGCAGGCCCTCTGGGCCGAAGGGGGCGTGACCGTCGCGACGCCGTTCCCACGGATGAGCTACGCCGAGGCGATGGAGCGGTATGGGTGCGATCGCCCCGACCTGCGCTATGGGCTGGTCATCGAGGACCTCTCGGTGCACTTCGCGGGCAGCGAGTCGGGCATCATCACGGCCGCGCTGGCCGCCGGCGGACGGGTGCGTGGCATCCGCGTGCCCGGTGGGGCGGCGTGGAGCCGCAAGCAGGTGGATGAACTGGAGGCCATCGCGAAGCACGCGGGGGCCGGTGGCCTGATTCGCCTCAAGGCCGGGGCGGGGGGCCTTGAGGGGCCGCTCGCGAAGTTTCTTTCGCCGGAGGCGCAAGCGGCGCTCGGCGTCGCGGAGGGCGAACTGCTCCTGGCGGTGGCCGCCGCGGATCGCATCTCGAGCCCGGCCCTCGATCGCGTGCGGCAGGAGTGCGCCGCTCGGCTCGGACTGGCGGATCCGGCGGAGCGGCGGTTCCTCTGGGTGCTCGACTTCCCGATGTTCGATCAGGATCCGGAGACGGGCGCGCTGGCCGCGGTGCACCACCCGTTTACGGCGCCGAACGCGGAGGACATGGCGGCGCGTCCGACTGACCCCGCCTCGTGGCGCGCCCTCGCGTACGACTGCGTGCTCAACGGCATGGAGTTGGGTGGGGGCAGCATCCGCACCAGTGACCCTGCCACGCAGGCGCGGATGTTCGGCCTCCTCGGCATCGGGGACCCCGTGGATCAGGAGCGTCGGTTTGGCTTCTTGCTCGAGGGGTTGCGCGCCGGCGCACCGCCGCACGGCGGCATCGCCTTCGGCTTCGACCGGATTGCCATGCTGCTGGCCGGCGCCACCTCGCTGCGTGACGTGATCGCGTTCCCAAAGACCACGGCGGCGCGCGCGCTCTTCGAGGGGGCCCCGAGTCCGGTGCCGGCGGCCGACCTAGACGAATTGCACATCCGGACGGTGGAGTGAGCATGACGGACGGGGTCTCGCTGGGTGACACGACGGTCCGGCTCTCCACCGAGGGCGCCGACCTGCTCTCGCTCGCGGGTCCCGGCGATGCGAACCTCGCCGAGCTGCAGAAGCTCTACCCGGTGCGGGTGACGCTGCGCGGTGATGCGATGGCCGTCGCCGGCGCCGCAGAGGCCGTGGAGCGCGCGGTGAGCGTGGCGACCCGGATGATCGAGCAGGCGCGCCAGCGCCTCCCGCTCGACCCGGACGATGTGCTGCGGTTCTCCCTCGAGGGTCCGGCGCGCGAGGCGGGGACGCCAGGGCGCATCGTGCTCCCGGGGGTGCGGAAGGTCATCCAACCCAAGACCCAGGGGCAGGCCGAGTACCTGCAGCGGCTGATGGACCACGAGATTGTCGTGGGCATCGGGCCCGCCGGCACCGGCAAGACCTACCTCGCGGTCGCGGCCGCGGTGGATGCGCTCGCGCGCAAGCGCGTCCGTCGCATCGTGCTTGCCCGGCCCGCCGTCGAGGCCGGGGAGTCCCTCGGCTTCTTGCCCGGGGATATGCAGGCGAAGGTCGATCCGTATCTCCGTCCGTTGTACGACGCGCTCGACGATCTGATGCCGCCGGAGCGGGTGGCCCGGGCCCTCGAGACGCGCGTCATCGAGATCGCCCCGCTGGCGTACATGCGCGGTCGCACGCTCGCCGATGCCTTCGTGATCCTCGACGAGGCACAGAACGCCACCAACGCGCAGATGAAGATGTTCCTCACGCGCCTCGGCGTGAACTCGCGCGCGGTGATCACGGGGGACAAGACGCAGGTCGACCTCCCGAAGCGGGAGGAGAGTGGCCTGTTGCAGGTGGAGCGTATCCTGCAGGGAATCGAAGGGATCGCGTTCCACTACTTCACCGAGGTGGACGTCGTGCGGCATCGCCTCGTGCGCGAGATCGTGTCGGCCTACGCCCGCGACGCCGGCGCATGACCGCACCCGCGGTGACCGTCCAGTGTGACGGCGTCCGCATCCCGGTCGCCCGTGCGCGGTGCGCGGATGCCGCCGTCCGGGTGCTCCGCGCGGAGCGGGCGACGCGCACGCTCCTCTCGGTCACCTTCGTGAGCCGGCGGATGATCGCCGCGCTGAATCGCCGGCACCTGGGGCACGCGGGGCCGACGGACGTGATCACGTTCGGCTTCCGCGATCCGCGCGGGGCGGTGATCGGCGATGTGTACATCTGCGCCGAGGTGGCCGCCGCCAACGCGCGCCGGTTCGGGCGCCCCGTGCGGGAGGAGGTGCTCCGGCTCGTCGTCCACGGCGCGCTGCACGTGCTCGGATACGATCACCCAGAGGGAGAGGCACGGACCACGTCGCCGATGTGGCGTCGCCAGGAGGCGCTGTTGCGCCGGGTGATGCGCGCGTGAGCCTCGTGTTCGCCGCCCTCGCGATCGGTGCGACGCTGCTCGCCGCCATCTGTGCCTACGCGGACAGCGCGCTCCTCGGGCTCGACGAGGACGAGCCTCCATCCTCCGCGGTCGCGGCGCTCCTCGCGCGCCGCGAGGGAGCGCATCGGGCGCTCGCGTTCGGGCGCATCCTCGCCCAGCTGCTGGCGGGGGCCGCCACGGCGATGGCGTTGCTCACCTCCGGGTGGGTGCCCGCGCGGTACCTGACGCCGGTGGTGGTCGGTTTCGGCGTGGCGCTGGTGGTGCTCTCCGAGGTGGCGGCCCGCGAGGCCGGAGATGCGGCCGGGGCCGCCGGTCTGGCGCGGACGCTGGGCGTGATTGGCGCGGTAGAGGTGGTCTGTGCCCCGGTGGTCGCGTTCGGGCGCTGGGCGGACCGGTTCCTCGATGCGCTCCTCCCGCAGTCGCCGGAGGATGAGGACCGGCGCGAGGACGCCGTGGAACGCTTCCGCGCCGTGGTGGCTGCGGAGGCCGAGGCGGAAGGGGGCGAGCGCGTGCTCGTCCACGGCGTCTTCGCGCTCGGCGACACGCAGGTGCACGAGATCATGGTGCCGCGGGTGGACATCGTCGGGCTCGCGCTCGACACGCCTTGGTCTGAGGTGGCGGACCGCATCCGCAGCGCCCGGCACGCCCGGCTCGTGGTGTTCGACGGGACGATCGACGAGGTCGTCGGGATCCTCTACGCGAAGGACCTCCTCGTCGCGTTGTTGGATGACGTCGAGCCGGCCGGCGGGTGGCGGACTCTCGTGCGCCCGGCGCTGTTCATTCCTGGGAACAAGATGGTCGAGGCCCAACTGCGCGAGTTTCGGAGCTCGCGCCGGCATATCGCCATCGTCGTGGACGAGTTCGGCGGGACGGCGGGGCTGGTGACGCTCGAGGATGCGTTGGAGCTCATCGTCGGGGACATCCAGGACGAGGGGGACGCCGAGCGTCCGGACATCGAGCCGGGCGAGGGCGGGAGCTATTGGGTCGGGGCCGGCGTGACGCTGGAGGCCCTTTCCGATCTGCTCGGCGAGGATCTCACGCGCGATGACGTGACCACGGTCGGGGGGCTCGTAATGGAACTGCTTGGGCGCGTGCCGCGGCCCGGCGAATCGCTTGAGGTGGCGGGGCATCGCCTCGTGGTGGAACGGGTCGTTCGGCGCCGAATCGAGCGGGTCTATCTCGAGCCGATGCCGACGGCCCCGAGGGGAGAGCGCCCGTGAGCGCGCTCCTCCTCACACTCCCCTTTGTGCTCGTGGTCGCCGTCTTCACGGGGGCGGCGACGGCACTCCGCTCGGTGAGCCGGCTCTGGCTCCGCCACTGGGCGGAGCAGCAGTTGGCCGGAGCGACGACGGCGACATTGTACCTGGAACGCCCCCACCAGCTCCTGCTGGCCGCGGGGACGGCGATCGCCGGGACCGTCTTCGCGCTCGGGGCCGTGCTCGGGTCGCACATCGCGAACGGCCTCTGGGCGGTGGTGAACGCGTGGCTGTGGGCCGCGGCGCTGTTGCTCGTCGTGGGCCAGCTGGTGCCGCGGGCGCTCGCGCGCCGGTGGCCCGCCGAGGCGCTCGCGTTCCTCTGGCCGCCCCTCCGGCTGGCGGACCGGATGGTGGCGCCCTGGGCGGCCTTGGCCACCCATCTCGTCACCCGACGCGGCGGACCCGCCGCCGCGACGACGTCCACGCAGGAGGCGCTGGAGGATCTGCTCCGCGAGGGAGAGGTCGAGGGGGTGGGGGCGCCCGAGGAGCGGGCGATCATCAGCGGCGTCGTCGAGTTCGGGGCCCGGCGGGTTGGTGAGGCGATGACCCCGCGGGCGGAGATCGTCGCGGTGGATCGTGACGCGTCACCTGCTGGGGTGGCCCGGCTGGTCGCGCAGTCCAAGCTCAGTCGCCTCCCGGTGTACCGCGGGACGTTGGATCAGGTGGAGGGGATGGTGACGAGCTGGGACGTGATCGCGCGCCCGGACGCTCCGTTGCGCGCTCTGCGGCCGGTGGCGATCGCCACGGTGGAGGAGGCGTGTCAGTCGCTCATGCGGCGCATGCTGCGCGACCGGCGCCACCTCGCCATCGTTCAGGGGCCCGGGGGAGAGACCGTCGGGCTCGTGACGCTCGAGGACCTCGTGGAGGAGGTCGTCGGCGACATCCACGACGAGCACGACGAGGTCCACCCCGAGCGATGACAGACGCCCTGCAGACGCTCCTCGACGGGTTCGATGCCGGCCGAAAGGCGGCGTTGGCGCGCGCCGTGAGCATCGTGGAGGACCAGCGACCGGGGTGCGAGGCACTCGCGGCGCGGCTGCACGCGCGCGTCGGTCGCGCCCGCCGGATCGGGATCACGGGGCCGCCGGGGGCGGGGAAGAGCACGCTCACCACGCTGCTGGCCGAGACCTTCCTGGACGCCGGCCTGCGCGTCGGGATCGTCGCGGTCGACCCCACCTCGCCCTTCACCGGCGGAGCGCTCCTCGGCGACCGCGTCCGCATGGAAAAAGTGGCCCTGCATCCGCAGGTCTTCATCCGGTCGATGGCGACCCGCGGGTCGCTTGGCGGGCTCGCCGCGATGACGCGGGATGTCTGCGACGTCCTCGACGCGTTCGGGATGGACCGCATCCTCGTGGAGACCGTCGGGGTCGGGCAGAGTGAACTCGACATCGCGCGCTTGGCCGACACGAGCGCGGTGATCCTCGTGCCGGAATCGGGGGACGCGATCCAGACCCTCAAGGCGGGTGTGATGGAGATCGCCGACTGCTTCGTGGTGAACAAGGCGGATCGCCCCGGGGCGGATCGCCTGCGGAACGACATCGAGGTGATGCTGGGTCTCCGCGGCGGCGCCGCGGCGGCTGAGCATCCGGCCCACCACGGGGTGGACCTCAAGGCGCTCAATCCCAAGCGCGTCGCCCGGGAGGCGGCCGCGCGGGATGCCGACACCTGGACACCGCCGGTGCTGCGCATGATCGGCGCGACGGGCGAGGGGCTCCCGGAGTTCGTCGCCGCCTTGGATCGGCACTTCGCCTATCTTGAGCGGAGCGGCACGTTGCAGTCGCGGCGCCGCGCCCGCCTGCGGGACCGCGTGATGGACTTGGTGGACCGGCTCGTCCGGCGGCGGCTCTGGCAGGATGCCGCGACGGCCGCGTGGCTGGATGGACAGCTCCCCGCGCTCGAGCG
>JBANGJ010000087.1:0-6835 GCA_037975505.1 Gemmatimonadota bacterium | reverse complement strand
GCACGTTCACGCGGTCGGGATCCCACCCGAGCGCATCCCCGTCGGCGAGGGCCTGCGAGGCGAAGGCCTCGTTGGCCTCGATCAGGTCGTAGTCCCCGATGCTCGCGCCGGTCTTGGCCATCAGGTTCCGCACGGCGACGATCGGCGCGAAGAACAGATCCTCCGGCGCCCCACCGCCGGACGCGTAGCCCGTGATGCGGGCGAGGATCGGAAGACCATGGGCCCGCGCATACGCCTCGGAGGCGACCACCAGCGCGGCACCGCCGTCATTGAGCCCCGGTGCGTTGCCCGCCGTCACAGTGAGCTCGGCGGGCGTCATATCCTTCGGAGCGTCCTTGCCGAACGCGGGCTTGAGCGCGCCCAGCGCCTCGAGCGAGGTGTCGGCGCGCGGGGATTCATCGGTATCCACCACGGTGGGGCCCTTCCGCCCGGGGATCTCGACGGGGACGATCTCGTCGCGGAAGCGCCCGGCGGCGATGGCGGCCACGGCCTTCTGGTGGGAGGCGAACGCGAAGGCGTCCTGACGGGCCCGCGTGATGCCGGCCTTCTTGGCCGTGTACTCGGCGTGCCCGCCCATGTGCCGGTCGTGGAAGGCGCACCAGAGGCCGTCGGCGATGAGCCCATCGGCCATGGTCTGCGCGCCGAACTTGATCCCGGTGCGCATCCCGCGCACGTAGTGCGGGGCGTTGGACATCGATTCCTGACCGCCGGCCACCAGCAGCTGCTCGTCGCCCGCGCGGATGGCCTGGGCCGCCTGCATCACCGCCTGCAGGCCGGACCCACACACTTTGTTGACGGTGACCGCCGGGACGGCCCCGGGGATCCCCGCCTTCATCGCGGCCTGCCGCGCGGGCGCCTGCCCCACGCCCGCCTGCAGCACGTTGCCCATGATGACCTCGCCGATCGCGGCCGGGTCGATGCCGGCCCGGGCGACGGCGGCCCGGATCGCGACCGCCCCGAGGTCCGGTGCGGTAAGCGAGCTCAATCCGCCGAGGAAGCGCCCGATGGGGGTGCGTGCCGCGGCGACGATGACGGGGGTGCGGTCGGACATCTGGACCGTCCTCTCAGGGTTGGAGGCGTCTGGTGGAATTGAAACCGATGGTCGCGCCGAGCGCCGGGAGCAGCGCGAGGGCGTTGATGGTGGCCCAGCGGGCGCGGGTGCTCATCCCCTCGGGCAGCGTGCCATCCGCGCCGAGGAGCAAGCGGGCGAGGCCGAGGGAGGTGGCGAACCCCACGCCGGCCCCGAGGGCCGTGACGTCGAAGTCCCCCGCCTGATTCCCGATCGAGCCGATGCCGTACACTGCGCCGGCCGTCGCCAGTCCACCGCCCAGCGCGCCGCCGATCCAGCCGGAGTGACGGAGCGTGGTCTCGTGCCGCGCGCCGACGGCGGCGGCGAACTCCTCCGCGACGAAGGAGCCCACGATGAAGCCGCCGATCCCCGCATACGTCCCCGCGACCACCTCGCCGGCGACGCGGGCGGGCACGAGGCGCGGCGGCTCGAGCGCCTGCGCGCGCAGGACCGACGGTAGCGCGAGGATGACCGCGAGCGCCACCGCCAGGGGGGCCGCGGTGCGAGACCTCACGCCTCGGCCCCCGCCGAGGAGGGCGTGAGCGCGCGCGTCCGGATCTCCTCGGTGAGCCGGGCGACGAACGCCTCGAGGGCGACGACCTCCTGCTTCTTGCCGGCCCCGCGGACGCGAATGGCCACCTGCCCCGCCTCGGCCTCGCGCTTCCCGAGGACCAGCATGTACGGCGTCTTCTGCAGCTCGCCGTCGCGGATGCGGTAGTTGAGCGTGTCGCCGCGGTCGTCGAGGACCGCGCGAACGCCGGCGGCCTTCAGCGTCGCCGTCACCTGCGCCGCGTAGGGTGCCACCTCGTCGGAGATCGGGAGGACGCGGACCTGCTCCGGCGCGAGCCAGACCGGGAAGGCGCCCGCGAAGTGCTCGATGAGGATCGCGAGGAAGCGCTCGAACGATCCGCTCACGGCCCGGTGGATCACCACCGGCCGATGCGCCGCGTTGTCCTCGCCCGTGTAGGTGAGGTCGAAGCGCTCCGGGGCGTTGTAGTCGAGCTGAATGGTGCCCAGCTGCCAGGCGCGCCCGATCGAGTCGAGCACATCGAAGTCGATCTTGGGGCCGTAGAAGGCGCCGTCCCCCGCCTTGAGCTCGTACGGCCGGCCTGTGGATTCGAGCGCCGCGCGCAGCGCCCCCTCGGCGCGGTCCCAGAGCTCGTCGGAGCCGATCCGCTGCTCGGGGCGCGTCGCGAACTTCAGCCGCGCCTCCAGCCCGAAGGTGTCGTAGTACGACAGGATGAAGTCGGTGAGGAACCGTACCTCGTCCGCGATCTGGTCCTCGCGCAGGTACACGTGACAATCGTCCTGCGAGAACTGCCGCACCCGCGTGAGCCCCGAGAGCGCCCCGGAGACCTCGTTCCGGTGGAGCGCGTCGAAGGTGACGAAGCGCTTGGGCAGCTCGCGATACGAATGCTTGTCCGACGCGTAATACAGGTGGTGCGACGGGCAGTTCATCGGCTTGAGCGAGAAGTCGTGCTCCCCGGTCTCGTTGTCGAGCACGAGGAACATGTTCTCCTTGTACTTGCCCCAGTGCCCCGACTGCTCCCAGAGCCGCTTGTGGTACATCAGCGGCGTCTTGATCTCGAGGAAGGCGTCCTGCTGCCGCTCGCGCACGAAGCCCTCGAGTGTGTTCCAGAGCTGCGTCCCCTTCGGCGTCCAGAAGGCCGCCCCAGGCGCGTGCGGGAAGAAGTGGAAGAGGTCGAGCTGCTTGCCGAGCACCCGGTGGTCGCGCTTGCGCGCCTCCTCCAGCCGGTGCAGGTGCTGCTCGAGCTCCTCCTTCTTGAAGAAGGCGGTGGCGTAGATGCGCTGCAGCATCTGCCGCTTCTCGTCGCCGCGCCAATAGGCACCCGCGGCGGAGAGGAGCTTGAAGTGCTTGAGGTACGAGGTGTCGGGAACGTGCGGGCCGCGGCAGAGGTCGGTGAACGGCCCGTCGGTGTAGGTGGAGATCACCTCGTCCGAGCCCTCGAAGTCCGCGAGCCGCTCGAGCTTGAGCGGGTCGTCCGCGAAGACGGTCTTCGCCTCCGCCTGCGTCACCTCGGCCCGCACGAAGGCGAATTTCTCCGCCACGACCTTCCGCATCTCGGCCTCGAACGCCTCGAGGTCCTCGGGCGTGAAGGGCTTGGCGACCTCGAAGTCGTAATAGAAGCCGTCGTCGATGGCGGGGCCGAACCCGATCTTGGCGTCGGGGCGCAGACGCCGCACGGCGGTCGCGAGGATGTGCGCGCCGGAGTGCCGAAGCACCGCCAGCGCCCGTGGATCCTTCTCCGTGATCACCTGGAACGCCCCGCTGCGGCGCAGGGGGGTCATGAGGTCCTGCACCTCGCCCTCCACCGCCACGGCGATGGCGGCCTGGAGGAGCCGGGGCCCGATGGACGCGACCACGTCGCGGGCGAGGGTACCGGGGGCCACCTCGCGGGTGGCGCCGTCGGGGAGCGTGAGCACGAGGGGGGCGGCGTCGACCATGCCTCAAAAGTAGTGGGGGGGCTAGTTTTCAGGAATGAGCGAACCGACCCCGTCCCTCCCCGATTTCCCCACCCACTTCGACTTCGCGGCCGCCGAACCGGAGCTCTCCGCCGCCTGGGAGCAGGCGGGGCTGTTCCGGGCCGAGGCCGGGCGCACCACGCGACTCGGCGGGGACCGCGACCCGTTCACCGTCCTCATCCCGCCGCCGAACGTCACGGCGGTGCTGCACGTGGGCCACGGGCTCAACAACACGGTCCAGGATGTGATCGTCCGGTGGCGCCGGATGGCCGGGGACGAGGCACTCTGGGTCCCGGGCACGGACCACGCCGGCATCGCCACGCAGAACGTCGTCGAGAAGCTCCTCGCCAAGGAGGGGAAGACGCGCTTCGACCTGGGGCGCGAGGCGTTCGTCAAGCGCACCGAGGCCTTCGTGGACGAGACGGGGGGCACGATCCTCCGCCAGCTCCGGGCCATCGGGTGCTCCGCCGACTGGTCGCGCACCGCCTACACCTTCTCCCCCGCCCTCTCGCGCGCCGTGCGTGAGGCCTTCGTCCGGCTCTACGAGCAGGGCCTCGTCTACCGCGGGCATCGCGTCATCCATTGGTGCACCCGCTGCCTCACCTCGCTTTCGGACGAGGAGGCGGAGTTCCACGACAGCGAGGGGAAGCTCTATCACATCCGGTATCCGCTCGCGGACGACCCGTCGCAGGGGATCACCATCGCGACGACCCGCCCGGAGACACTCCTTGCCGACGTCGCCGTCGCGGTGCATCCGGAGGACGAGCGCTATGCCGCCCTCGTGGGCCGCGAGCTGACGCTCCCGCTGGTGGGGATCCGCATCCCGGTGATCGCGGACAGCTACGTCGAGAAGGATTTCGGCACCGGGGCGCTGAAGATCACACCGGCGCACGACGCCAATGACTTCGAGGTCGGCAAGCGCCACGGCCTCGGCATGCCGGTGGTGATTGACGCCGAGGGGCGAGTGCGCGCCGTGACCGACGCCGCGGGCCGCATCCCCGCCGCGCTCGACGGCCTCGACCGCTTCGACGCCCGGAAGAAGGCGGCGGAGCTGTTGGAGGCGGCCGGCGCGCTGGTGAAGGTCGCCGCGCACCCGAACAGCGTCCGCCGCTGCTATCGCTGCGACACCGTGGTGGAGCCGCGGCTCTCCCAGCAGTGGTTCGTGAAGATGGCCCCGCTCGCGGCCCCGGCCCTCGCCGCCGTGCAGGACGGGACCATCCGACTCCTGCCGGAGAAGTGGGAGAAGGTCTACATCAACTGGCTCGAGGGCATCCGCGACTGGAACATCTCGCGGCAGCTCTGGTGGGGGCATCGCATCCCCGTCTGGACCTGCGGCGATTGCGGCCACGTCGCCGCCCTCCGCGAGGATCCCACCGCCTGCCCGGCGTGTGCGTCCACCCGGCTCGAGCAGGACCCGGACGTCTTCGACACCTGGTTCTCCTCGGGTCTCTGGCCCGTCAGCACGCTGGGCTGGCCCGACGCCGATGCGCAGGACCTCAAGGCGTTCTATCCGACGGATGTGCTCGTCACCGCCCCCGAGATCCTGTTCTTCTGGGTCGCGCGGATGATCATGACCGGCTACGCGTTCGGCGGCGGGGCGCCCTTCCACACGGTCTATCTGCACGGCACGGTGCGCGACATGCAGCACCGCAAGATGTCCAAGTCGCTCGGCAACGGGATCGACCCGCTCGACGTGGTGCAGCGCTTCGGCGCCGACGCGCTCCGCTGGACGCTCATCCAGGGGATGGGGCTCGGCGTGGACGTGATGCTCGACCCGAACGATCTCGAGAAGTCGTTCGCGCCGGGCCGGAACTTCGCGACGAAGCTCTGGAACATCGGCCGCTTCATTCTCCTGCAGGTGGGCGACGAGCCCGTGACCCCGCTCGCCCAGGTGGATCCCGAGGCGCTGACACTGGCGGACCGCTGGATCCTCGGTCGACTCCGCGCCACCATCGCCGAGTGCGATGCGATGCTCGGACCGGCCCGCCCGAGCGCCGGCACCTGGCCCGAGGCGGAGCGCCAGCTCGGCCTGCGTCTCGATGCGTACGCGGAGGCGGCGCGCCGCTTCTGCTGGAACGAGCTCGCCGACTGGTATGTCGAGGCCGTGAAGGGCCGCCTCGCTCAGCCGGGGGCCGACCGTGAGGTGGCGCGCGCCGTGCTGGTGCACGTGGTGGACCACGGCCTGCGACTGCTGCACCC
Organism: Gemmatimonadota bacterium; assembly: GCA_037975505.1. Taxonomy (GTDB): domain Bacteria; phylum Gemmatimonadota; class Gemmatimonadetes; order Gemmatimonadales; family Gemmatimonadaceae; genus Pseudogemmatithrix. Next base: position 1,083 of record JBANGJ010000087.1, on the reverse strand, counting down.
CATCATGCCGTTCGTGACCGAGGCCCTATGGCAGCGACTCCCCGGCGCGACGCCGGGGCGCTTCCTCGCGACCGCCCCCTGGCCCACCGCCACGCCCGCGCCGTCCGGCGAGGCGTTCGAGGTGGTGCGGGAGGCCATCGATGCCATCCGCGGCCTGCGGGCGGAGTACGCCGTCCAGCCCGGCACCGGGATCCGCGCCTTCGTGGCCGCCGGCGCCGCGAGCGACGTGCTCGCGGCGAACGCCGCGCTCGTGCAACGGCTCGCGCGCTGTGAGGTGCTGGTGCAGGTGGCGCCCGCCGGGGCGGCGGCGCACGCGGTGCTGCCGAGCGGCCTCGAGCTCGTCCTCCCGCTCGAGGGGATGGTCGATGTGGCGAAGGAGCGCGCGCGTCTCACCACCGAACTCGACGGGCTCGCCACGCAGCTCGCCGCGCTGCGAGGGCGCCTCGCCAACGAGAAGTTCACCGCCAAGGCGCCGGCCGCGGTGGTCGAGGCGGAGCGCGCGAAGGAGCGCGAGTGGACGGCCCGCACGGAGCAGCTGCGCGCCAAGATCGCGGAGCTCGGCGGATGAGATGGGCGCGGGGCGTCTGTCTCGCACACGGCCGACGGCTCGCCGTCGGCGTGGCGCTCACGGCGGTGGCCTGCGCCTCGCCGGGGATGCCTCCGGGAGGTCCGGAGGACACCGCCGCCCCCGTGCTCCTGAAGATCATCCCCGACTCCGGGAGCCTGAACGTGCGGGCCCCGCGCGTCGTGCTGCTCTTCGATGAAGTGGTCAACGAGCGATCGACGCCATCGGCCGGTGGACCCGGTGCCGCGCCGGCGCCGTCGTCGATGGGCAGCGGCAGCGGCACCGCGAACCTCGCCGCGCTGGTCCTCATCTCGCCAAGCGACGGCAGGGAGCGGGTGCTCTGGAAGCGTGAGGCCATCGAGATCGAGCCGCGCGGCGGGTTCCGTCCGAACACGGCCTACCGCGTCACCCTTCTCCCGGGGCTCAGCGACCTCCGCAACAATGTGCTCAAGGCGGGCGTGGAGTACGCCTTCTCCACCGGCCCGGCGATTCCCACCGGGCGTGTGACGGGAGCGCTC
>JBANGJ010000069.1:0-2631 GCA_037975505.1 Gemmatimonadota bacterium | reverse complement strand
GCAACGGGCGCGACTCCAACCCGCAGTACCGCGGCGTGAAGAAGTTCGGCGGCGAGAAGGTCATCGCCGGCAACATCATCGTGCGGCAGTGCGGCACCAAGTGGCACCCGGGCAACAACGTCGGCCTGGGCACGGACTACACGATCTACTCTCTCATCGAGGGCGTGGTGAAGTTCGAGCACAAGTCCAAGAGCCGTTACAAGGTCTCGGTCTACCCGGTGCCGGCCGCCTCCTGATCGCGGTTCGTCCGTGGCAGTCCCGGCGCCCCGTCACCCTCTGGTGACGGGGCGCTCTTGTTTCGCAGCGGACGCCCACGATGAAACTCCGCCCCGGGCCGCGTCGTACGACCTCTCAGACCCCACCGAGGAGGCCTCGATGCCGTTGCTCGACGATCTGCAGAGGGAGTTGGGCCGGGCGGGACGCGCCGCCCGTGAGGCGCTGGACGAGGGAAAGGTGCGCCTCGATCTCTTCCGCGCCCGGCGCGAGGCGGATGCCGCGGCGCAGGCACTGGGATACGCGGTGCACCGGGCGCGCGAGGCGGCGGCCAAGGCCGCCGTCCACCACGCCACGGGCCGCCCGAACGCAGAAGGGGCCGAGCCCGACGCGGGCATCATCGCCCGGTTGGACTCGGCCCTCCTTCAGGCCATGCAGGAGGTCGACCGTGTGGAGGCCGACCTCAGACGCATCAGGGACGGCGGTACGACGGCGGCAGGGTCAGATACCGCTCCGTGAGCTGCTGCTGACGGCTCTTGCTGTCGAAGGTCCGGCCGCGGATGAACACCTGTTCCGCCACGGTCGAGAACTCGAACGGATCCCCGCTCCAGACCACCACGTTCGCGTCCCGGCCCGTCTGCAGCGAGCCCACGGACCCGGCGACACCCATCACCTCGGCCGGCGTCAGCGTGACCGCGCGGAGCGCGTCGTCCCACGACATCCCGTAGGCGACGGCGTTCCCAGCCTCCTGCCGGATGTTGCGCACGTTGAACGATTCGGCGCCGCTCGTCCCGATGCCGACGAGGACCACGGTGACGCCCGCGGCCCGCAGAAGCCCGGCGTTCTCCCGGCGCTGGCCCAGCGACGCGAAGTCCGTCGGGATGTCGTTCATCGCCCCGACCATCACCGGCACCTTGGCGGCGGCAATCTCCTTGGCGACCATCCACCCCTCGGTGGCGTTCGCGAGCCAGAGCTTGATGCCGTACGCCTTCGCGAAGTCGAGCGCCGCGAGGATGTCCGAGGCGCGGTCGACGTCCAGGATCAGTGGCATCTGGCCGGCGACGACCGGGATCAGGGCCTCGAGGTTCGCCTGCGACGTCGCGAACTCGCGCGTGCTGCCGGACTCATACGCCGCCCGACGGAGCTGGTACGCCTTCACGTCATCGAGGAGCCGACGCCACTTGGCCCAGTACTCGGCGCGCGCGCCCGTCCCGGCGGTCGGGCTCCCGAAGCCCCCGAGCATCGCGATCGAGCCCTTGCGGAGCATCTCCGCCGGCGTGCCCGCATCGACCAGATCGACCAAGGCGGTGCGGCCGCTGATCATGCCGCCGACGCCCATGACCCCCACGGAGGTCACGCCCTCCTGGCGGTTCGGGATGATGAAGGTGTTCGCCGGGTTGATGCCCTTCCAGGCGTCGAACGTCGCGGCGATGCCTTCCTCGCCGCGGGCGCGGCTGTCGCTGTACCCGCCGGACGACTCGGGGTTGCCGCCCTCCCCGAGACCGAGCGTGGTGGCCGCGTGGATGAGTCCAGGGGTCACCCACTTGCCGCGCGCGTCGATCCGGCGCGCGCCGTCGGGGATGGTGACGGCGCCCGCGGCGCCGACGGCGGCGATCTTGCCGTCGCGGATCAGCACGGTGCCGTTCTCGATCTTGGGGCCGCTCACGGGGTAGACGGTCCCCCCGGTGATGGCGATGACCTGCGCGGCGGCCGGCATGGCCGCGAGCGCGAGGGCGAGCGCCGCATGGCGCATCAGGGTCGTGTGCCGCATCAGCGGATTCCCCCAGCGTTCGGCACGTAGCCGAGTTCGAAGTCGGTGCGCCAGCGCTGCGTGGCGTCGGCACGGTCGAAGAGCATCGCGCCGTCCACCCACACCTTCTCGGTGCGCGTGTAGACGCTGAACGGATCACCGGACCAGAGCACGAGGTCGGCGTTCTTGCCCACCTCGAGCGACCCCGTCTGGGCGTCGATGCCGAGCGCCCACGCCGGGTTGATGGTGATCCACTTGATGGCCTCCTCGTTCGGGATGTTGAGCCCGGCGACGCGCGCGGCCGCCAGCGACTTGGATGCCTCCTGATTCAGGCGGCTCGCGTACGAGGGGTCATCGGAGTGCACGATGGTGCGCGCGCCGGCGGCGTGGACGAGGCCCACGTTCGCCTTGATGCCGTCCAGGGATTCCATCTTGAAGCCGCCCCAGTCGGACCAGATCGACGCCGAGATCCCCTCGCGGGCGAGCACGTCGGCGATCTTATACGCCTCCACCCCGTGGTGGAAGGAGCGGATCTTGTACCCGAACTCCTTCGCGATGTCGATCATCTGCATCATCTCGTCCGCCTGGTAGCAGTGGTTGTGGACGAGGATGTTGCCGCGGAGCACCTCCGCGAGGGTCTCGTTGCCGAGGTCCCGCGCCGGCGGGTC
>JBANGJ010000167.1:0-9635 GCA_037975505.1 Gemmatimonadota bacterium | reverse complement strand
CGCGGCCGGGGACCCCCTCCTCACCATTCTCGCGCCGGATGCCGCCCGTGCGGCGGAGGTCCGCCCGGCGTTGACGGCCGCCGTCGTCCTCGGGGACACCCCCCCGGCGCCCCGTCCGCTCATCTCGCACCGGGTCACGGCCGGGGGGGTGGAGGAACTCCCCCGGCCCCTGCCACATTAATCCCCCATGACCTCCGCTGACTTCGAAAAGACCGCCGCCCTCGGGGCGAAGGGAGTCGCCGCCGGGGCGATGCTCGCCTGGCTCGGCTTCGTGTTCCTGACCCGCCCCGTCCCGACGGGGGGGATTGATCGCACGCTGCACCTCGTGGTGGCCGCCGCCTCCTTCGTGCCCTTCACGATGGTCGCGGCCTCGCACTACTGGTTCGGCTGGCAGCTCGCGCGCGGCAAGGACGTCATCCGCGGCTGACCGCGGGGCGGGCGATGGATTGAGGGGGCGTCCCACCTGGTGGGACGCCCCCTTGTGACGTTCGGGTGCTGGTGACCTCCGACGTGTCGCTCAGCTGGGCCGGGCGAGGTGGCTCCGCGCCTTGTCCGCGTAGAGCGCCTGGTCCGCCGCGCCGACGAGGGCGTCGCGCTCCACGGCGGGCGCGCCCCAGATGGTACCGCCGATGCTCAGACTCAGGTCGAGCATCAGCCCCGGAGCCACCTCGACGGGGGCCTCCACGGCCTGCCGCAGCCGCTGGATGGTGGCGGCGAGCGCCTGGGGCTCGGCGATGCCGGTGAGGATCACGCCGCATTCATCGCCGCCCAGGCGTGCGGCGGCGTCGGCGTCACGCGCGAAGGCGCGCAGGCGGCTGCCGAGGGCGGCAAGCAGCCGGTCCCCGGCGTGGTGCCCGTGCCGGTCGTTGATCCCCTTGAGGTCGTTCACGTCGGCCAGGACGAGCGCGAAGGGCACCCGGGTGCGCGCGCCGCGCGCGAGCTCGGTGGCGAGCCGGTCCTCGAACGCACGGCGGTTGAGGAGCCCCGTCAGCACGTCCTCCATCGCGAGGCGCTCCGTGCGATCCTGCGCGCGCTGGTAGAGCACGATGGTGGCCGTGTGCGTCATCGTGATGTTGAAGAGCGCCGTCATCAGGAAGACGGCGTTCTGGGCATCGAGGTCGGGGAGCGTCGCGTCCGGTCCCGCGTGCCAGGTGGTCCAGAGGCGCATCGCCAGGACGCCCAGCAGGCCGAGGGGCGCGACGGTGCTGAACCGAAGGGTCCGCCGTTCCGCGGCCGGGGCGCGCCAGGCGAGCGCCAGCGCGAGGGCGCCCATCACGCCAATTGAGGCGATATCGAAAATCACGAGCCGCGTCCGGACGTCATCGTGGAGCGGCAGCATCACGGCGGTGAAGACGGCGCCGACGCCAGCCAGCACCCGCCACCAGCGCGGGTTCCCGCGGCCGCGGAACTGCAGCACACCGCCCAGCAGCCCGAGGGAGAGGAGGAACGACGCGATGTTCCGGGCGCCGTGCAGTGGGGCCGCGCCCCCCGCCTTGGTGTCGATCCCCGTGATGAGGCCGAAGACGATGAGTCCGGCGACCGTCGTCAGGAACCACGAGCTCACCCCCGGCTCCCGCCGGTTGGTGAGCCACACATTCGCCATCATCAAGGTCATCAGTCCCGTGACGGCGACGAGGACGACCTCGAGGGTGAAGCGGTCGAGCGGGAGGGCCATGCGCCGCCTCCGGCGGCCGGGGTCAGATATCCAGGTTGGACACGAACTTGGCGTTAGTCTCGATGAAGACGCGGCGCGGCTCCACCTCGTCCCCCATCAGCGTCTGGAAGATCTCGTTCGCCTGGAACGCGTCGTCCATCGTGACCTTCAGGATGGTGCGCGTCTCGGGGTTCATCGTGGTCTTCCACAGCTGGTCGGGGTTCATCTCCCCCAAGCCCTTGTAGCGCTGGACCATCAGGTTCGCCTTGCCCTCGCCGAGCCGGGCGGCGATCGCATCGCGCTCCTCGAGGTCGTAGGCGTAGTACTCCTCCTTCCCCTTGCCGACCCGGAAGAGCGGCGGCTGCGCGATGTACACCATGCCGGCGTCGATGAGCTCCGGCATCTGGCGGAAGAAGAACGTGAGCAGCAGGGTCCGGATGTGGGCGCCGTCCACGTCGGCGTCCGTCATGATGATGATCTTGTGGTACCGGACGCCGTCGAGCTGGAACTCCTCCTTGATCCCCGCGCCGATGGCCGTGATGATCGTGCGGATCTCCTCGTTGGAGAGGATCTTGTCGATGCGCGCCTTCTCGACGTTGAGGATCTTGCCGCGGAGCGGGAGGATGGCCTGGAAGGTGCGGTCGCGCCCCTGCTTGGCGGAGCCGCCCGCGGAGTCGCCCTCGACGAGGTAGAGCTCGCAGAGCGCCGGGTCGGAGAGCGAGCAGTCGGCGAGCTTGCCCGGGAGGTTGCCGACGTCGAGCGCCGACTTCTTGCGGGTGAGGTCGCGCGCCTTGCGGGCCGCCTCGCGCGCGCGCGCCGCCGAGAGCGCCTTCTCGAGCACGATGTTCGCGACGCGCGGATGCTCCTCGAGGTAGGGCGCGAGCCACTCGTTCACCACGGCGCGCACGATTCCCTCGACCTCGGAGTTGCCGAGTTTCGTCTTGGTCTGCCCCTCGAACTGCGGCTCCCGGACCTTCACCGAGAGCACCGCCGTCAGCCCCTCGCGCACGTCGTCACCGGAGAGCTTGATCTCCTTGTCCTTCTTGGCGAACGACGACTTGTCGAGGTGCTTGTTGATCACGCTCGTGAGCGCCGACTTGAAGCCGGTGAGGTGCGTGCCGCCCTCGTGCGTGTTGATGTTGTTGACGAACGAGAAGACGTTGTCGTTGTAGCCGTCGTTGTACTGGAGCGCGAGCTCGATCCCGACGTCGTCCCGCTCCCCCTCGAGATACAGGATGTCAGGGTGCAGCGGCTTGGCCTTGGTGTTCAGGAAGGCCACGAACTCCTTGAGCCCACCCTTCGCGTGGAAGGTCTCGGACCGCACCTTCCCCTCGCGCTCGTCCGTGAGGGTGATCGTCACCCCCTTGTTCAGGAACGAGAGCTCGCGGAGCCGCGTCGAGAGCGTCGCGTAGTCGTACACGAGCTCGGTGAAGATCTGATGGTCCGGCTTGAACCAGACCTTCGTCCCCGTGTCCTTCGCCTTCACGGTGCCGAGCACCTGCAGCGTGGTCGTGGTGTCGCCGCGTGCGAAGTCCATGTAATGCTCCTTCCCGTCGCGCTTCACCCACACCTTCAGCCGCTCGGAGAGCGCGTTCACCACCGACACACCCACGCCGTGGAGGCCGCCCGACACCTTGTAGGTGTTCTTGTCGAACTTGCCGCCGGCGTGCAGCACCGTGAGCACCAACTCCACGCCGGGGAGCCTCTCCACCGGATGGATGTCCACCGGGATGCCGCGGCCGTTGTCCGCCACGGTGATGGAATCATCCTCGTGGATCGTCACCGCGACCGTGTCGCAGTACCCGGCGAGCGCCTCGTCGATCGAGTTGTCCACCACCTCGTACACGAGGTGATGCAGGCCGCGGTGCGAGGTGGAGCCGATGTACATCCCGGGACGCTTCCGGACCGCCTCGAGCCCCTTGAGGACTTGGATCCCTGAGGCGTCGTACGAGGACTCGGCGGCGTCGTTGGTCTTGGCCATGAGCGGGGGCGGGGGCAGTGGGGCGCGACGGGGAAACAGACCCCGAAAGTTACCGGTCCGGAGAGGGCAAATCAACGCGTCCACGTCCGCGTTTTCCCTCTGGAAAGGGGCCCCGCCGTCCCCCTACCGGAGCAGTTCCCAGCGGATCCGAGCCACGGGGTGTGCGGGGTCCGCCGCGTTCAGCGTCGCGAGCAGCTGCCGCTCCATCAGCGACAGCTCCTGCATCCACCCGTGGGACCGGACGCCGACCACCAGCGTGCCGTCCGCCGTGATCAGCCGCGCCTCCGTCGCCGCGGCGATCCGTGGACCGACGAGCCGGGCCCACGCGCCGAGCACCCCGGCCCGCGCGACCTCGGCGTCGAGCCCCCGCGCCTGCAGCAGCTCCGCGAGCGCCTCGCGGATGCCGCGCGGCCGCCCCGACCCCTCGCGCGTCACGCGGTCGCCTCAGGGGCGAACACCCCATCGCGCACGCGCCAACGGGCGAGCCGCGTGTGCCGCGCCGGGATCTCGTCCTCCCGCGGCACGCACACCACGTGCTGCCCGGCCCCCAACGTCTCGAGGAGCGTCAGGATCCGCCCGGCGCGGTGCCGATCGAGCTCCGCGAAGGGATCGTCGAGCAGGAGCACCGGGGTGACCCCGGTGGCGTCCCGGTGCGTCGCGGCCTCGAGCAGCCGGAGCACGATCGCCGCCGTCCGCTGCTGGCCCGCCGACCCCACCGTCCGCAGGTCGTGCCCGTCCAGCGTGAGGGCGAGGTCGTCGCGGTGCGGGCCCGCCTGCGTCAGCCCGCGCCGAAGGTCGTGCGCCCGCTGCCGCTCGAACTGCGTCCGCAGCGCCGACTCCGGGTCGTCCGCCTCGGCGAACGCGCCGGCATAGGCGAGGGTCGGCGTCCCGCGCTCGCCGATCGCGCGGCAGTGCGCGGCGAAGGTCGCGGCCCGCGCCGCCGCCCAGGCACGCCGGGCCGCGATGAGCACGGCCCCGTGCCGCGCGAGCGCGGGCTCCCACGCCGCCGCCGCGTCCGCCCCACCACGGGACGAGCCGCGCGCGCTCTCGCGCAGGACGGCGTTGCGCCGGACCAGCGAGGCGCGGTAGCCCCGCAGCGCCTGCAGGTACGGCGTGGAGGTGAGCGCGAGCGTGATGTCCAGATACCGCCGCCGCTCCGCCGGTGCCCCGGCGACGAGGTCCACGTCCCGCGGCGCGAAGGCCACGGAGGGCAGGGCGTCGAGCGCGTCGGTGAGCTTCTCCGGCTCCGCGCCGTCGAGCGTGACCCGCTTACGCCCCTGGCGGTCCACCGCCGCCGTGACCCGCCGGGCCGCGGTGCCCTCCAGCGTCGCGGCGATGTGGAACGCCGGCGCGCCGTGCCGGATCATCTCCCGGTCGCGCGCCCCGCGCAGCGACCGCAGCAGCCGCAGGTAGCCGATGGCCTCGATGAGGTTCGATTTGCCGTGCCCGTTCTCGCCGAGCACGACGATGCCCTCGGGGGGAAGGTCGAGCGCCGCCTCCGCGATGTTCCGGACGTCGTGCAGCGTCAGCGCCGCGAGGCGCGCCGCGACCGGACCGGGCGACGCCGCCACGCCGGCTCAGGCCCCGCGGAAGGTGGCCGGACGCTTCTCGAGGAAGGCGCGCGTCCCCTCACGCATGTCCTCCGTGCGGCCCACGGCGCCGAACTGCTCCGCCTCCAGCGCGAGCGCCGCGTCGAGGGGGAGCCCGGCGCCGGCCGTCACCGCGGTGATGGCGTGGGCGAGGGCGAGCGGGCCGTTCTGCGCCGCCGTCTTGGCGAGCGAGCGCGCCGCCTCGAGCAGCAGGTCGGGGGCCGCCACCGCGTTGGCCAGCCCGATGCGCACCGCCGTCTCCGCGTCCACCGGCTCGCCGGTGAGGATCATCTGCAACGCACGCCCCTGCCCGACGAGCCGCGGCAGCCGCTGCGTGCCGCCGTAGCCGGGGATGAGGCCGAGCTTCGTCTCCGGGAGCCCGAACTTGGCGTGCGTGCTCGCCACGCGCAGATGACAGGCGAGCGCGAGCTCACAGCCGCCGCCGAGCGCGAAGCCGTTCACCGCGGCGATCACCGGCGTGCCGAGCCGCTCGATCCGCGTGAAGACCGCGCTGCCGTGGGCGGAGACCGCCTGCAGACCGGCCGGCGTCGCAGCCGCCGCTGCGATCTCCCCGATGTCGGCGCCGGCGACGAACGCCCGGCCCGCTCCCGTCAGCACGATCGCGCCCACGTCGGCGCGGGCGTCGAGCGCGGTGAACATCGCGTCGAGCTCGGCGATCACCTGCCCGTTGAGCGCGTTGAGCTTGTCGGGCCGGTTGATGGTGACGGTCGCGACGCGGTCGGCGACGTCGAGGAGCAGGAAGGCGAACGAGGGGGTCATGGCGCGGCGCCCGCGGCTGGAGGGGACAGCCTCCAATCTATACGTTTGGCCTATGGCCCACGCCCCGCGGTACGTCCTGGCCCTCGATCAGGGCACCACCAGCTCTCGCGCCCTCGTGGTGGCCGCCGACGGCCGCATCGTGGGCCGGGCGCAGCGCGAGTTCCCGCAGCACTTCCCGCAACCGGGCTGGGTGGAGCACGACCCGGCCGACCTCTGGGCGACCACGCTCGCCTCCGCGCGTGAGGCCATCGCGCAGGCGGGGGTCATCCCCGAGGCGATCGGGATCACCAACCAGCGGGAGACGGTGCTCCTCTGGGATCGCGAGACCGGCGAACCCGTGGCCCCGGCAATCGTCTGGCAGGATCGGCGCACCGCGGACCGGTGTGCGGCGCTGCGGGCGGCCGGGCACGCGCCGCTCATCGAGCGCGCCACCGGACTCGTCCCCGATCCGTACTTCAGCGCCACGAAGATCGCGTGGCTCCTTGAGCACGTCGTCGCGGTGCGCGGCCTCCCGGTGGAGCGCCTCGCCGCCGGCACCGTCGACAGCTGGCTCATCTGGCAGCTGACCAACGGCGCCGTGCACGCCACCGATCCGACCAACGCGTCGCGCACGATGCTCTACGACATCGACGCGATGGCGTGGAGCCCTGCGCTCGGGGCGCTGCTCGGTGTGCCGCTCGCCCTCCTCCCCGAGGTCCGTCCCTCGGCGGGCGCGTTCGGGGTCGCCGCACCGGAGCACTTCGGGACGGCGATTCCCATCCTCGGTGTGGCGGGCGACCAACAGGCGGCGCTCTTCGGTCAGGGGTGCTGGCGCGCTGGCGAAGGGAAGAACACCTACGGCACGGGCGCCTTCCTTCTGTTGAACACGGGCGCCGAACGGCCGGTGGGCGGGCGCGGCATCCTCACCACCGTCGCGTGCGATGCGGCCGGGCGGCCGGCGTACGCGCTCGAGTCGGCGATCTTCGTCGCGGGCGCGGCGGTGCAGTGGCTCCGCGATGGCCTGGGCCTGCTGTCGGCGGCCTCCGAGAGCGAGGCGATGGCCCGCGCGCTGACGTCCAACGAGGGCGTCTACTTCGTCCCCGCGCTCACCGGGCTCGGGGCGCCGGCGTGGGAGGCGGAGGCGCGCGGCACCATCGTGGGCCTCACACGGGGCACGCGGCGTGAGCACCTCGTCCGCGCGGCGCTCGAGGCGATGGCCTTCGGCACCGCGGATGTGCTCGACACGATGCGCGGTGTGAGCGGCGCGCCACTCGACGTGCTCCGAGTGGACGGGGGCGCGACAGCCAACGATTGGTTGATGCAGTTCCAGGCAGACGTGCTCGGTGTTCCCGTGGAACGCCCCTCGGAGATCGAAACCACCGCGCTGGGCGCCGCGGGGCTCGCCGGAATCACCGCCGGCGTCTGGGCCGACGCCGAGGCGTTCCTCGCGGCCCGCGCGTATACGCGCTTCACTCCGGCCGCGGCTGGGAATCCGGCGCGGCTCGGGCTCGGCGGGTGGCGGCGGGCCGTGCGTGCCACCGTGGCCTGGGCGCGCGACCGAGACGAGTGATGGAGGAGCCGCTCCTGGTGTTCCTGTTCGGTCTCTCGTTCGGTGGCTCTCCGGACCGTCCCCCCGATCCCTGGTTCGGCCGCGACAAGGCCAAGCACGCGGCCGTCTCGGCGGCGGTGCAGATGGGGGCCCACGCCGCCCTGCGCGCCAACGGGCGCGACTACCGGTCCGCCTCCTGGGGGGCCGCAGCCGTCACGGCGACCGTCGGGGTGGGGAAGGAGCTCTGGGACCGCGGGCACGGGGGCGACCCCTCGTGGCGAGACCTCGCGGCCGATGCCGCCGGTGGGGGGCTGGGGGCCGTGGTGATGCGGCAGGTCCGCCCCTGACGGCGTGCGTCGTCCTATATTGTTGACATGCATCCGCGGACCAAGTTCATCATCGGTGGCGTCGTCGTCCTGGGGACGGCGGGGTGGCTCATGGCCGGCAGCATCAAGGCCACGGCCGTCTACTTCCTCACGCCCAAGGAACTCCAGGCCAAGGTCCTCGAGGATCCCGGGATCCGTGGGACCGGGGTGAAGGTCGGGGCGCGGGTCGTCGCCGGGACCGTCGTCCGGGACTCGAGCGGCAAGCGCGTGACCTTCGACATGACCGATGGGGCGGCCACGTATCGCGTGGATTACCGCGGCCTGATTCCCGATACGTTCAGCGATTCCGTGGACGTCGTCGTCGAGGGCCGTCTCGGCGAGGACGGCGTCTTCCACGCGACCACGCTGCTCGCCAAGTGCGCCTCGCGGTATGAGGCCGCGCCCGCGGGCTACACCTCGCAGGTGCGTGAGGGATACAAGACCGCGACCACGTCGGCGACGCCCGTCGCCCCATGATCCTCGTCGGCGAGCTGTCGCTCTGGATCGCGCTGCTGATGTGCGCGTGGTCCGCGACCCTCTCGTTCGCCGGCGGACATCTGCGCCGGACGGACCTCGTCGCGTCGGGGGAGCGCGGGCTCTACGCCGGGTTCGGGTTCGTGGCGCTCGCGGCGGTCGGGCTCTGGACCGCACTCCTCACAAGCGATTTCTCGCTCCGCTACGTCGCGTCGTTCACGAGCGCGAACCTCCCGGTCGTCTATAAGATCTCCGCGTTCTGGGGCGGGCAGGCCGGCTCGATGCTCTTCTGGTGCCTCATCCTGGCGGGGTACGCGGCGCTCGCCACCTGGAGCAACCGGGGTCGGAACCGGGCGCTGATGCCCTGGGTGACGGGCACCAACGCCGCGGTCCTGCTCTTCTTCGTCGCGACCACCGCCCTCGCCTCGAATCCCTTTGAGCGCCTGGAATGGGTTCCGGCGGACGGGCGCGGCCTCAACCCGCAGCTGCAGAACCCGGCGATGGCCATCCATCCGCCGATGCTCTACCTCGGCTACGTGGCCACCGCGATTCCCTTCGGCTTCGCCGTCGCGGCGCTCATCACGCGTCGGCTCGACGCCGAGTGGCTCGGGGCCGTTCGCCGCTGGTCCCTCGTGAGCTGGGTCTTCCTCACCCTCGGCATCGTGCTCGGGATGTGGTGGGCGTACGTCGAGCTCGGCTGGGGCGGCTACTGGATGTGGGACCCGGTGGAGAACGCGTCGCTCCTCCCCTGGCTGACCGGCACCGCGTTCCTGCACTCCATCATGATCCAGGAGAAGCGAGGGATGCTCCGGAAGTGGAACGTGACGCTCGTCGTCGCGACCTTCCTGCTGAGCATCCTCGGTACCTTCATCACCCGGTCCGGGGTGATCCAGTCGGTGCACTCCTTCGCACAGAGCGCGGTCGGCACCTGGTTCGCGACCTTCTTCGTGCTCGCGCTCGTCGTCGCCGCCGTGCTCGTGGCCACGCGCCTCAGGGACCTGGAGTCGCAGGCCCAGCTCGAGGCGATGCTCAGCCGCGAGGCCGCCTTCCTCTACAACAATCTCGTCCTCGTCGGCATCGCGTTCAGCGTGCTCTGGGGGACGCTCTTCCCGATCCTCAGCGAGGCGGTGCGCGGCACCAAGATCACGGTCGGCGAGTCGTTCTTCAACGCCGTCAACGTGCCGCTCGGCCTCCTCCTGCTCGCGCTCACCGGCATCGGGCCGCTGATCGCCTGGCGCAAGGCGTCGCCGGAGAACATCCGGCG
>JBANGJ010000143.1:0-13656 GCA_037975505.1 Gemmatimonadota bacterium | reverse complement strand
TGGTACGAGGTCGCGCTGCCCGTTGGGCTGCTCGGCCCGCAGTCTCGCGTGGTGTTCAGCCTCGCCCAGGTGGCGGCGCAGCAGGGGCCGCTGAACCCACGGGACACGCTCACGCCGCCGGACAGCGGGGCGGCCCCAGCGCGCGGGGCCGGTGGTTCGGGCCGCCCGAGCCGGGCCGAGCGTCAGCGCCGAGCCGCCGAGGCCGCCCGGCGCGCCACGCTGCCGGCGGATTCGCTGCGCGTGGATCTCAGTGTCGACCTGCTCACGACGGATGGTCGTCGGGCCACGCTCCCGCTCTCGGAGGTCGTGGCGCTCCGGCCGCCGCTCACCATTCGGCTGTACCGACACGCGATGATCGAGCGGAAGATCACCGGCGATCCGCGGGACCACGAGTACGCGCTGCAGCGCGTCGAGATTCCCTTCGCGCGGTTCGCCGCCGTCCTCCCGGGGCTGACGCCGGAGGCCGTGCGCGCGGTCCGGTTCCGGTTCGATCGCACGCGCGCGGGGACGATCCTCGTGGACGATGTGGGCATCGAGGGGCGCTGACCGCCGCTCCCCTCGGGCGCGCCCGCCATCTACCTTCCGGCCATGACCACCATGCGTGAGAAACTCGACGACCTCGCCCGTCGTCGCGCCGAGGGCGAGCTCGGCGGCGGGGCCGAGCGCCTCGCCGCGCAGCACGCGAAGGGCAAACTCTCCGCGCGCGAGCGCCTCGACCTCCTGTTGGATGAGGGGAGCTTCGTCGAGCTCGACCGCTTCGTCACCCACCGCAGCACCGACTTCGGGCTCGAGTCCCAGCGGCCGTACGGCGACGGCGTGGTGACCGGCCACGGCCGCATCGACGGCCGTGTGGTGTATGTGTACTCGCAGGACTTCACCGTCTTCGGGGGATCACTCTCCGAGGCCCAGGCGGGGAAGATCTGCAAAGTGATGGATCTCGCGGTGCAGGCCGGGGCCCCGGTAATCGGGCTCAACGACTCGGGCGGCGCGCGGATCCAGGAAGGCGTCGTCTCGCTGGGCGGCTATGCGGAGATCTTCCGCCGGAATGTGCAGGCCTCCGGCGTGGTGCCGCAGATCTCGGCCATCCTCGGCCCCTGTGCGGGTGGGGCGGTGTACTCCCCGGCCATCACCGATTTCATCTTCATGGCGCGCGGGACCTCGTACATGTTCGTGACGGGGCCGAACGTCGTGCGCACCGTGACGCACGAGGATGTGTCGATGGAGGCGCTCGGCGGCGCGGACACGCACGGGGGCACCTCCGGCGTGTCGCACTTCACCGCGCCCTCGGAGGTTGCCTGCCTGCAGGGCATCCGCGACCTGCTGCGCTTCCTGCCGTCGAACAACCTCGACCCGGCGCCGCGCGGGGCGGGGACGGACCCGCACGACCGCCGCGACGAGGGCCTGCTCGAGGTGATCCCCGCCTCGCCCGCGCAGCCGTACGACATGCACGAGGTGCTGCGTCGCGTGGTGGACGACGGGTCGTTCCTCGAAGTGCAGCGCGATTGGGCGGGGAACATCCTCTGCGGCTTCGCCCACCTCGGCGGCCACGCCGTGGGCATTATCGCGAATCAGCCGGCCGTGCTGGCCGGGGTGCTGGACATCGACGCGAGCGTCAAGGCGGCGCGCTTCATCCGCTTCTGCGACGCCTTCAACCTCCCGATGGTGACTTTCGAGGACGTGCCGGGCTTCCTTCCGGGCGTCGCACAGGAGCACGGCGGGATCATCCGGCACGGGGCCAAGCTGCTCTATGCCTACTGCGAGGCCACCGTCCCGAAGCTCACGGTGATCACACGCAAGGCGTACGGCGGGGCGTACGACGTGATGAGCTCCAAGCACATCGGCGGCGACCTCAACCTCGCCTGGCCCACGGCGGAGATCGCCGTGATGGGGCCCAAGGGCGCCGTGGAGATCCTCTTCCGCAAGGAGATCGCCGAGGCGGCGGATCCCGCGGCGGCGATGGACGCCAAGGTGGCGGAGTACACGGAGAAGTTCGCCAATCCGTACGTGGCGGCGAGCCGCGGGTACCTCGATGACGTCATCGATCCGCGCGACACGCGGCCGCGGCTGATCGCAGCCCTGGAGGCGTTGCAGGGCAAGCGGGTGCGCGGGCCCGCCAAGAAGCACGGGTCCATCCCACTGTGACGGCCCCGGTCCGTCCCGTGCGCCGCGTGCTGGTCGCGAACCGCGGGGAGATCGCCCTGCGGGTCATCCGCGCCTGCCGGGAGCTCGGCCTCGAATCGGTCGCCGTCTACTCGGACGCCGACGTCGGTGCCCCCCACGTGCGTGCCGCGGATGTGGCGGTACGCCTCGGCCCGGCGCCGGCGACCGAGAGCTATCTGCGTGGTGACCTGCTGATTGCTGCGGCCCTCGAACACGGTGCGGATGCCATCCACCCGGGGTACGGCTTCCTGTCCGAGCGTGAGTGGTTCGCCCGGGCGGTGCGGGAGGCCGGGTTGGTCTGGGTGGGGCCGCCGGCAGAGGCCATCGCGGCGATGGGGTCCAAGACCGCGGCTCGGACGTTGGCCATTGCCGCAGGCACCCCCGTGGTTCCGGGGACCACCACGCCGCTGCGTGACGCGGCCGAGGCGGCGGAGCTCGCGGCACGCTTCGGCTTCCCCGTGCTGCTCAAGGCGGCGGCCGGCGGCGGTGGGAAGGGGATGCGCGTGGTGCGCGCCGCCGCGGAGATCTCCGCCGCGCTCGATGCCGCGCGTCGCGAGGCGCGGAACGCCTTCGGCGACGACGCGGTCTACCTCGAGAAGTACATCGAGGGCCCTCGGCACGTGGAGATCCAGATCCTCGCCGATGCGCACGGCACCTGCGTGGCGCTCGGCGAGCGCGAGTGCTCCCTGCAACGTCGGCATCAGAAGATGGTGGAGGAGGCGCCAAGCGTGGCAGTCACGCCGGAGCTGCGGGCGCGGATGGGCGCGGCGGCGGTGGCGGCGGCGAAGGCCGCCGGGTACGTGAACGCGGGGACCTGCGAGTTCCTGCTCGACCGCCACGGAGCGTTCTACTTCCTGGAGATGAACACGCGGATCCAGGTGGAGCATCCGGTCACGGAGCTTGTGACGGGCGTGGATCTGGTGCAGTGGCAGCTCCGCATCGCCGCGGGGGAACGTCTGCCGTTCACGGAGGCGCCGCCGCCGCGCGGCTGGGCCATCGAGTGTCGCCTCACGAGCGAGGACCCCGCCAACGGGTTCCTGCCCTCCACGGGGCGCATCACCGCCCTGACGCTGCCGTCGGGCCCTGGCGTGCGCTGGGACGGCGGCATCGAAGTGGGCAGCACCGTCGGCCTGCATTACGACCCCATGCTCGCCAAGCTGATCGTACACGCCCCGACTCGGGAAGCGGCCATCGCCCGCATGCGGCGGGCCCTCGAGGAACTCGTGATCGACGGGGTCGAGACCTCCGCGGAGTTCCACCGACGCGTGATGGAGGATGCCGACTATCGGTCGGGCGCGGTGGACATCCAGTGGCTCGAAGGAGCACTGCCGCGGATCCTGGGCGCGGCGCCGCCGGCGGAGACCGTGCGGGCGGCGGCGGTCGCTGCGGTCCTGATGGCCGAGCGGAACGGCGGCGCGCGGGTCGCGAGTGGTCGGACCGGTCCGGTGCCCGAGTCGGCGGGGGCCCGGGTGACGCCCTGGGCTGTGGCCGCGCGCCGCGACGCGCTCCGCGACTGATGCGGGCGACCATCGAGGTCACCGGGCTCGCCGCCGGTGGGGATGGTGTGTCGCGCCACGACGGGTTGGTGGTGTTCACGCCGCGCACCGCGCCGGGAGACCGCGTGGTCGCCGACATCGCCGTGACCGGTCGCGTGGGACGCGGCACACTCGTGCAGGTCGAGC
This sequence comes from Gemmatimonadota bacterium, assembly GCA_037975505.1. Lineage (GTDB taxonomy): Bacteria > Gemmatimonadota > Gemmatimonadetes > Gemmatimonadales > Gemmatimonadaceae > Pseudogemmatithrix. Next base: position 9,814 of record JBANGJ010000143.1, on the reverse strand, counting down.
ACCCGGGGGCGGAGCGCGTGGCGCCGGCCTGTGGGCACTACGCGCCCCCTGATCGGTGTGGTGGGTGTCAGTGGCAGCACGTGGCGCTTGAGGCGCAGCGCGAGGCGAAGCGTCGGATGGTGCAGGACGCCTTCGCCCGGATCGCGCGACGCGAGGTGCCGCGTCCCGAGATCCACGCGGGGGAGCCCTGGCGCTATCGGCGCACGTTGACGCTCGCCATCCGGCGCGCGGACGGGCGTGCGTGGGCGGGGATGCGCGCGTTCGATGACCCTGAGGCGGTGTTCGCGCTCACCGATTGCCTGATCACGGACGCTCGGGTGCTGGCCACCTGGCGGGAGATCATGGCGGCGGAGGCCCTGCTCCCGGAGGCCGCTCGACTGCGGGGCACGGTGCGGTGGCTCGACGCGCATCCGCTCCTCGTCCTCGAGGGCGGGCAGGAGTGGCCCACGCTCGCTTCGTTCGCCGCTGCGGTGCCGGGGCTCGCCGCCGTCTGGTGGCAGGCGGATGGCCGCCGTCGGCGGCTCGTGCTCGACCGGCGGCCGGCGGGAACGCCGGGGGCCTCGTTCGCGCAGGTGAACGCCGAGATGGCCGCGGTGATGCAGGCCCACGTGGTGGCGCAGGTGCTCCGCTACGCGCCGTCGCAGGTGGTGGATGCGTACAGCGGGGTGGGGGACACGGCCGCTGCGCTCGCCGCGGCGGGCATCGGTGTCACCGCGGTGGAGCTCGACGAGGAGGCCACGGCGTACGCGGCGACGCGTCTGCCGGCCCCGTCCCGGGCCATCGCGGCCAAGGTCGAGGACGTGCTCCGCGGTCTCCTGCCCGCCGACGTGGTGCTGCTCAATCCCCCGCGGGCGGGCGTGGATGCGCGGGTCACCGCGGCGCTCGCGGGGGCGACCGGCGCGCGCCGGGCGATCGTCTACGTGAGTTGCGACCCGGCGACGCTCGCCCGGGACGTGGGGCGGCTTCCTGGATGGCGCGTGGCCGCGCTCGAATGCTTCGACATGTTCCCGCAGACGGCGCACGTCGAGACCGTCTGCGTGCTCGAACCGGAGGTGGCGTGAGGTACGTGGTGACGGTGGCGGGTCAGGAGGTGGAAGTCGTCGTCGGCCCTGACGGGGTGCGGGTCGACGGGACTCCGGTGACGGCTCATCTGGACGGGGGCGCTGATGGGGCGGGAATGACCCTCACCCTCGACGGCGTGCAGCACCGGGTGCGCACGCGGCCCGGGGCGGTGCGCGGGACGTCCACGGTGTTCGTCGACGGCTGGACGCTCGCGGTGGATGCGGCGGACGAGCGCCAGCGGGCCATCCGGGCCCTCTCGGCGGCGACCGCGGGGCCGGTGGGGCCGGCGCCGGTGGTCGCCCCGATGCCCGGACTTCTCGTGCGGGTGCACGTCGCCCCCGGGGACCGCGTGGAGGCGGGCCAGGCCGTGGTCGTGATGGAGGCGATGAAGATGGAGAACGAGCTGCGGGCGGCCGGGGCGGGGGTGGTTCGGACGGTGGAGGTCCGGCCCGGCACGGCGGTGGAGAAGGGGGCGTTGCTGGTGACCTTCGACGCCCCGGGCTGACGCGGGACGGCAGGGGGGGTGGGGCGGGGCTGACCCGTTGACCGGGCTGCACTTAGGCCCTATGATTCGAGTCTGTCCAAAAACGCCCCTGTGGCGGCCGAGACCCGGGTTGCATCCCGCACCGGTGAGGCGCAGTCCTTCTCCAGCTGGACCCGTATGCGTACCACGTACACGGCCACCCCCGCCGACATCGAACACAAGTGGTTCGTCGTCGACGCCGAGGGAATGGTCCTCGGTCGCCTCGCGACCGAAGTCGCCCGGATCATCCGCGGCAAGCACAAGCCGATGTTCACGCCCCACATGGACACCGGCGACAACGTCATCGTCATCAACGCGTCCAAGGTCCGCGTGACCGGGCGCAAGGCGGAGCAGAAGAACTACTTCCGCCACACCGGCTACATGGGCCACGAGCGGTACACGCCGTTCGCGACCATGATCGCCAAGCACCCGGAGCGGGTGATCGAGAAGGCGGTGTACGGGATGCTCCCGAAGACCGCGCTCGGCCGCCAGAAGCTGCGGCTCAAGCTCCGCGTCTATCCGGGCGCGCAGCACCCGCACGGCGCGCAGCAGCCGGAGCCCCTCACCTTCCCCAAGGCGGAGGCCAAGTAAATGGCGGAGCAGCAGATCCACACCATCGGGCGCCGCAAGGAAGCCGTCTGCCGCGTGTACCTCACCCCGGGGTCCGGCAAGTGGGACCTCAACGGGCGCACGCTCGGCGACTACTTCCCGCGGCCGGCGCTCGTGACGGCCATCCAGCAGCCGTTCACGGCGACCGACACGCTCGGCAGCTATGACGTGCAGGCGAACCTCACGGGGGGCGGGCAGACCGGTCAGGCCGGGGCCCTCCGGCTCGCGATCTCGCGGGCCCTCGTGAAGATCGACGAGTCGCACCGGCGCAAGCTGCGCGACCTCGGGCTCCTCACGCGCGACTCGCGCGCCGTGGAGCGCAAGAAGCCGGGCCGTCCGAAGGCCCGCAAGAAGTTCCAGTTCAGCAAGCGCTAGACCCGGCCGCGGGGGGAGACGGTCTCGACGCCGTCTCCCGCCCGCTCCGGCATCTCCCAGTCCCGCCGAGTCCGTCCATCGGTGCCGCGCCCGTCCGGGCCGGCGATGGCGACGTTGACGCGGGGCGACGACCCAACCACCTCAGCACCAGGACCCACCCGATGTCGCAGCCCTCGCTCGAAGAGCTCCTCAAGGCCGGTGTGCATTTCGGCCACCAGACCCGTCGTTGGAACCCGAAGATGCGCCGGTTCATCTTCGCGGAGCGCAACGGGATCCACATCATCGACCTGCAGAAGACGCGCCAGCAGCTCGCGCTCGCGCAGCAGCTCGCGCGCGACGTCGTGATGCGCGGCGAGAACGTGCTCTTCGTCTGCACCAAGCAGCAGCTGGCGCAGATCGTCTCGGCCGAGGCGGACCGGTCGGGCTCGATGTACGTCACCGAGCGCTGGCTCGGCGGCCTCCTCACGAACTTCGCGACGGTCAAGAAGCAGATCCGCAAGCTCAAGGAGCTCGAGGCCGGCGCCGAGGCGGGCGGGGCCTTCGAGAATTACACCAAGAAGGAGCAGCTGATGATGACCCGTCAGCGCGACAAGCTCCTGAAGAACCTCTCGGGCATCAAGTCGATGGGCCGCCTCCCGGGGCTGCTCTTCGTCATCGACGCGAAGAAGGAGCGGATCGCGGTCGACGAGGCCAACAAGCTCGGGATCCCGATCATCGCCATCTGCGACACGAACTCGGACCCGGACCTCATCACGGTGCCGATCGCCGGCAACGACGACGCGATCCGGTCGGTCGAGCTGATCGCGGGCGCCATCGCGGACACGATCGCCGAGGCCCGCAAGGAGGCGCCGACGCGCGCCGAGGTCGAGGAGCCGGGCGAGGCGACCACGTGGTCGTCCGAGCGTGGCACCGAGCGCGAGAGCGGGGATGACCGTCGTCGCGGGGGCGGCGCCAAGGGCGGCCGGCCGCGCCGTCGGCGGGCCAACCCCGAGGCGATCGCCGCCCGGCTCAAGGGCGGGGCCGCCGAGGGCGGTGACGAGGCCGCGGAGTAACGCCGGCTCGCTCGTCCCGGCACACGGCCGGGACTATCTTTCGAGCGCCGTCGGCGGGGCCTGAGGCCTCCCGGCGGCGTTCCCACACTGACGCACTACCAGAGAACTTCATGAGCATCACCGCGAAGGACGTCGCCGAACTCCGGGCTCGCACGGGCGCCGGGATGATGGATTGCAAGAAGGCCCTCGAGGAGACCGCGGGGAACATGGACGCCGCCGTCGACCTCCTGCGCAAGAAGGGCATCGCCAAGGCCGAGAAGCGCGCCGATCGCGCCGCCTCGGAGGGGCAGATCGTCATCGAGGTCAGCGCCGACGGGAAGACCGCCGCGATGATTGAGCTCAACTGCGAGACCGACTTCGTCGGGCGCAACGACGAGTTCGTCGCGCTGGCGCAGCAGATGGCCAAGCACGTGGCGCAGGACGCCGCCGTGGACGGGCTGGTGGTCGTGGGTGCCGAGGGCGCGTACCTCGCGACGCCGTACGCCTTCGAGGCCGGGCGCAGCGTCGGTGAGGTCGTGAAGGCCGCGTCGGCGAAGACCGGGGAGAAGGTGGAGCTGCGGCGCATCGCGCGGTTCGCGACGGGCGGCGTCGTGGGCACCTACCTGCACTTCAACGGCAAGGCCGGCGTCATCGCCGAGGTGACGGGGGGCGCGGGGGAGGCCGCCACGCAGCTCGGGCGCCACATCGCCGAGCACGTCGCCGCCGGCGTCCCGACGGTCGCGGTCGCCGTGGACAAGGATGGCGTGTCGCCGGAGTTCCTCGCCAAGGAGCGCGAGATCTTCATCGCGCAGGCCGTCGAGAGCGGCAAGCCCGAGGCGATCGCGCAGAAGATGGTCGAGGGGCGCATCGCGAAGCTGCTCGGGGAGATCACGCTCCTCGGTCAGCCCTGGGTGCGCGACGACCAGCAGACCATCGGCGCGCTCGTCGCCGCCACCGCGAAGGCGGCGGGGCAGCCGCTCGCCGTGACGCGCTTCGTGCGCTTCAAGATGGGCGAGTCCTGACCCCGGGAGACCCACGCATGGCCGAGCTCAAGTATCCTCGTGTGCTGCTCAAGCTCTCCGGCGAGGCCCTCGCCGGCGAGCGCGGGTTCGGCTTCGACTTCGACACCATCCGCGGGTTCGCCCAGCAGGTGAAGGCGATCACCGAGCTCGGGGCCCAGGTCGGGCTCGTGATCGGCGGCGGCAACATCGTGCGCGGATCGCAGATCTCCAAGATGGGGATGGACCGCGTTGCGGCGGACTATATGGGGATGCTGGGCACGGTGATCAACGCCCTCGCCTTCCAGGACGTGCTGGAGCGCGAGGGATTGGACACCCGCGTGATGACGGCCATCCGGATGGAGGAGATCGCGGAGCCGTACATCCGGCGTCGCGCGATCCGGCACCTGGAGAAGGGGCGGTGCGTCATCTTCTCCGCCGGCACCGGCAACCCGTACTTCTCGACCGACACCGCGGCCGTGCTCCGCGCCATCCAGATGAAGGCGCACGTCATCATCAAGGCGACGAGCGTGGACGGTGTCTATTCGGCCGACCCCAAGACCGATGCGACGGCGACCAAGTTCGACCGGATCTCGTATCGGGACGTGATGGAGCGGGAGCTCAAGGTCATGGATCAGACCGCCATCACGCTCTGCAAGGAGAACGCGCTCCCGCTCATCGTGCTCAACATCAACACGCCGGACGGCGTCGCGCAGGCGCTGCGCGGGGCCCCGGTGGGGACCCTCGTCTCATGACCATCCAGACCATCCTGAAGGACGCCCGCACGGGCATGGAGAAGGGCGTCGAGGCCGCGAAGCGCGAGTTCGCGTCGGTGCGCTCCGGCAAGGCCTCGCCGACGATGCTCGACACCATCAAGGTGGAGATGTACGGGCAGTACCTGCCCATGAACCAGTGCGCCAACGTCTCGGCGCCGGAACCCCGCCTCCTCGTCGTCACGCCGTACGACAAGGGCCAGGTGAAGGCCGTGGAGAAGGCCATCCGCGAGTCGAACCTCGGGCTCGATCCCGCGGTGCAGGGCGCCCTCATCCGCGTGCCGCTCCCCGCGATGAACGAGCAGCGGCGCAAGGAGCTCGCCAAGCAGGTGCACGCCTACGCCGAGGATGGCCGCATCGCGGTGCGCCACGCCCGGACGCAGGCCCGCGACCAGCTCAAGAAGCTCAGCGGCGTCTCCGAGGACGAGGTCAAGCACGCCGAGAAGGAGCTGCAGAAGATCCATGACGAGGAGATCGCCAAGATCGACGCGCTCATGAAGGCCAAGGAAGCGGAGTTGCTCGAGGTCTGACCGGCGTCGCCGGTCCCTCTGCCCGATGACCGCCCCGAGCCTCCTCTCCGAGCTTCGCGCCCACGGCGCGATCCCGCGCCATGTGGCCATCATCATGGACGGGAACGGCCGCTGGGCGCGTGAACGCCTCCTGCCGCGGCCCTTCGGCCATCGCAGCGGGATGAAGGCGGTCCGCGAGGTGGTCGAGGGGGCGCTCGCGGCTGGTGTGGGGCATCTCTCGCTCTTCGCGTTCTCGCAGGAGAACTGGCAGCGCCCCGCGGGCGAGGTGGATGCCCTGATGTCGCTGCTGGAGGAGTACATCCAGCGCGAGGCCGACGAGCTGCACGGGCAGGGCGTGCGTGTCCGATTCCTCGGGGAGCTCTCCCGCCTGGTCCCCGCGGCGCGGGCCGCCGTGGATCGGGTGGTCGATCGGACCGCGGCGAACACGCGGCTCACACTGAACCTCTTCCTGTCCTACGGGTCGCGCGCGGAGATGACGGAGGCGGCGCGTCGCATCGCCCGCGATGTCGCGGCGGGGACGCTGCGCCCGGAGGACGTCGACGAGCAGGCCATCGCCGATCGGCTCTTCACGGCCGGCCAGCCGGACCCGGATCTGCTGATCCGCACCTCCGGCGAGCAGCGTCTCTCGAACTTCCTGCTCTGGCAGCTCGCCTACACGGAACTGCACATCTCGCCGGTGCTCTGGCCCGACTTCGGGCGCGAGGAGCTCTTCGCGGCGATCCGCGACTACCAGACGCGTGAGCGCCGCTTCGGCCGCGTCACCGCCTGAGGCCGTCGTGAGTGAACTGACCCAGCGGGTCCTCTTCGCCGTGCTGGCGGTGCCGGTCGTCGTGGGCCTCGCGTGGCTCGGGGGCGCGCCGCTCGCCACGCTCCTCGCCGTCGCGGCCGCGCTCGCGGCCTGGGAGTTCGGGCGCCTCGCCGCCGCCTCGGGGGCGCGTCCGCTGACGGGCTGGCTCATCGGCGGTGCGGCGGCGATCCCCTTGCTCGCGCACGCGGCGCATCTGGGGCTTGGGGTGCCGCCGCTGCCGATCGTCGCCCTCGTCGTGCCGATGCTCCTCGGCGTCGCCCTCTGGCGTCGCGGGGTGGCGGGGCATCCGTTGGCTGCCGTCGCGAGTACGCTGCTGGGGATCTGGTACACCGGCGGGCTGCTGAGCTTCGCGTACGCGCTGCGCCATCACCGGTTCGCGATCGGGGCGGCGGCGGGGACGGCGCTCCTCTTCGTCCCCTTGGTCGTCACCTGGGTGACCGACGCCGGCGCCTTCTTCGTCGGGCGCGCGATCGGGGGCGCCAAGCTGATGCCCTCGGTGAGCCCCGGGAAGACGTGGTCGGGGGCCATCGGCGGGTCGGTGCTCGGGGTCGTGGGCGCGTGGGCGTTCAGCCGCTGGGTGCTGCAGCCGGTGGCACAACTGGGCCTCGGGCTCGGCGGCGTCGTGGTGCTCGGACTCACGCTCAGCGTCGCCGCGCAGGTGGGGGACCTCGTCGAGAGTCTCCTCAAGCGGGAGGCGGGGGTGAAGGACAGCTCGCGGCTGATTCCGGGGCACGGCGGCATCCTCGATCGCACGGATTCCCTCCTGTTCACCCTGCCGCTCGGATACGTGCTCCTCGACTTCCTGCTGCGGGTCGGGGCGTGACGGGTCCGCGCGGCATCGCGCTCCTCGGCGCGACGGGCTCCATCGGCGAGACGGCCCAGCGGGTGGTGGCGCGGCACCCCGAGCGCTTCCGCTTCGCGGCGCTCACCGCCAACGGCAATCGGGATGGGCTCGCGGCCGCCGCGGCGCGCTGGCAGCCCGACTACGTGGGGCTGGTGGAGCCCGCCGGCGATGTGCCGGCCGCCTGGGGGACGGGAGCCGCGTGTCTGGTGGAGGCCGCGACGCACCCGTCGGCGGCGATTGTCCTCAACGCCGTCGTCGGGGCGGCGGGCCTTGAGGCGACGCTCGCGGCGGTCCGCGCCGGCAAGCGCGTCGCCCTCGCCAACAAGGAGTCGCTCGTCGTGGGCGGCGCCCTCGTGCAGCGCGCCGTCGCCGAGGGCGCGGGCGGGGAGGTCATCCCCGTCGACTCCGAGCACTCGGCGCTGCTGCAGTGCCTGGCCGGCCGCGTCGGCGGGGCGGGGCCCGGGCTCCTGCCCGTGGCGGGGGTGCGGCGCTTCATCATCACCGCGTCGGGCGGCCCCTTCCGCACGTGGGACACGGCGCGGCTCCGCGAGGCGACCCTCGCCGATGCGCTGAATCATCCGACCTGGTCGATGGGGCGGAAGATCACCGTCGACAGCGCGTCGCTCGCGAACAAGGCGCTCGAGGTGATCGAGGCCCACGTGCTCTTCGGGGTGCCGTACGACCGGATCGAGGTCGTGGTGCATCCGCAGAGCATCGTCCACTCGATGGTCGAGTTCGAGGACGGGAGCGTGATCGCCCAGCTGGGCGTGCCGTCGATGGAGCTGCCGGTGCTCTACGCCCTCGGGTATCCGGACCGCCTGGTCGATGGCGGGGTACCGACCTTCGACCCGGTCGGGTCGAGTCCGCTGACGTTCGAGGCGGTGCGACACGATGCGTTCCCGACGCTCGGGCTCGGCCTCGCGGCCGGGCGGCGGGGGGGCGCGGCGCCGGCCGTGTTCAACGCCGCGAACGAGGGGGCGGTGGCGCGGTTCCTGGCCGGCACCCTGTCGTTCAGCGGGATTCCCGGGGCGATCGAGGCGGCGCTGGGCCGCCTCGGGGACGCGCCGGGGGATGATCTGGCTTCCTTGCGCGCGGCCGAGGCGGCCGCCCGGGCCCTCGTGGCGGAGTATCGATGACGTTGAGTTGGCTCGCCCCGCTGTTGGTCCTCGGCCTCGTGGTGTTCGTGCACGAGCTCGGCCACTTCCTCGCCGCCAAGTGGGCGGGCGTCTACGCGCCGCGCTTCTCGCTCGGGTGGGGGGCGCCGCTCTGGAGTATGCGGCGCGGCGAGACCGAGTATGCCCTGTCGTGGCTGCCGATCGGTGGGTACGTGCGGATGGCGTCCAAGGAGGACGAGACCGCCGCCGCGCTCGAGGGGGGCGGGGAGAGCGGGGAAGTGGAGCGGTCGCGGCACTGGGACGAGCGGTCGATGATCCCGCACGGGCCGCACGCGATCCCGGCGGACCGGTGGTTCGAATCCAAGACGCTGGTGCAGCGTCTGGTGATCCTGCTCGCGGGGGTCACGATGAACGTCGTCCTCGCTGTGGTGGTGAGCACGGGATTGATCGCCACCTACGGGCGCGGCTACGTGCCGCCGGTGGTGGACTCCGTCGTGGCGGGGAAGCCGGCCGCCCTCGCCGGCCTGCAGCCGGGCGATCGGGTCGTGGCGATCGACGGGCGGGCGGTGACCCGGTGGGACGAGGTCTACGACGGCGTCTCCGTGGCGGCGGGACGGGTGGTGGCGCTGCAGGTGGTGCGTGGCGCGGACACGTTGGCCGTCTCGGTGACGCCGCAGGAGGAAGACGTCGTCGCGGCGACGGGGGAGACGCGTCGGGTGGGGCGGATCGGCGTGGCGGTGCGTCAGGACGTCGCCCGCGAGCCGGTCGGCCTCGGCGTGGCGCTGGCGGAGGGGTGGCGCGGCACGTGGGCGATGGCGGGCAATGTGGTCACCGTGCTCGGGAATCTGGTGACCGGGAAGGTCTCGGTGTCTCAGCTCGGGGGGCCGCTCGAGATCGCCCGGTCGAGCGTGGCCGCGGCGCGTTCCGGGGCGGAGACGCTCTGGGGGTTGATCGCGTTCCTCAGCATCAACCTCGCGGTGCTGAACCTCCTGCCAATCCCGCTGATGGACGGCGGGCAGATCCTCCTGCAGATCGCGGAGACGGCGTACCGGCGGCCGTTGCCGTTGGTGGTGAAGGAGTGGTACGCGAAGGTGGGGCTGGCCGTCATCGTGACCCTGTTCGTGTTGGTCACGTTCAACGATGTTA
>JBANGJ010000117.1:0-7114 GCA_037975505.1 Gemmatimonadota bacterium | reverse complement strand
AGGTGGGCGAGGTGGGCGTACTCGTGAACGGCGACGAGCTCACCCCATCCGGTGTAGTGCCCGAGTTGCCCCGGCTCCGGCGGTACCGGCCAGAGGCGGATGGAGGGCCCCCGCTGCAGGGGGAGCGCCGAGCCGTTGGTCTGGTTGAGGGGATCCTCGACGATGATCTCGATCACCTGCGGCGGGGTGTACCCCACCATCGCGCCGACCGCGGTGCGAATGCCTTCCATCCGCCCCGCCACGTCACGCGCCCACGCGCCGAGTTCGGCGGGATGATGGACGCGGAAGTGCGGTGTGGTGATGGTCTGCCAGTCGCGCTCGGGCGTGCTGGCGCCGAGCTGGGCCGTGGCCGGGGTGGCGACGACGACGAGGGCGAGGGCGAGGCGGCGGGCGTGACGGATCATGGGGGTGCGTACGGGCAGGTGAGGACGCGGGTTTCGACAGGGTCGGACGGCGAGCCGGGGGTCACTCACCATCCGGCTCACCGCGATCCCTCCACGCCAGAAGCGCGGTGGGGAGCGCAATCGACGTGAGGAAGAGCACCTGGAGCAGGTTACTGACGACGGGCAATGAGAGGGCCGGCACAAACCGTCGCGCTTCGATCGCGATGTACGCGAGGAGGACACCCGTCAGTAGATACAGCAGGGTATGGTGGTAGGCCCGGTTGCGCTCCAGCACCTCCCGCTCGTCGATCTGGCCATCCGGGGCGTTGGCGCGGAAGGCGTAGGTCGAGAGCATCAGCGGGATGGCAGCGACGGCGGCGACGAGCGCGAGGAGGCCGACCATCAGCTCCACCACGCCCGATGCACTCGGCAGGAGAAACTTGAGGAGGAACCAGCTCCAGAGTCCCCCGATCGAGAGGACGGAGAGGGCGCGCACCGTGGTGCGGGTGAGGGGCCGATACGGCTTCCGTGGCGGGGCGAAGGGGGTCATGACTGCTCCGAATCGATAGGAGAGGCCGCGCCAAGCTGGTCGGCGAGCGAGGGGAAGGGATCGAGGGAGAAGAGCGCGTCGACCGAGACGCCGAAGACGCGCGCGAACGTGAGGGCGAGTTCCACACTCGGGCTGTAATCGCCGCGCTCGAGAAAGCCGATCGTCTGCGGATTCACGTCGACCAACTCGGCGAGTGCCTTGCGCGTGAGCCCGCGCTCCGTGCGGAAGAGTGCGATGCGGTTATGCACGGCTCCGGATGCCTTATGCATCGGCACCCACGGTCAACCCGTCGGTGGAAGGGCGCGCCGCGAATCGCCACGCGGCGATGTACTGCGGGAGCCCCAGCAGAAGGAACAGGAACAGCGACCCGAGCCAGAACGCCAACGCCGTCCGCCCACTCTCCACCAAGCCGGCGACGGCCCCGATGCTCACCATGGTGACGGGAATCATCGCCCGATACGCCGTCCGATAGGCGGCATCTCGATGCTGACGCTCGACCTCATCGAGCTGCGCGTCCGAGAGGTCGAAAATCCCGTACACACTGCCATTGACCATCCCCGTCACGAACACCCACGGGAGGAACAACACGACCGCGGCGACCGCAAAACCCCACAGGGGCATCGCCCCATCCTGGCCGTGCCAGAGGAAGAGCAGTTGCGGGACCGTGACCAGCAGAGCCGTGAGGAGGAGGTGCAGGATGACCAGCCGTCGCCGAGCGCCCGCTCTCCGGAACGGCTCCATTGAGGGATGGTCGATCGCTGAGGCGAGCCGCCCTCCTCGGAGTTCAGCGCGAGAGGGCCGGGACGAGACGGAGGGAGATTGAGCCAGCGGCATGGTGTTTCTCAAATAAGTTTTAACGTTGTGTATACACAATACACAGCGCGTGAAAAGTTGTCAATACACAACATATCTGGCCGACATCGCACCGAAGCACCCTCCCCATCGGCGCATTGCGGCAAGCCGGCCGAGCAGGGCAAGTTCGGGGCACGATGCGCCGAAACTCCCCCGCCCGACGCGGCGCCCCCGACCGGACCACCCTCGACCCCATCGAGGTGGCGAGCCGAGACGAGCTCGCCGCGCTCCAGCTCGAGCGCCTGCGGTGGTCGGTGCGCCACGCCTACACGCACGTCGCGCCGTACCGCGCGAAGTGCGAGGCGATCGGGGTGCATCCCGACGACCTCCGCGACCTGACCGACCTCGCGCGGTTCCCGTTCACGGTGAAGGACGACCTCCGCCAGGCCTATCCGTTCGGGATGTTCGCCGTGCCGCGCGAACAACTGGCCCGCGTGCACGCCTCCTCGGGAACCACCGGGAAGCCCACCGTCGTGGGGTACACCGCGCGCGACATCGACACGTGGGCCGCCCTCGTGGCCCGATCGATCCGTGCCGGCGGCGGACGGCCCGGCGACCTGGTGCACGTGGCCTACGGGTACGGCCTCTTCACCGGCGGGCTCGGCGCGCACTACGGCGCCGAGCGATTGGGATGCACGGTGGTCCCGATGTCGGGCGGCAACACGGAGAAGCAGGTCCAGCTCCTGACGGACTTCGCGCCACAGGTGTTGATGTGCACGCCGTCGTACGCGCTGGTGATCGCCGATGCCTGCGACCAGCTCGGCGTCGACCCCGCGACGCTCGGCCTCGCCGTCGGAATCCACGGGGCCGAACCCTGGTCGGAGGGGATGCGGTCGGAGATCGAGCGCCGGTTCGGTCTCGACGCGACCGACATCTACGGGCTCTCCGAGGTGATGGGTCCGGGCGTCGCGCAGGAGTGCGTGGAGACCAAGGATGGTCCGGTGATCTGGGAGGATCACTTCCTCCCGGAGATCATCGATCCGGAAACGGGGGCTCCGCGCCCCGATGGGGAACCCGGTGAGCTCGTGCTGACCTCGCTCACGAAGGAGGCGATGCCGGTCATCCGGTACCGCACGCGCGACCGCACGGCCCTCCTTCCCGGCACGGCGCGATCGATGCGACGCCTCGCCCGGCTCTCGGGCCGCACGGACGACATGCTCATCATCCGCGGCGTGAACGTCTTCCCGTCCCAGCTCGAGGAGCACGTGGTGGCACTCGCGGTGTTCGCGCCGCACTACCAACTGGAGGTCCGCCGGACGGACCGCCTCGACACGCTCACGCTGCTCCTGGAGCCCCGGGACGCCGCCGGCGCCGAGGCCGCGGCCGTCGCGGTGCCGGCGCTGCTCCATCGCGTGAAGGTCCACGTCGGGGTCACCTGCGACGCCCGCGTAGTCCCGCCGGGCTCCCTCCCCCGGTCCCTTGGGAAGGCGCAACGCGTGGTGGACCTGCGCTGACGCGGTCGCGCCGGCGGCGATCTCCCCGGACCCGCCGGTGTATGATTCGAGTGTGATGCGCCTCCGCCCCCATCGTTCCGCGCGGCTCGTCGGCCTCGTGACCCTCGCGTTCGCCCTGCCGCTCGGGGCGCAGACCACACCTGTCCCAGCGCCCGATGCCGCCTCGGCCGCCTCGGCCGATCCCCGAGCCATCGCGCAGAGCGCACAGGCCGCGTTCGAGCGGATCCGCCGACTCAATCTGCCCCGCTACCGCGGCCGCACCCCGCAGGGGCGATCCTGCCCCGAGCCCGTGGGACTGAACTGGTGCTACTGGTACGACGAATCGTCCACGATGCCGCCCGAGCCGGACACCATCGCGCGGGCGCGCGAGACGCTGCTCCGGCAGCTCGATTCGCTCGGCGCGGCGAGTCCCGGGGACAACTGGATCAGCGGGCAGCGGGTCCGCTACCTCATCGAGGCGAATCGCCCGGCGCAGGCGCTCGAGGTCGCACGGGCCTGTCGCACCGTCGGGTGGTGGTGCGACGCGCTGGCCGGCCTCGCGCTCCACGAGTCACAGCGCTACGCCGAGGCGGAGGCGACGTTCGACCGCGTCCTCGCCACGATGGCGCCGCGCGAGCAGTGCGAGTGGCGCGACCTCACCCCGTACCTCGATGACGACACCCGCCGCGTCTATCTGCGCCACGGTTGCGGCACCCCGGAGCGTGCGGCGTTCGAGTCGCGCGTCTGGTGGTTCGCCCGCACGCGCTACGGGCTCGCCGGCAACGACTCGCGCACGGAGCATTTCTCGCGCCTCACGTACGCGCTCATCATGCGCGACGCGGCGAGTGCCTACGCCCGCGGCTTCGACGAGGCCGAGCGGGAGCTCCTGATCCGCTTCGGCTGGCCCCGGCAGTGGGCGATGGACGGGGTGCGTCCGGTCGGGGGGCCGATGATGGGCCCGCCGGAGGACCCGTCGATGCGCATCAACGTGATCGGGGCGGAGCCCACCCCGGCGCATCGCTTCATCCCGCCGGCGAATGTGCTGACGAGCCCCGCCTCCTCCGACTCCACCGAGTGGGCGGTGCAGCTCCCGCCGGTCATCGCGCGCTACCACCCCAAGTACGCCTCGACGCTTCGGATGCTCGAGCACCAACAGGGGCTCTTCCGCCGGGGCGACACGGCGCTCGTTGTCCTCGCCTACGACGTGAGCCAGGTGCCGGGCCTCGCGGGGCAGCGGCTCGATGGGGCGCTGGTGCTCACCCCCGGCACCACGCCGGGGGGCCAGGCGACCATCCGCCGCGACGTGCCGGCGCGGGGCACGATGACCGTGCGCGCCCCCTGGGGCCCGTTGTTGATGAGTGCGGAGATCGCCGCCGATTCGGCCTCCACCCTCGTGCGCGCGCGGTACGGTATCCGCCCGCCCTTCGCCATCGGCGCGCGCGTCTCGCTCTCCGACCTCCTCTTCTTCACGCCCTATGGTGCCGACCCCACCACCGTGGAGGAGGTGCTCCCGCACGCCCTCGCCACGCAGCGGGTGCGCGCGCACGAGAAGGTCGGCATCTACTGGGAGGCGTACAACACCAACCCCGCTGGCGAGCCGATGACCATCTCGCTCGTCGTCGCGCCTGAGACGACGGAGGAGAACGGCCGGATGTCGCGCGCGACGCGCGCCCTGCGCCTCTCCCGCGGCACGGAACCGGTGAGCCTCTCGGTGCAGGACCGCTCCGCCAGGGGCAGTCGCACGACCCCGCGGTCGTTGGAGCTCGACCTCTCATCCCTCCGCCCCGGCGATTACCTCGTACAACTCGAGATCGACGTGGCGGGTCAGTACACCGTGCGCGCCGACCGTCGCATCACCGTGGTGCCCTGAGTCGGGTTGAGGAGACCGCGCGCCGGGATACATTTCGCGCGTGATCTCCTCCCGACTCCTCCGCCTCGCCGCGCTCGGCGCGCTCCTGCAGACCGCCGCCCTCGCGGCACAGACATCGGAGGGGGCCGCCCCGGCTCGCCCGGACACCGGCGGCCGTGCGACACCCTCGAGGTCCGATTCCAGTCGCGCCGCGACCCCGACGCGTTCGCGCAGCGCCCGAACGGCCCAACCCCGGTCGCGGAGCCGCTCCACGACGCGGCGACCCGCCCGGACCAGCAGCCCCGGCGCCGCCGAGACGCGGGCCCTCGCCCGGCGCGACTCCGTCCTCGACGCCCTCTGGCCCGTGCAGGGACCGGAGCCCCTCCCCGGTGCGATCCTGCCGCACCGCCGCATCGTCGCCTACTACGGCAATCCGCTCTCCACTCGGATGGGGGTGCTCGGGCAGCATCCACCGGAGCAGATGCTGCGGATGCTCGACGACGAGGTGCGGGCGTGGCAGACCGCCGATCCGGCGACCCCGGTGCAGCCAGCGCTCCACCTCATCGCCGTGGTGGCGCAGGGATCGCCGGGCCGCGACGGGATGTACCGTGCCCGGATGGGCGATTCGCTCATCGAACGCGTGGCCCGATGGGCCGCCACGCGCAACGCCCTCGTCTTCCTCGACGTGCAGGTCGGACGGTCCACGCTCCAGCAGGAGCTGCCGCGCCTCGCCCCCTTCCTGCAGCGGCCGAACTTCCACCTCGGCATCGACCCCGAGTTCTCGATGAAGAACGGCGGGCTGCCCGGCAAGCGCATCGGCACGTTCGACGCCGCCGACGTCAATTACGCGGCAGAGTTCCTCGAAGGGCTCGTGCGCACGCATCGGATCCCTCCCAAGGTGCTCGTCGTACACCGCTTCACGCGCAACGGCGTCACCAACACGCGGAACATCCGCCTGCGTCCCGAGGTGCAGGTCGTGATGCACATGGACGGCTTCGGGTCGCCGTGGCTCAAGCAGAACACCTTCCGCGAGTTCATCAAGGCGGAGCCGGTGCAGTTCGCGGGATGGAAGCAGTTCTACCGGGCGCGGAACGACAACCCGCGCACCCCGATCAGCACGATCCTGCGCCTCAACCCCAAGGTCCTGTACATCCAGTACCAGTGAGGACGGGGCGCGGCGTCAGGGCTTGAGGGTGAGCCCGGTGACCCCGTCCGACTGCGCGAAGACGCGCCCCGAGGGGTTGTAGAAGTAGATGCGCCGCTTGCGCCCCTCGACGATCTCGTCGGCGCGCGCGAAGGCCTCCACCAGCTGCCGCTGCTTGGTGGCGTCGAGCGGGAAGACGGCCGCGCTGTAGCTGACCATCACCTCGTCGGCCTGCGTCTCCACGAGCGCGCTGTCCCGCGTCCGCGCGATCAGGCGGAGCGCCTCCTCGCGCTCGGCCGGTGTGGCCGTCAGCGTCGAGGGCACCACGGGGGCCACCGCCTCGGCCGCCTCGTCCTCCGATGGACCGAAGGTCAGCACCAGCACCAGGACGCCGATGCCGACCGCGCTGATGAGGACGATGGGCGTCTGACGCCGGAGGAAGTCGAGGATCGGTGCCAGCGCGCCATGCGAGCCCTCGACCTGATCGGGCGGGGTCAGCCGGATCGCCCCGGTGGAGCGTCGGCCATACGCCGGATTCTCCGGCGAGACCGGGATGTCACCGGTCGGCCGGCGAGCCGACGGCCCAGACGCCGCGGGTCCCGACCCGCCCTCCTCGATGGCCCGCATCGATCCCGTCGACCGGCGCGGCATCGTCCCGGAGGCGCGCGACGCGGGACCGCCCTCCGGATACGGGGTGAAGCAATGCGGGCAGACGCGGAGGTTGTTGCTCTCCTTGCCGCACTTGGTGCAGTACTTCGTGGGACGGGTGTCGCGCGGCATCACGGCAGCAGCTGAGGGGAATGCCCGTCCGGAGCCATGAGGCGCGGACCGGACCACACTGGACGGAAATAGAACCCGCGGGACCGGACCCCGGCAACGGCCCGGCAGCGGCGCGACGCAGAC
>JBANGJ010000102.1:0-20387 GCA_037975505.1 Gemmatimonadota bacterium | reverse complement strand
CGCCGGCCGTGGCCAAGGCGATGAACGCGCTGCAGTCGCACACGACCTCCAATGCGGCGACGGTCTCGCAGCACGCCGCGCTGGCGGCGCTCACCCTCGGGGAGCCGGTGGAGTCGGCGGTGCGCGCGATGGTGGCCGAGTTCCGGGCGCGGCGCGATGCCGCGCTGCCGATCCTCCGGGCGGCGCCGGGGCTCTCGGTGCTGGAGCCGCAGGGTGCGTTCTACTTCTACCTCAAGGCCCCGGGAACGGGGGCGGATGCGGGCGCGGCCTTCTGTGCCACGCTCCTCGAGCGCGAGGGGGTCGCGATCGTCCCCGGCTCCGCCTTCCGCACGCCGGATTGGGTGCGCATCTCGTACGCCGCCGAGCGGTCGCAGGTCATCGAGGCCTGCCGACGCGTGGCGCGGGTCGCCGCCGACATCTCGGTCGGGTGAATCCCCGATGCGGCCGGCGGATGCCGGTCGCAGGGTTCCGCTGCCGGGGAGATGGGACGCCATCCGTAGCGTCGCCGCACCCGAAGCGCGGAGGCGCCAGTGTCGTTGGTCGTGCGGATGGACCCTATGGAGGCGGACGGGCTCCCGGCGGTGGACTACCGGTGGGATGCGGACACGGAGATCCTGACGGCGGCGCTGCGCGCGGCGACGGTGGGCGAGGGCCTCACGGGCTCGATGGACATCGAGGGGGCGGACGGCGCCTGGTTGATGCTGGAGCTCAAGGCGGGGCGCCTGGCGTCGGTGGAGGTGGCCGTCTGGCCGGACGTGCATCTCATCGAGGACCTGATGCCCCCGGCACCCGCGGGCGTGGCGCGGCTCGCGGTGCCGCTCGATGGGGGGGGCGTGGCGGCGCTCGAGGTGGACACCCCGATGTCGGCGGTAGCCGACGAGGCGGAGCGGACGATACACTTCCGCATCGGCCCGCCGCGGGCCTCGCGACCGCTCCAGGTCGCGCGGGACCTCCTCGTGGAGGTGGACGCGCGCTCCGAGCTCGCGGGCCTCTGGCTCCTCAACGTCCCTCCGTCCCCGATGGCCCTATGATCACGACGATCGTCCTCATCCGCGCCGAACCGCGTCAGATCCCCAAGTGCGCCGCCGCCCTCGCGGGCATCGACGGGGTGAGCGACGTCTATTCCGTCTCGGGCGAATGGGACCTCGTCGCCATCGTGAAGGTCAAGGAGTACGAGGACATCGCGCGGATCGTCACGGAGGAGTTCCCGAAGGTGCCGGGGATGGTGAAGTCCACGACTCTCACGGCCTTCCGCGCGTATTCCAAGGCGGACCTGGAGCAGGCCTGGGACATCGGCGTCGAGTGAGCGCGTAGGTGCGCGCCGTCCTCCGGGCCCTGCGCGCGAGCGGGCTCGGCGCCGCCCCCACGGGGGCGCCCCTCGAACTCCAGTCCCGCGGGGATGACCCGCCCCGGCTCGAGACGGTCACCCCGCTCGAGGGGGATCGGCTCGCCGTCCGGCAGGTGCCGGGGGCGCCGACCGCTGGCCTCCGCGCCTTCCTCGACGGCATCCAGCGCTCGCAGGTGGTCGCGCACGCCGGGACGGTCCCGCTCGTCCACGGCGCGGTGGCCGCGGCGGTCCGCTGCCGGGACGCGCGGCGGCTCCGCACCTGGGGTGCCCCGCGCCGGCGCGAGGCGCTCCTGCTGCCGGGCACGGCGCTGTCTCCCGCGCTCGTGACCGCGCTCGCCGCACAGGTGCCGGTGCTGGACACCACGGCCGGCGACCCGGCCGCGCCCGCGGCGACGCACCCACAGGAGCTGACGGCGCGCGCCCTTACCGCCGTGCAGCGGATGCGCGAGGCGGAGGAGCTCGCGCTCGTGGCCGCCTGGGTGTCCGACGGGGACGGGCCCCTCCTGGTGGACGGCGGCATCAGCGGCTCCCCGGAGGGCGCGCGCGATCCCCGCGTGATCGGCGTCGTGAAGTCGCACCGGACCCTCTACGCGCCGGCGGGGGCGGTGCCCCTCGTCCTCGGCCTCCGGGAGGGGGAGCGCACCACGGCGGTCGCGTTGCATTCCCCGCGGCGCAACCCGGTCGCCTCGTGGTACCTGCGGCTCCGGGACGCGCAGGGGCGGGCGCCGCTCTTCGGCCTCGTGCGCGTGGAGGTCGCGCCGCTCGGAGACCTCACCGCCCGCGCCGACGAGGTGTCGCGCTGGCTCCTCGCGGAACGCACCCCCGTCGCGCTCCCCGACGCCCGATGGGACGTGATGGTCTACGGCATCCGCGAGTGCGAGCAGTACCTTACGGCCATCCTCCGCTGACCCCGCCGCTCCCGTGACCCCTCCCGTCCTCGGCCGCGTCGTCGCCACCGAGCGCCGACCGAACACTCCGCACGAGTTCCACTTCTGGACCGCGCTCGACGCGCCGGTCGGGATCGGGACCATCGTCTGCGTGGAGTCCACCCGGCCGGTGGACGGCGTGCTCCCGCGCGTGTACGGCGTGGTGACCGAGGGGTTCGGGTACACCGACCTCCAGACCCCGCTGCACGACGTGCTGGGGGCCGACGGCGAGCCGGGGGCGAGTGCCTTCGCCCCCACCGAGCGCACCGAGATCCGGCTCTACACCGCCGCGGTGCTGCGGCAGGTGCCCGAGGAGCCCCTCCAGCCCGTGCCGATGGGCACCGTGCATCTCGCCACCGAGGCGGACGTGCAGGCCGCGCTGCGCATGGACGCCTACGTGGGCGGTGCCGCGCCGCGGGGGATCCCCGTGGGCGTCTACCGCGCCGGGGGAACGGAGGCCGCGGTGCACCTCGACGCCGACTTCCTCCTGGGTCCCGAGGCCGCGCATCTCGCCATCTCCGGCGTCTCGGGGCTCGCGACCAAGACCAGCGCGGTGCAGTGGCTCATCGCGAGCACCTTCGCGCACCTCCCCGAGCGGAAGGGCCGCGTCGCCGCGGTCTGCTTCAACGTGAAGGGGCCCGATCTCTGCTTCATCGACCAGCCGGCGGTGCGCCTCGACGACGCCGACCGCGCGCTCTACGAGTCGCTCGGCGTGCCGGCGGCCCCCTTCCCGCGCGTGCGGTACTTCGCGCCGTGGCACGCGCGCGGCACGCACCTCGCCACGCTCCGCACGCACGAGGCCCTGCAGGACGCCGTGACGCCGCTGACGTGGGGGCTGCGCGAGACGCTCCAGTACGCCGAGGTCCTGCTGAACAAGGAGGACATCGACGCCAAGGCGGATGCGCTGATCGACTTCATCAAGGAGCGCGTGGTCGAGCAGCGCTTCGAGGACGATCTCCTCGCGCGGCCGCACACGGTGCGGTCGTTCGCGGACCTCGAGGCGTGGTTCAAGGAGCTGCTGCAGGCGATGGAGGCGTCCAACCGCGAGCAGTGGCGGACGCACCACATCGCGACCATGCGCAAGGTGCGCAACCGGCTCGGCAACTTCTCCACGCGTTGCAAGGGGCTGGTCACCGACGACGGCACGGTGAGCGACCTGCCCTTCGGGGCGTTCGAGGACCGCACGGTCTACGTGGTGGACGTGGCGCAGAGCGAGGACGACGCGCAGGCGCTGGTCTTCGCGCGGGTGGTCTCGCAGCTGCGCGAGGCGCTCGAGAAGCGCGCGCTCGGCGTGGATCAGGTGATCGTCTTCGTGGACGAGCTCAACAAGTACGCGCCCTCCGACGGCGCGGACACCTTCGTCCGCAAGATGCTGCTCGACATCGCCGAGCGCGGGCGGTACCTCGGGCTGGTGCTCTTCGGAGCGCAGCAGTTCCGCTCGCAGGTGCATCGCCGGGTGGTCGGGAACAGCGCGACGCAGCTGTTCGGGCGCATGGACGCGGACGAGCTCGCGACGCCGGGCTACCAGACCCTCGCCCCGGCGACGAAGGCGCGGCTCGCCACGCTCGAGAAGGGGCAGCTGATGGTGCGGCACCCGCACTTCGGTCAGCCGATCTTCGTGCGGTTCCCGCGGCCGGCCGTGCTCACCGGGCGTGACGGCGTCGAGCGGTTCCCGACCGCCGCCGTCCCCACGCTCGAGATGGCGGTGACGCAGGCGCTCCGGCGCCTCGACCCCACCATCACGGTGGGGAAGGTGCAGGACGTGCTCGCGCTCGCGGGCGACGACGAGGAGGGGATCCTCCGCGCGCGGAACCGGACGCTGCTCGCGCGCCCGGAGCAGCCGTTGGCCTACTTCAAGAAGCAGCTGACCACGCGGGTGGCCGCCGAGGTGGTGGGGCGCGCCGGCCCGGCGACGCTCCGTACCCCGGACCCCGCCGACGACCTCTACGGCTGAGGCGCGCGCGGCGCGGCCCGGGTGACGGTGCCGCCGGGTAGATTTCCCGGCCCGTGCGCCTCGTCCACCTCTCCGACCTCCACCTCGGCTTCCGCCAGTACCAGCGGCAGACGCCGGCGGGCATCAACCAGCGCGAAGCCGATGTCGCGCAGGCGTTCGCGCGCGCGGTGGACCGGCTGCTGGCGCTGGCGCCGGACCTGATCGTCATCGGCGGCGACGTGTTCCACACGGTGCGCCCCACCAACACGACGATCCTGCACGCCTTCCGGCAGTTCGGGCGGCTGGTCGACGGGCTCCCCGACACGCCGATCGTCATCGCCGCCGGCAACCACGATATGCCGCGGTCCACCGAGACGATCTGTCTCCTGCGCCTCTTCGAGCAGGGCTTCCCGCCCCGCGCGGACGGCACGCCGCCGATCCTCGTGGCCGACCGCGAGGCGCGCCGGTTCCGCTTCCCGCGGCTCGACTGCTCGGTGCTCGCCGTCCCCGACCTCCCGCCGGGGAGTGTGGACCTCGCGCCGGACCCCGAGGCGCGGCACAACGTGCTCGTCCTCCACGGCGAGGTGCAGGGGGCGCTCCCCGCCGCCGACGCGCCGGAACGCGCGGCGCTGCAGCTCCCCGTGGCGGCGGTGACGCGGGCGGGATGGGACTACGTCGCGCTCGGGCATTATCACGTCTGCTCGCGCGTCGCCGACCACGTCTGGTACTCGGGGTCGCTCGAGTACACGAGTACCAATCCGTGGGGCGAGCTCGCGGAGGAGCGCCGGGCCGGGCTCCCGGGCAAGGGGATGATCGAGCGCGATCTCCGCACCGGTGCCCACACGTTTCATCCGCTTCCGCCGACGCGCCCCGTGCTCGACCTGCCCGCGGTGGCGGGGGCGGGGCTCGATGCCGCGGCACTCGATGCGGGAATCGCGACGGCGGTGGCAGCGATTCCCGGGGGCATCGAGGGGAAGGTCGTGCGCCTCGTGGTGCGGGACGTCCCGCGCCACATCGGACGCGAGCTCGACCACAAGGCGTTGCGGGAGCTGCAGCGGCGCGCGTTGCATTTCCATCTCGACCTGCGCCGCCCCGAGACGGGACGGCGAGAAGCGTCGGGTGCGCCGGGCCGTCGACCCTCGCTGACCGAGACGCTCCGCGAGGCACTGCGCACGCGCGCGCTCCCCGCCGGGATCCCCCGCGAGGCGCTCGTGGCGCTCGCGCTCCGCTACCTCGACGCGGCGGAGCAGCAGGAGGCGGCGCGCCTCGTGCCCGAGGGGGACGGATGAGGCTCGTCCGTCTCCGGCTGCAGAACTTCCGCCAACACGCGGACACCGACCTCACGTTCGAGCGCGGGCTGACCGGCATCATCGGTCCGAACGGGGCCGGCAAGTCGACCATCCTCGAGGCCATCGCCTGGGCGCTCTACGGCGGCCAGACGCTGCGCGGCGGGAACGAATCCGTCCGCTTCCTCCGGGCGCCGGCACGCGCCCCGGTGCGCGTGGAGCTCCTGTTCGAACTCGGCGGACACCGCTATCGGGTGGTGCGCGGGCTCACGATGGCGGAGCTCTACCTCGACGACGGGACCGCGCCCATCGCGAACTCGGTGACGGCCGTCGCGGAGATGGTTCAGCGGCGCATCGGGATGAGCCGCGCGGAGTTCTTTAACACCTACTTCACCGGGCAGAAGGAACTGGCGGTGATGCAGGCGATGAGCGCCAACGACCGCGGCAAGTTCCTCTCCCGCGTGCTGGGGTACGAGCGGCTGCGCGTGGCGCAGGAGGGCGCCGAGGGGCGCCGGCGCGAGCTCACGAGCGAGATTGCCGGGATGCGATCTGGGCTCCCCGAGCCGGGGGCGCTCAAGCGCGAGCGCGCGGACGCGGTGGCGGCGCACGAGGCGGCGCAGGCGGCGGAGGCGGTGGCCGTCCGCGAGGCGGCGGAGGCCAAGGCGGCGTTCGGCGCGGTGGCGCCGCGGTGGACCGCCGCACAGGCCGGGCGCGACGCGCGGCAGCGGCTCGAGACGACGCTCGCGGCGCTCGACGGCGAGCTCGTCGCGCACGGGGAGGCGGAGGCGCGGCTCGCTGCGGAGCGCGCGGCCGTGACGGCGGCGCAGGACGCGCTGGCGCCGCTGCTCCCGCAGGTCGCGGCCCTCGAGACGGTGCGGGGCGCGCTCGAGGCGCAGCGGGCGCTCGCCGTGCAGGACGCGCGCCGGCGGGCGCTGGCCGAGCAGGCCACCGGGCTGGAGGCCGACGTCGCCGCGCTCGTCGAGCAGCGTGAGCGCCTCGCCTCCGCGCCGGCGCTCGAGATGGAGACCGCGGCGGCACTCGGCGCGCGTCGGACGGCGTTGGAAGCGCTCCGCGTCGAGGTCGAGGCACAGCGGACGGTGTGGGTGCGTGACCGTCAGGAGGTCGAGAGCCGCCTGCGTGCGCTGCGCACACAGTACGCCGAGGTGCGCGATCAGCGCGACCGGCTCCTCGGTCTCGGCGAGGCGGGGGACTGCCCCACCTGCACGCGGCCACTCGGCACGCACTTCCGCGACGTCCTCGATCTCCTTGATCGGCAGCTCGAGACGCTCGAGGGCGACGGGAACTACTTCCGGTCACGGGCGGAACAGCTCGAGCCGGCGCCGCCGGCGGTGACGGAGGGGGAGGCGCGCCGCCGCACGCTCGAGGAGGAGGTCGTCGCGCTCGAGAAGCGGCTCGCGAAGATCCAGGCCGCCGTCCAGCAGCTGGAGGGGGTCGGGCGCGACCTTGCCGCACGCGAGTCGCGGCTCGCGACCATGCGAGCCGAACTGGCGACGCTCCCGGCCGGGTACGATGCGGAGGCGCATCGCACGTTGGAGGCGGAGCACGCCCGCCTCGCGGAGGCGTCGGCGTTGGCGACGCGTCTGACGGCCCAAGCCGATCGCGCGCCGGCGTTGGCGCGCGAGGCGGAGGCCCTCGCCGCCCGCCGATCGTCGATCGAGGCGCGGCGCACCGAGGCGGGCGACGCGCTCGCGGCGCTGCGCCTGCCCGCGGACGACTACGCCGAGCTCCAACGGCTGCACGAGGCCTGCAGTCGCGCGCTCGCCGACGCCAGCGCCGCCGCCGCGCAGCGACGGATTGTTCGCGAGGGCGCGGCCGCCGCCGCGGCGCGTGCGGCGGAGGCGTGCGAGGCGCTGACGGCGCGGCTCGCGCAGGTGGAGGTTCTCGAGGCGGACCGGCGGTTGCACGACGAGCTCGTCCGCGCCTACGGCGACCTCCGCACCGACCTCAACGCCGCGTTGCGCCCCGAGGTGTCCGAAATCGCCTCGGCGCTCATCGCCGACCTCACGGACGCGCGGTACACGGAGCTCGAGCTCGACGACAAGTATCGGCTCTCGCTGCTCGAGGAAGGCGTCCCCAAACCGGTGATCTCCGGCGGGGAGGAGGATCTCGCGTACCTCGTGCTGCGTCTCGCCATCTCGCAGATGATTGCCGACCGCGCGGGCCAGGCGTTCTCCCTGCTCGTGCTGGACGAGGTCTTCGGGTCGCTCGACGACGTGCGGCGACAGGCGGTGCTGGCGCTGCTGCGCGGACTCGGCGACCGGTTCGAGCAGGTGATTGTCATCACGCACATCGATGCGGTGCGCGACGGCCTCGACCGCGTGATCACCGTCGGCTTCGACCCGCGCACCGGGTCGGCCACCGTCACGGCCTCGGCGCGCGAGTCCGCAGATCTGCGCGCCCTCGAGGCCGACGCCGAGCCTGCCGTCGCATGACCATCCCCATCGGTCCGGTGGAGGGCCCGCTCCCACTGGGCGAGGTGGCGCTCGAGGAGCTCAACGCCCTCTTCAGCGCGGCGTTCAGCGAGCGCTATCGGCGCGACGGGATGGTGGGGGTGCGCGTGCCCCCGTTGCATCCGCGTCTCTGGCGCTTTGCCCTCGAGGCCGCCGGCGCGGGCGCCATGGCCTGGCGCGACGCGGAGGGGCGCCTCGCGGCGTTCAATCTCGCGCACGTCTCCGGGACTGAGGGGTGGATGGGGCCGCTGGCGGTGCGCGAGGACCTGCAGGGGCAGGGCCTCGGGACGCGGATGGTGGACGCGGCCGTGGCGCACCTCCGCGCGGCGGGATGTCGCATCATCGGGTTGGAGACGATGCCGCGCACGATGGACAACATCGGGTTCTACGCGCATCGGGGGTTTGAGCCCGGCCCGCTGACGATCACCGTCACGCTGACCGGAACGGCGGGGGATCCCCCCGAACGGCTCGGAGCCCTCGGCGCCGAGTCGCTCGAGGCGGGGCTCGCGGCCTGCGCCGCGCTGCTCGCGCGGGTCCGGCCGGGCGTGGACTATGGACGGGAGATCGGGCTCACCATCCGGCACGGCATCGGCGACTGCGTGCTGCTCCGCGATGCGGTGGGCGCGCTCGAGGGCTTCGCGCTGTACCACGACGTGCCCCTGGTGGAGGGGCGTGCGCTCGACGAGGTGCGGGTGCTCAAGGCCGCGGTGGCGACGGCGGACGCGATGCCGCGGCTCGCGGCGCTCGTGGCGCGGCAGGCCCGGCGGAGCGGCGCCTCCCGCGCGGCCCTGCGGATTCAGGGGGAGCATCCCACGCTGCTCCGCACACTGGTGCAGCAGGGAGCGCGGGTCCGGTGGACCGACCTGCGGATGCACCTCGCGGGGCACGCGGAGCCCGTGCCCGCGGCCGGTGTGGTGCTCTCCAACTGGGAGATCTGACCGGCGCGGGGCCGTCGCCCCGCCGCCGGCTCCGGACGCCGTGTCAGGCGCGCGGCGGACGCTGCGCGCGACGCACCGCGCCGAGGACGAGCAGGAAGACGCCGAGCGTGAGGAAGCCGTGAATGAAGCCCGGCGCCTCGAAGGCGAAGGTGCCCGCCGCCCAGAAGGCGAGGGAGGCGAGGCCGGCGATGGTCAAGAGGTCCATGCGGAAGGGTCCGGAACGGGAATCGCTGATTGACGGTGGGTGGGGCGGGTCCTAGCTTCTCCCGCACGATCTCTCGGGACGGGGAGACTCACTTTTTGAGCCGATAAGTCCTCCGAAGCGGATCCGACATCTCTGCCGACGCCATGCCCGGATGCCGGGAAGACGGACGTAGGGTGAGGGCCTCATGCATTCGACAGGGCTTCAAAAACCTCTCTCCGCTCCCATCCTTGCCGAAGCCCCGTCCCCCTGGGATGGGGCTTCGGTCTTCCCGGCAGGACGGAACCCTCCGTCCCCGCCGGGGATTAATCTAGTCCGCCCCGTCCGCGCCCAACGATGCCCATCGTCCAGATCACCCGAATCGTCCGCTTCAACGCCGCCCACCGGGTCTACAACCCCGCGCTGAGCGACGCCGACAACGCGCGGCTCTTCGGCAAGTGCAACAATCCCAACTGGCACGGGCACAACTACACGCTCGAGGTCACCGTGGAGGGCGAGGTCGATCCGACCACCGGCTTCGTCGTCAATCTGCGGGACGTCAAGCAGGTGGTCGAGCGCGACGTGGTGGACGTGGTGGACCACAAGAACCTGAATCTCGACGTCCCGTTCATGGCCGGGACCATTCCGAGCACCGAGAACTTCGTGCTCGCCATCTGGCGCATCCTTGCGCCGGCCGTCGCCCCCGCGCGGCTCGCCCGCCTGAAGCTCTGGGAGACGGAGAACCAATATGTCGAATACGACGGTCGCTGAGATGATCGCGCACCCCACCAAGCCCATCACGGGCTCCGACCAGTTCGAGGCCGCGCCGCCGCTGCAGGCCGACCGGATGGCCGAGTTCGAGGCGCTCATCCGCCGCGAACTCGAGATCATCGGCGAGGACCCCGCGCGCGACGGGCTGGTTAAGACGCCGGAGCGCGTGGCCAAGGCGATGTCCTGGCTGACGCGCGGCTACGGGATGGACGTCGCCGACGTGGTCGGCGACGCGGTCTTCGACGAACCCCACGCGTCGATGGTCATGGTCCGCGACATCGAGTTCTACTCGATGTGCGAGCATCATATGCTCCCGTTCTTCGGGCGGGCGCACATCGCCTACATCCCGAACGGCAAGATCGTCGGCCTCTCCAAGCTGCCGCGTATCGTCGAGGTGTTCGCGCGGCGCCTGCAGGTGCAGGAGCGGCTCACCGAGCAGGTGGCGCAGGCCATCGAGGACGTGCTGCGGCCGCAGGGCGTGGGCGTCGTCCTCGAGGCCGAGCATCTCTGCATGATGATGCGCGGGGTCGAGAAGCAGGCCTCGAGCACCATCACCTCGGCGCTGCGCGGCAGCTTCCAGTCCGACGCGAAGACGCGGGACGAGTTCCTGCGCCTCGCGCACGGGCACACCGCGCGCCGGTGACGCGCCCCCTCGCCGGCCGCAGCGCCCTCGTCACCGGGGCCTCGCGCGGGATCGGCGAGGCGACGGCACGGGCCCTCGCCGCGCTCGGCGCCCGCGTGCTCCTCGTCGCGCGCGGGGCCGACCGGCTCGCCACACTCGCGGCGGAGCTCGGCCCTGCCGCCACCGCGCTGCCGGCCGACCTCGCCGCGCCCGGTGAGGCCGCACGCGTCGCGGAGGCCACCGCCACGCTCCTCGGCGCCGCCCCGGACATCCTCGTGCACGCGGCGGGCACCTTCCCGCTCGGGGCGGTCGAGCGCATCACGGACGAGGAGCTCGACCTCGCCCTCGCGCTGAACGTCGCGGCGCCGCTCAAGCTCTCGCGCGCCTTCCTGCACGCCATGCGGGTGCGGGGGAGTGGCGACGTGGTGACCATCGGCTCCGTGGCCGATCGCGTGGTGTTCCCCGGGAACGCCGTCTACGGCGCGTCGAAGCACGCCGTGCGCGCGGCCCACGAGGCGCTCCGCGCCGAGACCCGCGGGAGCGGGGTGCGCGCGACCCTCATCGCGCCCGCCGCCACCGACACGGCGCTCTGGGATCCGCACGATCCCGACAAGGCGCCGGACCTCCCGTCGCGCACCGAGATGCTTCGGGCGTCGGATGTCGCGGACGCGGTAGCCTGGGTCGTGACGCGTCCGGCGCACGTGGACGTCGAAGAACTGCGGCTCGCCCGCAGCTGAGCCGGCGGCGCCCCGCGCCGCCCCCCGACCGACGATGCGCCTCGACCTCGCCGAACGCCTCCGCTGCCCCGCGACGGACCACGCCCCCACGCCGCTGGTGGTGGTCGCGCGGGCCGTCGAGGGGCGTGACCTGCGGACGGGACTCGCGGGCTGCCCCCTCTGCCGGTTGGAGGCGCGCTTCGTCGACGGCGACCTCTGCTTCGACGTCCCGTCAGGTGGGCCGGGCGCGGCCGCGACGGACGTCCCGCCCGTGCGTCAGGCCTCGGCGCCGTCGGACGCGGTGGAACGGCTCATCGCGCTGCTCGGGCTGGCCGAGCCGGGCGGGGCGGTGCTGCTGACGCCGGGCTACGCGTCGATGGCGGACGTGTTGGTGGAGTCGGCGGGGGTGGCGGTGGTCCTTCTCGATCCCGCCGGCACGGGCGCGCTCCCGCCCGGGCGTTGGGTGCGCGGTCTGACGACGGCCGTCCCCTTCACCGACGGCACCTTCCGGGCGGCGGCCCTCGATGCCGCGTCGGCGGCCGTCACGGCGGAGGTGCTGCGGTGTGTGGTGCCGCAGGGGCGCGTCGTCGGGGCGGCAGCACTCACGCCGCCCGACAGCGTGACGGTCCTGGCGCGTGACGACCGCGAGTGGGTGGGGGAGCGTGGCGCGCTCCCCGGGCCGATGGTGCCGCTGGGGCGGCGCGGCCGCTGACCGCGGCCGCACCGCCGTGCCTCAGTCGCCGTCGGCGTAGAGGGCGTCGATCAGCTCGCGATACGTCTGGTCGATCACGCGGCGCTTGACGCTCAGCTTCGGCGTCAGCTCGCCGCGCGCGATCGAGAAATCGTGCTCGAGGAGTCCGATCTTCTTGGGCGTCTCGAACGAGGCGAGGCCCTGCAGCGCCCCGCCGACCTCCGCGTCCATCTTCTCGATGATGGCGGGCGTCACGAGCAGGTCGGCGCGCTCGGTCCACGAGAAGCCCTGCTGCCGTGCCCATCCCTCGAGGCGGTCCCAGGCCGGGACCACCAGGATGATGGGGTACTTCCGCTTGTCACCGATCATCACGGCCTGCGAGACGAACGGATTGAGCTTCACCCGGTTCTCGATGGGCTGCGGCGCGAGGTTCTTGCCGCCGGCGGTGACGATGATGTCCTTCTTGCGGTCGGTGATGCGGACGAAGCGTCCTTCGATCACCCCGATGTCGCCGGTGTGGAACCAGCCGTCCTCGTCGATGGCCTCGGCGGTCGCGTCGGGCCGGTTGAAATACCCCTGCATCACGTGCGGGCCGCGCGTGAGGATCTCGCCGTCGTCGGCGATGCGCACCTCGGCGCCGGGGATCGGGGTGCCCACCGCGCCGATGCGGTACTCGTCGGCGGTGCTCACGGTGATGACCGGCGAGGTCTCCGTCAGGCCGTAGCCCTCGTAGATCGGGATGCCCGCGCCGTAGAAGAACTTCGCGATGGCCGGGGCGAGCGGCGCGCCGCCGGAGACGAAGTAGCGCATGCGGCCGCCGAGGGCCCGCCGCACCTTCGTGAAGACGAGGCGCTGCGCGAGCGCGTACTGCAGCTCGAGGAGGCCGCCCGGCGTCCGTCCGGCGAGGCGCGCCTCGGTCCAGCGGTCGGCCGTGGCCCGGGCCCAGCGGAAGATCGCGGCCTTCGCGCCGCCGGCGCCGAGCGCCCCCTCCACGACCCGCGCATACAGCTTCTCGAAGAGCCGCGGCACCGACATCGCGAGGTGCGGCCGCACCTCGGCGAGGTTCGCGGCGACCGTGTCCATGCTCTCCGCGTAGGCGATGCTCACCCCGCTGCCGAAGAGGAAGTAGTCCCCGGTCCGCTCGAAGACGTGCGAGAGAGGGAGGAAGCTGAGCGCCACATCGCCGGCGCGGATGTCGAGGCGGCTGCGCACCGCCTGACAGTTGGACGCGAGATTCCCGTGGGAGAGCATCACGCCCTTCGGGAGGCCGGTGGTGCCCGACGTGTAGATCAGGGTGGCGAGCTCGTCGGGGCGCACCGAGAGCGCGGTCTCGCGCCACCGGGCCGCGACCTCCGGGGTGTCGAGGATCGCGCCCGCGGCCTCGAGGTCCCGCAGCGAGTGGTCCGCACCCGGGGCCTTGGGGTGCGTGAAGGAGATGATCGCGCGGAGCCCGCGCACCTGCGCCCGCACGGACGCCGCCTTGGCCGCCTGCTCCTCGGTGGAGACGAAGAGCACGAGGGCGCCCGAGTCGTTGAGCGGATGGACGATCTGGTCCGCGGGGAGCGTGGGATAGATCGGCACGTCGGTGATGCCGGCGCAGAGGCAGCCCCAGTCGGCGAGCGCCCACTCGGGACGGTTCTCCGACATCAGCCCAACGCGATCGCCGCGCCCCACCCCGAGGGTGCCGAGTCCGAGCGAGATGCGTCGCGCGCGCTCGAGGACCTCGCGGTGCGAGATCGGATGGTACATACCGTCGCGCTTCACCTGATAGGCGTTCGGCAGGTCGTGTCGCTCGATGGCGTCGAAGAAGAGCGACGTCAACGTGCTCGAGGGCGTTGCGGGGCCGCCGGAGATGGTCGTCATGGCGCTCGAGGGGAAAGGGTCAAGGGGCAGGGGGGGCAACGCGCACCGTGAACCGGACTGGACTCCCGGGGACGGGCACGCCGTGCCGTCGCACCTCCGCCAGCACGGTGAAGGTATCGATGGCCGCGGGCAGGCGGTTCGCGAAGATCCGAAGCCGACGCGTCGAGGCACCCGACGTCGTCGAGGTGTCCACGGCGCCGCGGCGCCCAGCCGTGCTCTGGAGCGCGACCAACGTCGTGTCCCCCGCGGCGAGGGTGTCGCCCCGGTGGACGGTGCGCCAGCGCACGAGCCACCCCGTGACGTTCGGCGCCGCGACGTCGGTGCGGCTCCGCAGCGCCACCGCGAGCTCGGGCGAGAGGTTCGTGGCCGCATCGGGGATCGTATAGCTCACCGTGGGCGCGGTGGCGCTCGTCGCGTAGACCGTGTCCGGCGCCGCCGTCACGAGGAGCGTGCGCCCGCCACTCTGCAGCCCGTCGACCGAGGCGAAGACCCGGAGCGATCCCGGTCGCCGCGTGGTGCGCAGTCGGCCCAGGGCGTCGATGGTCACCCCCGTATCGGGGGAGACGAAGGTGATCACCGCATCGGCGCGCACGGCCCCGCGAGCATCGTACGCCGTCGCCGAGAGCGGCGTGACCACCCCGAGGGAGTCGCGGAGCGAGTCGCCGGTGATGACGGCGGGGTAGGGGAAGCCGGTGAAATCGATCGAGGCCACCTGGCCGGGATCCGTGCCGAGCTCGGCGCAGCCGACCGCGAGCCCGAGGGCCACGACGACCGGCGCGAGGCGGCGCCCCCGTGGGGCCCCCATCACCGGCCGAACCGCTCGACGAGGCGCGTCGCGAGGTTCACGTACGCCTGGCTCGCCACATCCGCCGGTGCCCGCACCACCGCGGGCTGGCCCGCCGCGAAGGCCTCGGCCACCGCGGGGCTCCGCGGGATGGCGAGGTCCATCAGCAGGTGCGCCGGGACCTTCTGGCGCAGGTAGGTGACCGTCGTCTCGCAGGCGGGGTTCCCCGCCTCGTACATCGTCAGCAGGATCCCGTCGAAGATGAGCCCCGGGTGCTCGGCGACGACCGCCTGCACCCCGCGCAGGATCTGCGGCGTGGTCTGCAGGGCGAGCGGCTCCGCCTGGAGCGGCACCAGCACGCGGTCGGCGCTCCGGAGGGCGGCGCGCGTGACGGGTCCCAGCCCCGGCGGTGTGTCGATCACCACCACGTCGCACCGCTCCGTGGCCTCGGCGATGAGTCGGCCGAGGATGGCCGGGTCGGTGAAGCTCTCGAGATACGCGCCGTGGTCGTCGGATTCGGAGACGGTCCCCGCGAGGATCACGCGGAGCCAGGGGAGCGTCGTCGGCAGCAGGATGTCGCGCAGGGAGCGCTCGCCCGCGAGGTAGTCGGCGAACCCCGCGGTGGCGTGACCCCGACGCAGACCGGCGCCGTAGCGCACGGAACCCTGCGGGTCCACGTCGATCAGCAGCGTCTTGAGGCCGCGACGCGCGAAGGCGGCCGCGAGGTTCACCGCGGTGGTCGTCTTCCCGACGCCGCCCTTCTGGCTGACGACCGCGATCGCCGTGCCCACTCAGGCCTCCGGCGTGGCCGGGGCGCCGTCACTCGTGCCCTGCAGCTGCTCGAGCGTCGCCCGCGCATGCGCGATCCACCGCGCCGCGTCGTCCCCCTCGGGGGGCTGCGCGAGGAACGCCGAGAGGTGCTTGATGGCCCCGGCTACCTCGCCGCGCTTGGCGAGGAGGAACGCCAGGCCGTAGTGCGCGCCCGAGAGCCCCGGGTCGAGGTCGAGCGCCTTCTTGTACGACCGGATGGCCTCCTCGGCCCGCCCGATCTTGCTGAGGGCGATCGCCATGTTGAGGAGGATCCGCACGTCGTCCGGCCGCTCGCGCAGCGCGAGCCGATAGCTGGTCACCGCGGCGTCGAAGTCCCCCTGACGCTCCAGCACCAGCGCCTCGTTCAGATAGTCGAGACGCTGCCGTTGCTGCGCGGTGTCGGAACGGCCGCCGAAGAGGCGGTCCCAGAAGGCCATGGCGGGGCGGGCGGGGGAGGGGCGTCCCGTCGGAAACTATCGGCGCGAGGGGGGGGCAGCAACGTGGAACCGACGGGGCTCAGGCGAGCTCGCGCACCGCGTCCCGGTGGTCCGCTCCCTCGACGATCCGCTCGTACACGCGGCCGAGGACCTCGGGGCTCCCGAGGAGGAAGCGACAGCGCGCGGCCCCACTCGACCGGCACTCCACCTCCAGGCACGCCAACGGGCCTTCCGCCACGCGCCCGAAGAGGTCCGCGAGCATCCCGGCCGAGTAGAAACAGGAGGGATACGGCATCGGCGTGGTCGGGTCCGCCTCGGCCCAGTCGTGCGCGTCCAGCGCCACGGCCGCGTCGCCGAGGGCCTCGAAGGTCACCTCGCCCCACCCCGCCTCGAGGAAGAAGCCGCGCGCCGCCTCACGGAAGCGGGGCATCGGCAGGTCGGCCGGCGCGGCGAACCCATGCGTGGCGCACCACTCTCCGAACGCCTCGAGCACCGTCGCCCCGCCGGCGAATCCCGCCTCCTGCAGGGGGCCGGCGAACTGATCGCCGAGGTCGCGGACCAAGGCGGCGCGGAGCGCCCGCAGCGACTGGTGCGGGATGGACGAGAGGGGAGCGTGGGCGGAGGACATGGCGGGCGGGGTCGGGGTCAGCCGTCGAGACGGCGGAGGAGTTCGGCTTCGTCGATCACGGGGATGCCCAGCTGCTGGGCCTTCTCGAGCTTGCTGCCCGCCTCGGCACCGGCCACCACGAGGTCCGTGGCCTTTGAGACGGCGCTGGTCACCTTGCCCCCCGCCGACTCGATGCGGGCTGCGGCCTCATGGCGGGCGAGGGTGGGGAGCGTCCCGGTGAGGACGATCTTCATCCCCGCCAAGGCACCGCCCGTCACCACGGCCTGCGGTTCGTCCAGACGGACGCCGGCCGCGCGCAGCTTGTCCACGACGCGGACGACGGCAGGGTCGCGGCACCAGTCGTGGACCGCCTCGGCCATGGTGCGCCCCACGCCGTGGATCGCCTCGAGGGCCTCCACGGACGCCGCCGCCAGCGCGTCGAGCGTCCCGAAGTGCCGAGCGAGCAGCTTGGCCGACTCGGCGCCCACGTGACGGATGCCGAGGGCGTTCAGCAGGCGCGAGAGGGGTTGGGCCTTGGAGGCCTCGATGGCGGCGACGAGCTGCTCGGCACTCCGATCCGCGAAGCGTTCCAGTCCGCGCACCTGCTCGGCGGTGAGCGCGTAGAGATCGCCCGCGTCGCCCACCAGGCCCGCGGCGATCAGCTGCTCGAGGCGCTGATGGCTCAGGCCGCGGATGTCCATCGCATCGCGCGACGTGAAGTGGGCGAGCGCCTCGAGCCGCCGTCCCGGGCACCCGTGATTCGGGCAGGAGATGGCGACCTCCTCGGCGTCACGCACCACGGGGGTGCCGCACACCGGGCAGACGGTCGGTGCGGTGATCACCCGCTCGGCACCGGTGCGGCGCGCCGGGACGGGACCGAGCACCTGCGGGATCACCTCGCCCGCCCGCTTCACCTGCACCGTGTCCCCCACGCGGAGGTCCTTCTCGGCGACCAGGTCGAAGTTGTGCAGCGTGGCGTACGTGATGGTTGCGCCCCCGACCTCCACCGGGGCGAGCACGGCGCGCGGCGTGAGCGCGCCCGTGCGTCCCACCTGCACCTCGATGTCGAGGAGGGTCGTCTCCGCGAGGTCCGGCGCGAACTTCCGGGCCGTGGCCCAGCGCGGCACGCGCCCGCCCACGACGCCGAGCTCCGCCTGCAGCGCGAGCGCGTTCACCTTCACCACGCCCCCGTCGATCGCGAACGGCAGCGTGGGCCGGATGGTGGACTCCAGCGTTCGCGCCCAGGCGTGGACGTCCGCCAGCGTGGCGCAGTGACGGCGGTGCGGGGCGGTGGGGATCCCCCACCCCTCGAGTGTCTCGAGCAGCGTCCACTGCGTGCGGAAGGGCAGCGCCGGCTGGCCCGGCACGGCGAACGCGTAGCCGAAGAAGCGCAGCGGACGCTTGGCCGTCTCCTGCGGATCCTTCTGGCGCAGCGCGCCGGCCGCGGAGTTGCGCGGGTTCGCGAAGACCTCCTCGCCGGCCCGCACGCGCTCCGCGTTCATCCGCTCGAAGCCGTCGAAGGTCATGTAGACCTCGCCGCGGATCTCGATCAGGGCCGGCCATCCGGTCCCCCCGAGGTGCCGCGGCACATCGGGGATGGTCCGCACGTTGGCCGTCACGTCCTCGCCGACGCTCCCGTTCCCGCGCGTCGCCGCCGTCACGAGGGCGCCGTCGCGGTAGGTCAGCGAGATGGCCGCGCCGTCGATCTTGAGTTCGGCGCAGTAGCCGTCGGCGTCCACCGCATCGCCGGTGAGCTTGCGGAGTCGTCCGTCCCACTCGGCGAGATCGGCCTCGTCGAACGCGTTGTCGAGTGAGCCCATCGGGACGAGGTGCGCGTGCTTGGCGAGATGGCTCTCGGTGACCACCGCGCCCACGCGGTTCGTCGGGGAGTCGGCGTCTCGCAGCTCGGGGTGGTCGCGCTCGATGGCCTGGAGTTCGCGGAAGAGCCGGTCGTACTCGGCGTCGCTGAGCGTCGGTCGGTCGAGCACGTAGTACGCGTGCGACGCCGCCTCGAGCTGGCGGCGCAACGCGATGGCGCGGGCGGCGGGGGTGTCAGTCATCGCGTCGGAGCGCTCGGCCGCGGTCAGGGCGTGCCGCGGCGGGCGGCCGCGAGGCGCTGGTACTGCGCGTCGTTGTATTCCCGCGGCGTCGCCGCGACGATCCAGGCGTACTGGGCGCGGGCCCCCGCCGCATCGCCGCGGTCGGCGAGGATCCCGGCGAGGTCGAGGCGGTGCGTGAGCCGCGTGGGCTCGAGCGCCACCGCCCGCTCCAGCGACCGCTGGGCCACCGTCCAGCTCGCCTCCGAGAAGACCGCCCCGCCAAGCACGGTGCGGGCGGCCAGGCGCGCCACGGGATTGAGGCGCAGGACCTCCGCGTGCCACATCCCGAGCACGTGCAGCGCGCCGGCGTGATCGGGGTCGAGCGCGAGCGCGGCGAGCGCCTCGCGGCGGACCTCCACGGCGTACCGGGTGCGCTCCGCCGGGCCCAGGGCGAGTGCGCTCCGCCCGAGCGCGATGGCGCGCACCGCGTGGGCGTCGGCGCTGCGCGGCGAGATGCGGACGGCGGAATCCGCGAGGCGTTGCGCCGTGGCGTACAGGCGCGTCCTCCGCTCAGGGGCGGCGAACTGCCCCGAATCGACGGCGGCGAGCACCGCGCGCGGGAGGCCGGACATCCCGGCGCCCTCCTGCGCCCCGGCGCCCACGGCCGGGAGCCCGAGGAGCAGTCCCACGCGCATGCCACGCATCCACCGCCGCATCGTCCGCCCGTCCTCCGCGACCCGACGCGCCCCCATGGCGCGCCTCCGACGCAAGCTAGCCCCCCGCCCCGGGAGCCATCAATGCGCGTGACCGACCTCATCGAACGCAAACGCGATGGCGGCCGGCTCACCCGGGACGAATGGGCAGGCCTGATGCGCTTCTACGCCGCCGGCGACATCCCGGACTACCAGATGGCGGCCATGGCCATGGCGGTCTACTTCCGCGGGATGGACGGGGACGAGATCGAGGGACTCACGGCCGCGATGCTCGAGAGCGGCGAGCGCCTCTCGCTTGGGCACCTCGGCCGGCCGCGGGTGGACAAGCACTCCACCGGCGGCGTGGGGGACAAGGTCTCGCTCATCCTCGCGCCCCTCGTCGCGGCCTGCGGCGTGGCGGTGCCGATGATGTCCGGTCGAGCTCTGGGGCACACCGGGGGCACGCTCGACAAGCTCGAGGCCATCCCGGGGTTCCGCACCGATCTCCCGCTCGATCGGGCCGTGACACAGCTCGAGCACCTCGGGTGCGTGCTGATCGGCCAGACGGCGGAGATCGCGCCGGCGGACAAGCGGCTGTACGCGCTCCGCGGCGCGACGGCGACCGTCTCGGCCATTCCGCTGATCGCCGCGAGCATCATGAGCAAGAAGCTCGCCGAGGACCTCACGGGGCTCGTGCTCGACGTCACCACCGGCGCCGGCGCCTTCATGACGCGCCTCGAGGATTCCCTCGCCCTCGCGCAGACGATGATCGCACTCGGGGAGCGGCGAGGGTGCCGGACGGTGGCCTTGCTCACGGATATGGACGCCCCCCTTGGCGTGGCCAGCGGCAACGCGGTGGAGGTGGCGGAATCCATCGATGTGCTGCGCGGGGGCGGTCCCGCCGACGTTCGCGAGGTGACGCTGGCCTTGGCGACCGAGATGCTCCTCGTGGCGGGGGTCGCGCCGGATGCTGCGGCGGCGCGCCAGCGTGCCACGCGAGCGCTGGACGGCGGCGAGGCGCTCGAGCGGTTCCGGGAGATCGTGGTGGCGCAGGGCGGGCCGGCGGGCCTCGTGGATGATCCGGCGGCACATCTGGCGCAGGCTCCCACCCGGGTGGTGCTCACCGCGCCGCACGCGGGTGTGGTGCACCGCGTGGAACCGCGGGCGGTCGGTCACGCGATCATCGCGCTCGGAGGCGGGCGCTCCCGCGTCACCGATGTGGTCGACCCCGCGGTCGGCGTTCTCGTGCACGTGCGGCCGGGGCATCGGGTC
>JBANGJ010000099.1:0-16215 GCA_037975505.1 Gemmatimonadota bacterium | reverse complement strand
CGCTCGGCCCCCGCCGCTCAGCGACCCTCAGGTTACTGGCAGGCCGGCACACCGTTGGTGGTGGCGGTGCTGGTGGCGACGTAGCTCACCGAGCAGCTCACCGGGCCGCTGGTCACCGTCGCGCCATAGCCGGTGGTGTTGCCGGCGATGACCGCCGTCACGCCACCGCTCGGCGCCCACAGGTTCGCACCGGTCGTGAAGGCCGACGCGTCCGCCCCGTACTGCGCGTAGTCGCCGAAGTACGACTCCTGCGCGGTCATCAGGTTGCGGAGGTCCGACTTGAGGGCGGCCTGGGCCGCCTTGTTGCGGGTCGCGCTGAACTTCGGGATCGCGATCGCGGCGAGGATGCCGATGATCACGACCACGATCAGGAGCTCGATGAGGGTGAAGCCCGCGCGGCGACGATGCGTCATAAGGATGGATCTCCTGCGAAAGGAAAAATGTGGAATGCCAAACCAGACCGACGGACCGCTCCACGACGGGCGCGGGGCACCGACCCCGTTAGAGTACCCCTGAACGCCACAGGCGGCAAGGGTGACTCGCCCTACGGATCAAGGACGGTGACGGGACGTCGCCCCACGTTGAGGACGCGCGCCCCACCGGACAGGTCACGGCGCACCAGCGCCCACGAATCCATGATGTGCAGACCGACCGGGGCCGGGAGGCGTCGGGCGACCCCCAGACCGGGGGCGCGCGCCACCGCCAAGGAATCCGCCAGCCGCAACAGGATGGTCATCGGGACCGGGTCGACGCCCGCCGCCCGGGCACGCACCGCCTCCTCGCGCGCCTCCCGGTACCGCCCGACCTCGATGAGCGCGACGAGCCGACCGAGATGGGCCCGCAACGAGAACTCCCCACCCGGCGCCGCAATCGCCCGATCGTAGAACGCGATGGCCTCGGGATAGCGCGCCTGCTGTTCCATCACGCGCGCCAGTCCGAGATCCGCTCGGGAATCGCCAAGCCCCAGGGCATTGGCACGCCGCAGGTGCGCCTCGGCGCGCGTCCAATCACGCGCCCGGATGAAGTGGTGCCCCATGAAGAGTTGCCACCGCGGGTTGTCCGGCGCCGTCACCACCCCCGCCGCCACGACCGCCGGGGTATCAGCCCAATCGGCCTGACGTGCCGCGCTCTTCTGCACCGCCGCACTCAGGATGACGGCGAAGAGCCCCACGGCCGCCACGCGCACCGACGGGCGGATGCGGTCCAGCACGCCCGGGCCGAGCAGATCCACCGCCATCGCCCCGCCGAGGACCCACCCGATGCTCGGGAGGAAGAGCGCGCGCTCCGCGACCAGGATCCCGGTGGGAAAGAGGACGTTCGCCACCGGCGCCATCGCCACAGGCACCCAGAGGACCGGTATGAGGGAGCGCCCGCGGCGCCACACCCACCAGCCCAGCCCGCCCCAGAGGAGCAGCACGCCGGCGCCGACCAGGTGCCACGCATCCGGCGTGCGGTGCACGTGCAGGAAGGGCGCCGAGTAGTCGGCGTACAGTTCGCCGATGCCGAGCAGGAGTCGGGTGTCCGTGACGAGGAACCCGAGCGACGCCCAGAGCCGGGCGCTGAGACCGAGGCCGACGAGGTTCGTGTGCGGCAAGTCGCCCGTGAGGGATCCGAGGACCGCATAGCGTGCGGTCAGGTAGAGCGCGAGCAGGTACCCGACGGCCCGGGCCGCGAGCCAGAGGCGCGTTCGGAGGGTGGGATCGGTCGTCCGGCGCGCGGGGTGAGCGATCCAGGTGGCCGCGAGGAGACCGGGAATGACGATCCCGTTCTCCTTCGCGCCCACCCCGACGGCGCAGACCCCGACGAGCGCGGCGATCGTCCCCGCGGCGATCCGCCCACGGTCGAGCGCCCGCCAGAGCACGAGCACCCCGACGAGCGCCGCGCCGGCCACCCAGAGCTCGGACTGGCCCACCACGTTGGCCACGACCTCCACGTGCACCGGGTGCGCCGCCCAGAGCAGGGCGGCGGCGAGGGCGAGCGGCGGCCGGACGAGCCGCCGCGCCAGCGCGAGGACCAGGAGTGACACCGCGAGGTAGCCGGTGACGTTGATGATGTGGAAGGGCTCCGGGATCCCGTGCCCCAGCGCCCGCTGCACGGCATAGCCGAGGATGGCGAGCGGGCGATACAGCCCCTCGCCATACGGCGCCCCCCAGTACGGCTCGCGGAAGTAGACCCAGGGCCACCGCAGGTGCTCGGTGCGGGGGTTCCATGAGGCGATCGCGACATCGTCGTAGGCGAAGCCGTTGGTCAGGCTCCCCGCGGAGGCCGCGAGGGCGCAGAGGACGACGAGCACCGCGGCCCAGTCGCTCCGCCGCCCCCACAGATGCTCGGTCCACCACTGCCGGAGACGGGCCACCCCACTCACCCGAACAGGTTGTAGCGCAGGATGTGCCAGCAGGCGGCCACGCCGTCCTTCCACCCGATCTTCTTCCCCTCGGCGTAGGTGCGTCCGGAGTACGAGATGGGCACCTCGTAGATGCGCGCCTGCCGCTGCGCCAGGCGTGCCGTGACCTCGGGCTCGAAGCCGAAGCGGTCGGAGGTGAGGGGCAGCGCACGCGCCACCTCACCCCGGATGGCCTTGTAGCAGGTCTCCATATCGGTGAGGTTCACGTTGGTGAGCATGTTGCTGAAGAGCGTGAGCGCGCGGTTCCCCACGTAGTGCCAGAAGTAGAGCACCCGGTGCGGCCCGCCGAGGAAGCGCGAGCCGAAGACCGCATCGGCACGGCCATCGACGATCGGCGCGAGGAGCGCGGGCCAATCGGCGGGGTCGTATTCGAGGTCCGCGTCCTGCACGATGACGATGGACCCCGTGCTCGCCGCGAGCGCGGTGCGGATGGCGGCGCCCTTCCCCCGATTGCGGTCGTGGAGCCGCAGCACGTCGATGCGCCCGGCGGCGTGGAGCTCGGCCAGTCGCTCGCGCGTGCCGTCACGCGAGCCGTCGTCCACGCAGATGACCTCCTTGGGCACGTCGATGGCGTGCACGGCATCGAGGATCCGATCGAGGGTCGCGATCTCGTTGTAGACCGGGATCAGCACGGAGAGTCGGACCTCGGCGGGCGCGAGGGGCGTCCTCATGCCTGGCCTTCGTAGCGCGCGAGCTTGCGATGGAGCGTCGAGGGGTCGATGCCCAGCGCCTCCGCCGCCCGCGTTTTGTTCCCCTGCTCGTTCTGCAGCACCCAGAGGATGTAGGCGCGCTCGACGGCCTCCAGCGTGGGGTTCGGCGCCGTCCGCTCACTCACGAGTGGGGTCCCCGCCCGCGTCGTCACCTTCTCCGGGAGCGCGGCGAGCTCCACGACGGGCCCGTCCGCGAGAATGACGGCGCGCTCCATGGCGTTCTCCAACTCGCGCACGTTCCCCGGCCAGGCGTACGCGCGCATGGCGGCGACCGCGTCCTCCGCGAGCCGCTTGGGCTCCTCGTCGCGCTGCGCCGCCGCGCGGCGCAGGAAGTGCTCGGCGAGCAC
Source organism: Gemmatimonadota bacterium (assembly GCA_037975505.1). GTDB lineage: Bacteria > Gemmatimonadota > Gemmatimonadetes > Gemmatimonadales > Gemmatimonadaceae > Pseudogemmatithrix. The sequence continues at coordinate 12,754 of JBANGJ010000099.1, read as the reverse complement.
CGGGATGTCATCGGCGCGCTCACGCAGCGGCGGGAGGTGCACCGCGATCACGTTGAGTCGGTAGAAGAGGTCTTGGCGGAACTGCCCGCGGCGGATCTCCTCCTCGAGGTCTCGGTTGGTCGCCGCGACGATGCGTGTGTCGATCGGCCGCGGGTCGGTGGCGCCCACGGGGATCACCTCGCGGTGCTGCAGCACACGGAGGAGCTTGACCTGCGTGGCGGCCGTGGTCTCGCCGATCTCATCGAGGAAGAAGGTGCCGCCGGCGGCCGCGGTGAAGAGCCCGTCCTTGTCGCGCACGGCCCCGGTGAACGACCCCTTCACGTGCCCGAAGAGCTCGCTCTCGAGCAGCCCTTCGGGGAGTGCCCCGCAGTTGATGGACTGGAAGCCGGCATCGGCCCGGTCCGAGAGGTCGTGAATGAACCGCGCCACGACCTCCTTGCCGGTGCCGGACTCCCCCGTCAGCAGCACGGTGGATTCCGTCGGCGCGACGGCCTCCGCGAGGCGCAGGACCTCCCGCCAGGCGCGGTTGTTGCCGATGGGCGTCTGCGACGCCTGCCGCCCCCGCCGCTGGATCTCCTTTTTGAGCGTGCGATTCTCCATCTTGAGCTGCCGCACCTCAGCCGCGCGCCGCAGGATGGCCACCAGCTCGTCGTTCCGGAACGGCTTCTGCAGGTAGTAGAACGCGCCGGCGTTGACCGCCTGCACCGCCGTCTGCAGCGAGGCCTGCGCCGTCATCAGGATCACCGGCACCTCCGGGTCCGCCGCGCGCGCCGCCCCGAGGACCTCCACGCCGTCCACCTGCGGCATCCGGACATCGGTGAGCACGATGTCGGGGCGCAGCTGCGGCAGCCGCTCCAGGGCGGCCTTGCCGCCCAGGACGCACACCGGCGTGAAGCCCTCCCCGCGGAGGAGGATCTCGAGCGTCTGCAGGATGCTCGATTCGTCGTCGACGACGAGCACGGTGGGAGCGGTGGCGGCGGGCGTCATGCGGGGCCTCCGAAGGGTTCAGGGATGAGCGGGAGCAGGACGCGGAAGTGCGCGCCGGTGGCATCGGACTCCACCAGCACCGTGCCGCCGTGCGCCTCGACGGCGCGATGCACGATGGCCAGCCCGAGGCCGCTTCCGCCGGGTCGAGTCGTGGCGAAGGGTTCGAAGAGGCGGTCGCGGATCTCGGGGGCGATGCCGGGCCCGCCGTCCCGGACGTCGAGCGCGGCGGCCCCCGTCGGATACCCGAGCCCCACCGGGAGGTCGCCGACGCCAAGGGCGCGCACGCCGACGGTCACGCGCCCACCGGAGGGCGTCGCCTGGATGGCGTTGAGGGCGAGATTGAAGCAGACCCGGTGCAGCAGGTCCGCATCCGCCGCCGCGTAGACCGGCGTCTCCGGCAGGTCAACGTCGATCCGGACCCCCTCCGCGCGGTCGGGATGCGAACCGGCGACGCTGACCGCCGCGCGGACCGTCTCCCGCAGGTCGATGCGCCCGAGCCGCGCCTTCGGTGCCCGCGCGAAATCGAGGAACTCTCTGAGCAGGCGGGCCAACCGCTCCGACTCGCCGACCATCAGGTCCGTGAGCACGCGCACATCGCCGACCGCGGGGACCAGCCGGCCGACCTGCTCGGCGGCGCTCTGGATGCTCGCGAGCGGGTTCTTGATCTCGTGCGCCATCGAGGCCCCGATCTCGGCGACCGCCTCCAGCCGATTCGTCTTCAGCCGGAGCTCCTCCATCCGGACCAGGTCGGCGACGCCCTGCACGATGACCGTCGTGGAATCCACGGCGCCCGCGTCCATGCGCACCACCGCCGTGGTGATACCGATGGGCAATGTGCTGCCATCGGCCCGACGCAGCTCGCCTCGCGTGTTCACCACGGGCGCCGGGCCCACCGACAGCAACGCCTCCGCGAGCATCGGTGCCACCGGACGGAGCAGCGACTCCACGGGGCGCCCCACCCAATCGGCGAGGGGGATCCCGAGGAGGGCCGATGCCGCGGGGTTCACGTAGCGCAGGTGCCCCTCACCGTCCACGGTGATGACGCCGGCGCGCAGCGTCGCCAGGATGCCGCCGGCCCGACGCTGCATCAGGGCCAGTTCCGCCGCGAGGAGCTCGCGACCCTCCCCGGCCGCCTGGAGGCGCAGGGCGATCGCCCCGGTGCCGAACGCGACCGCGGTGAAGACCACCAGCTGCAGCATCACGGTCAGGGTGAGCGCCCCCTCGGAGAGCAGGATGGCATCCCCGACGAAGAGCACGCTCGCGAGCGTCGCCAGGAGCAGCGAGCCACCGATCGGGAGCAGCAGCGCCGCCGCGCTCATCCAGAGGATGTAGAGGGCGGAGAGCTGCGAGCCGCCACCGCCGGTGAGGTGCACGGCGACCGTCAGCAACGCGAAATCGTGCAGGAACTGCAGGTAGAGGAATCCCGGCGTGATCCGTTCCCCTCGCACCTCGGTCCAGACGAGCGACCCCGCCGTGAGCAGGACCGACAGCACCACGGGCACCGCGGCCGTCGTGCCGCGCCACAGGGCATCGACCCCCGGGGACACGAGGGCCAGGACGAAGACGCTGAAGGCCACCAACTGACGCCCGACGTACATCCAGAGGAGCAGTGTCCGCTGGGAGAGGAACCTGTGGTATCCTTCGGTCCGGGTGCGCGTCATCACACAGGGTCGAGGTAGCCACCGAAAGGCGGCGCCGGTCTTGCATTCCGCAATGACTGGAATGACGCGAAATCCACCGTTTCCCGCAATCCCCCACGATTTCATGCATACCGCAGGGACTTGGACCGACGACGGCCGACTGGCCGTCACGGCGCGCGTCGCGATCCCCGCCGATGAGATCACCGTCCGCGCCACGCGGGCCGGGGGACCCGGCGGGCAGCACGTGAACACGAGCAACACACGGGTCGAGGTCACCTGGTGCGTGGCCACCTCCCGCGCGCTCGACGACGGGCAGCGGGCCCGACTGCGCGAACGCCTCGCCACCAAGCTGGACGCCCGCGGCACCCTGCGCGTGGTCGCCGCGGACACCCGCAGTCAAACGCAGAACCGGGAGCTCGCCCTGCGGCGACTGGCCCTGCTCATCAAGGACGGCCTCGCGATTCCCAAAGTCCGCCGGCCCACCGCCCCGACTCGCGCCTCGATCCGGGAGCGCCTCGAGACGAAACAGCGCCGCGCTTCGCAGAAGCGGGAGCGGCGCTGGCGCGACGACGACTGACGGCGGCTACTTCGGCGTCGGGCGCCGTCCCCCACGCAAGGTCAGGCCGACATAGACCGTGAGCAGGTCGGCTCGGGACTCGCGGGGGGAGAGGATCACCTCGCCGCTCGCCGTCTCCGTGATCCCGCCGGGCGTCAGATAGCGCACCTGCCGTCCGTGCCACGTGCGGCGCACCCCGAGGTCCAGCACGGTCTCCCGCCCGCGCATCGGCACGTAGAGCCCCCCATACAGCGACCGGGCGAGCGTGGCGTCGCTGAGATTGGTGGTCGTCGCGAAGGGCTCCGCGTCGCTGTTCGAGCCGCTGGCGGAGGTCGTCGTCGTGAACGACCCGAACCCGATGGCGCCGCCGAAGTACGGCGTGAGCTCCTTGGAGGGCACGCCAAGCTGTGCGCCGACGCTGCCCGAGATGATCGCGTTGGTCGTGGTGACGTCCACATCGATCAACGAGAGCGCCCCGGCGCCGAGCGGGATGCGGCGCATCTCGGCCCCGTAGATCTGAAAGCCCAGGTCGGCCCGCACCCCGAGCATCTCGTCGATCGCGTACAGCGCCCCGAACCCGAAGCCGCCCGCCAGCGCCACGTTCTCCGCGAACGCCCCCTGCGGGACTCCCACCTGCAGGGTCATCGGCAGGGCGACGCCGACGGGCATGCCCGCCGGCGTCGGGGCGGCGTCCTTCTGCGCCCCCACCGGCGCAGCCAGCAGGAGCACGGCGAACGAGAGAGTGACGAGCGGACGCGACACGACGATGGACTCCGGCCGACGAGAGGGAACCGGGAAATTACCGCGCGCGGCGCGCAGCCGAGCCGTCCACCGCCAGGTCCGGCGCCCCCAACGCGGCTACCAGTGCCCCCCACGCGGCCGCCCGGCGGTTCAGGAGCTGCGCCGCACGCAGTCGCTCATCGAGGACGGCGCGCTCGCGGAGATTCACGATGAGCAGCGAACTCTCGCCGGCATCGAACCGCCGCTGCTCCGCGGCGAGGAGCGCCTCCGAGGCCGCGACCACGCGCGCCTGCGCGGCGACCTGCGCCGTGACCGCGTCGAGCTCCACCCGGGCCCGCTCCGCCGTGAGCTCCACGTCCCGACGGATGCGGTCGCGGTCGAGCGCGAGCTGGCGGGCGCGGGCCTCCGTGGCCGCGAGGCGACCGAGCTCACGGCGCGCCAACAACGGGATCCGCACCGCGGCCGCGGCCTTGTAGTCGGACGCACCACCGGTCGGCACCGCCCCGAAGCTCGTGCCCGCCGCGAGCGAGCTCACCTCGACGCTCGCCGTCGGGAGCACACTGAACGCGCTGAGGCGGCGCTGCGCATCGGCCTGCAGGAACCTCGCGCGCGCCTGCGCCACCGCGGGATGCGTCTCGACGGCGCGCCGGACCGCGGCGGGGCCCGGCGGCACCATGAAGGCCATCGTCTCCCCCGGCGCGACCCCCGCCGCCAGCGAGTCCGGTGCGCCATCGGTCCGCCACAGATAACCGGCCACGGCGAGACGGGCCGCCGTGCGCTGCGCGGTGGCCTCGAGCGCCGCGACGCGGCGCCGCTCCCACTCGGCCAACGCCTCGACGCTGTCGATCGCCGCGGCGTCCCCTGTCTCGACGCGCCGTCGCACGGCCTCAAGCCGGAACGCGGCGAGCGCGACCCCCTCGTCCGCGATGCGGGCCCGCGCCTCCGCCTCCGCCCACGCGCCCCACTCGCGCGCGGCGCCCTGCGTGAGGCGCGCCAGCGACCCGAGCCGATCGGCCTCCGCCGCCTCCTCCGCGAGCTCCGCCTGACGGAGCGCCGTGCGCCGCTCGTCCGTCACGAGCCGCGGGCCGAGGGGCACGCTCACCCCCGCCGCGAGCAGGCCCGCGCCCGGCGTCTTCCGCTCGGGGTTGATGATCTGCCCAGCGGCGCGGTCCCAGCCGAGCTTGAGATCCACGCCCCAGGGCGTCGGCACCGTGAGACGCGCATCGACCTCGTCGTAGTACCCGACGCCGTTGAACCGCTTGAGGTCCCACGAGGCCACAACGGCCGGATCGAAGCCGCCGCGCGCGGCCCGGAGTTCAGCCGACACCTGTCGACGCGTCCACTCGGCCTGCCGCGCCACCGGGTGCGTCGCGACCACGCGCGCGAGGAAGGCGTCGAGCGACAGCGCCGGGGGCGCCGCCTGCGCCGCGAGCGACGCGACGAAGGGGCCCGCCCACGCGACGAGCGCGACGAATCCCGCGGCGACCGCACGACGGCCGCCGATCACTTGGCCCCCTTCGCGCCCTCGGGCGACGCAGGGAGCGCCGGCGGGAATCCGTTCAGCAATCGCCACAGCTCGAACCAGACGCGCACCTCGCGCAGCATCGCCCAGCCGCGCGCGCCGGAGCCCATGCGGAGCGCCTCGGGCCAGCCCTCGTCCGCCGCATCGGCCGAGACAAGCACCCTGTAGGACCCATCGGCCTGGGCCACCTGGTCGATCACGGCCACACGCCCCCCGAAGGTCCCGACCGCCACGCTCGGCCACCCACTGAACTGCACCGCCGGCCAGCCGTCGAACTCGAGACGCACCGGGTCCCCGAGGCGCAGCAACGGGATGTCGCGCGCCCGCACCTTGAGCGCGACCGCGAGCCCCGGCGTCGCCGGCTGCACCGTCGCCACGGCCTCCCCGTCCTTCACGATCTCGCCCGTGCCGCCGCGCAGCGCACGCACCACGATGCCGTCGCGCGGCGCCCGGACCACGAGCAGGGCGCGCCGTTCCTCGAGGTTGGAGCGGCCCGTCGCCAGCTTCGCGACCTCGGCCTCTCCCTCGGCGACATCAGCCAGCGTGGCCTCTCGGTCGGCATCCACCTTGGCCAGCTTCTCCGCGTAGTCGGCATCCACCGCGTCACGGTCCGCACGCGCGGTGGCGAGACCCGCCTGCTGCTCGAGCGCCAACGCCGCGGCCCGCTGCGCCCGCTGGCGCGCCTGCTCCAGCTCGGTGCGGGAGCGGAGCCCGTCCGCGAAGAGCGCGGCCGCCCGCTCCGCCTGCACCGCAGCAAGCGAATCCTCGAGCCGGGCCGCGGTGAGCGACGCCGTGAGCTGCGCGATCCGGTTGTCCGCCTTGATGCGCGCGAACCCGCGCGCCGAGTCGAGCGCCGCGCGCTGCCGCAGCAACGCGGCGGCCTTGCCACGCTTCGCCGCGACCGCCGCCCCCTTCTGCGTCACCTGCACCCCCGCGCGCTCGAGCGTGCGGGGATCGAGATACGACTCCTTCACCTCGGCCAGCGCGACGAGTGGCTCGCCCGCCCGCACCGCTTGCCCCTCGGCGACGAACCACTCAACGACGCGTCCCCCGACCGTCGCGACCGCCTGCTGCGGGCGGTCGGCGGGATCGAGTGCCGTCACCTCGCCCACCGCCTGCACGTTCTGCTGCCACGGCAGGAACAGGGTGAGCAGCACGAGGACGCCCAGCCCGAGGCACCAGCGGGCGAACGTCCGGAACGAGGGTTGGCGGGCCAGGAGCTTGACGGATCCCAGCGCGGGCGCCGTCGTCAGGGAATCGGGGAGATGCGCCATCAGCCGTTGCTCCGCGCCGAGGGGATGAGGTCGGCGACGCTCGGGGTCCGGAGGACGACGCCCCACGGGGCGTCGAGGACCTGCCGACCGTCATGCAGGACGAGGACGCGGTCGCAGGCGGCCAGAAGGTCTCGGGTGTGCGAGACCACGACGAGCGTCCAGGGCGCATCGACGGTCAGGACGTCGATCAACTCGGCACGCGCGCGCGGCTCCACCGTCGCGAGGCACTCGTCCACGAGCAGCAGGCGAGGGCGCGCGGCGATCGCGCGCGCCAGCAGGAGCCGCGTGCGCAGCGTCGACGGCAGGCCGCGGCCCCCGTTGTCGAGCCGCGTGCGCAGCCCCTGCGGGAGGCGCTGCACGGCCTCGGCCGCGCCGACGCGCGCGAGCGCGGCGCGCACCTCCGCCGTGCCCACGCCGCCACGGCCCAGCGCGATGTTCTCCTCCACCGTCCCCTCGAAGAGCTCGGCGGAACCCAGCAGGAGCCCCACCTGCTCGCGCAGCACGGCCGGCTCGAGATCGCGCGCCGTGACCCCGTCGAGCGCGAGATGTCCGTCGTAGCCGTCGAGCAGGCCCGCGATCACGGCGAGCAGCGTCGTCTCGCCCGAGCCGTCCGGGCCGGTGAGCGCGAGCCGCTCACCCGCCCCGAGCCGGAACGTGATGCCGTCGAGCGCCGGGGCCGTGGCCTCGGCATAGCGATACCCCACGCCGTCGAGTGCCACCGTCATGCCGCCGGACGCGGGCGCGAGCGCCAGCCCCTCGGTCCGCTCGAGCGGGAGGTCGGTGACCGCACTCAGCTTGTAGACCGAGGTCATCACGTCGTACACCTCCGCGAGCGAGCCGACCAGCTTCTCGATGCCCGCGAGGACCGTCACGATCACCAGCTCCGCGGCGACGAACTGCCCGAGCGTGATCTGCCGCTCCGTCACCAGGATGCTGCCGAGGATCAGCAGCGCGCCGGTGACGAGCGTCTTGAACCCGATCGCGGCCATTGCCTGCGTGACGAGGACGCGGAAGTGCCGCTGGCGGTACTGGAGGTAGCCGCTGACGTGCGCGTCCATCGTGTCCAGCGCCGGGGTCGCCCGGCCCGCCGCCTTGAAGGCGACGACCGACCGCGCCACCTCCTCCAGCCAGTGCACCGTGTGGTACTTGTACGTGCTCTCCAACATGCTCGTCTCGAGCCCGCGCGGGCCCGTCACGCGGAGGATCAGCGCGAGGAGGACCACGAGGGCGAGCCCGAAGAGCGTGAAGTACGGGTGATAGAACGTCAGCAGCAGCAGGCCGAAGACCACCTGGAGCAGCGCCGTGGTCGTGCCGGTCAGCAGCTTGCCCAGGCTCTTCTGGATGGTGAGCACCTCGAAGAAGCGGTTCATCCGCTCCGGGAGGTCGGTGCCCCAGGCTGCCTCCGTCCGCACCCGCGGGACGCGGATGGCGAACTCGAGCGCGAGGCGGGCGAAGATGCGCTGCTGGATCCGCTCCACGGCCGCGAGCTGCAGCACCTGCAGCACCCCGGTGGCCAGCGTCCCCGCCACCACGAACGCGATGAGCAGCACCACGGGCTGCAGGAAGAGCCCGCCGGAGACCAGCCCGATGATCGCCTGCACGCCGAGCGGCAGCGTGAGACTGAGCAGGCCGACGAGCGTCGCATAGGCGTAGACGAGCCCGATGTTTCCCTTCTCGAGGAGCAGTAGCTCGACCAACCGGTCGAGCGGGGTCCGCGACGTCCCGGCCACAGCGGGCGCGACCGGCATCAGCACCGCGAGCACCCCATCCGGACCCGCGAGGCGCGCGACCACGGCATCGGCGGGGATCCGCTCCACCTCCCCGGCCCCCGACCCGTACCGACGCACCGTCCACTCCGCGGCGTCGATGGCGTCGACCATCGCGACGACGACCGGGGCCCCATCAGCCGCACCCGCGGGTGATGCGACGAGCACCAGGGGTGCGGCAGCGCCCTCCCGCACCCCAGCCCACTCGGCGGTCCGCACCGTGCGACGCACGAACGAGACGCCGGCCAACCGGCCCGCATCCACCACGCCCTCCACCACCTCGGCGGCCGTCCCCTCGGGGAACGCCCGGCGACGGACGGCCTCGCGCCAGCCGTCGGGCGCGTGATGGGCGGCCAGGCGGCCGAGCAGGTCGTCAAGGACGGCCAGCGGGAGAGAATTGGGCATCGGGAAGTGGGGGCGGGCGTCGCCGATCGGCGGTCGATCAATAACGGGAACAAATTTATCCGGATTTAAACCCCGGAGAAGCCCCTCGTGTTCCCTCCGGGTGATCAGGGGCGGATGAGCGCCTGGACCGCCGGCGGCGGGGCCACGTCGGCCGGCCCGATGCCGTCGAACACCAGCTCGCGGATGGTGAGCACCGTCTCCAGCATCGCGGTCCGTTGGATGCGCCGCGTCGGGATCTGGACCGCCCCGAACCGGCGGTAGTCCGCGAGCACGCCGATGACCTCCATCTCGCCCTGGGGCCCCTGCACCACCACGCGGCTTCCGGCACTCAGGCCCGTCTCCCGATCGAAGAACTCGGTGACGGTCTCGCCGGTGCGCCGGACGAGGCGCACCGGGACCACGGGCCGACCCTCAAACGTGGTGTCGGCGAGGGACTCGACGGTGCTGAACTGCGCGAGGTCGTGCAGGTCCGCGAAGAAGTCGGCCTGGGTCGCGAGCATCGCGGCCTCGGGACCCGTCATCACGCGCGGCCCCTGTCCCGGCTGCACGGACCACCCCGTGCGCCCATCAAAGCCGGAGAGGAGTTCACCCAGCGGCCCGAGGGTCGCCCGGAGCAGGAACCGGTCCGGCCGCAGCTTGAGGATTTCGAGCGGGCCCTCGAGGCCGATCATCGGCACCCCGAAGGTGCCCGTGAGGCGGATGGCCTGATGCGCCTCGAACGCGGCGCGGCCACCCACCAGGGAGTCGTGCCGCGCGATCAGCGCCTGCGGTGTGGGACGTGTCTGCGCGACCACCGAGGGCGCCCACGCGGCGAGCACCGTGGCGACGAGCGCGAGCAGCGTGCGGGGGCGAGGGCGTCGGGACACGGGATGCGGGGCGGAGGTGGCGACGGGACGGCGCGTTGCGAAGGATACTCCGACGGGAGCGCCGACGTTCCCCCAGCACGCCCGGCGGCAGTATTCTCCACCATGCGCCCCGATCCCCGCGACGCCCAGCCCGCCATCGCCCCCGTCCGCATCGACAAGTGGCTCTGGGCCGCGCGGTTCTTCAAGACGCGCTCCCTCGCGTCGGAGGCGGTGGACGGCGGCAAGGTCCGCGTGAACGGGGAGGCGGTGAAGCCCGCCAAGGCGGTGCGCCCCGGCGACGAGGTCCGCGTCCGCATCGGCCCTTATGAGCACGTGCTCCTGGTGCAGGGGACCGCGGAGCGCCGCGGGCCGGCCGAGGCGGCGGCCCGGCTGTACGCGGAGACGCCGGCGTCCCGCGAGGCGCGCGAGCGGCTCCACTGGCAGCTCACCAGCGCGGCCCCGGCCCTCGACCCGGAGAAGGGGCGGCCGACCAAGCGCGACCGCCGGACCCTGGACCGATTCCGCAACCGCTGAACGCCGCTGGGGGCCCGGTGGCGGGAACGGGCCCGTCGCGATTAGCGTTCGCCCATCACCTGAACGTCCATGGAGCCACCGGTATGTCTGGCAGCACCGCGCCGCACGACCCGAACAAGCTCGGCTGGGGATTCGCCGCCGTGATCATCGTCCTCGCGATCGCCGCGAACGTCACGGCCTACACGATCCACAAGGCCACGTACCTCAAGCCGGACAAGCCTGCCGCGGCCGGCGAGGCCGCGGCCCACTAGGCGGCGGTCGGCTCGCCGGGACGGGCGCCACGGCGCGCCCGCGTCCCGCCGCGCGAACGGATGGAATGCAGCAGGGGGGCGGACCCGTCGGGTCCGCCCCCCTGCGTCGCTCACCCGGTTCGCCCCACGGGGCGAGGTCTCAGGTCTTGTGGCGGTAGGTGATGCGCCCGCGGCTCAGATCGTACGGCGACACCTCGACGGTCACTCGATCCCCCTGCAGCACGCGGATGCGGAACCGGCGCATCTTGCCAGCCATCGTCGCGAGGACATCGTGCCCGTTGGACAGGAGCACGCGGAAGGTCGCGCTGGGGAGCACTTCACTGACGGTGCCTTCGAGTTCGATCGCTTCTTCTTTCGCCATGAGATCCGGTGCGGGGTGAACTCGAAAGGTATCGGGCGCCGAGGGACGGCGGGAGTGGTCAGCGTCCGGCGTCGCAGCGCGGGGTGCCCGCCGCGGCGGCGGCGAGGACGGCGACGACCTCCCGGACGGTGGACCGGCCCACGTCCGCGTCATACCACCCCTGCTTCCCCGACTGGAAGGCGTCATAGGTGCCGGCGGTGCGAGCGGCCACCGCCTGGGACTGCAGCGCGGCGGGCCGCTCGACCCAGCACCCCGCCTCGCGCCCGGCCGCGTCGAGCACCACCACGGTCGGGGTGGCCGGGCGGCCGTCCGGGGTGCGGTGCGCCTCCATCACCGCCTTGCCGGGCCCGGGGAGGACCACGCGCATCTGCAGTGCCGGCACCTGTGCCACGAGCGCGGCGAGGTACGGGATGGTGTTCACCGAGTCGCTGCAGCTGTCGACCGCGACCACCAGGATCCGCCAGCGCCCCATCAGCCCGCGCGCCGTGGCCAGCACGTCGGCCGGGATCTGCGCCGCCCCGCTGTTCGCGAGCCACTGCGCGCGCCGCGCCGCCGTCGCGCCGAGGAAGGTGGCGTAGTCGACGCCGCTATCGTAGAGCGCCGCGAGTGACGAGTCCGTCGCCACCGCGACCGAAGGCACCCCGACCATCGGCACCTCGGTCGTCTCGGACGCCTCCGACACAAGGCAGACACGCGCGTCGGGCGCGCTGGGCGCGCCGGGCACCGCCGCGAGCACCGCGACGAGGAATGGGACGACGGACACCGCCATACGGACCCCCGCTTGAGGACGCCGTGAAGATGCCCCATCCGCGCGCGCCTTGTCCACCAGTGTCATCCCCGTGTAGCGTCCCCGGATGGATCCGCTCGAGGTCACTGCCGTCGCCTTCGGGATCGTGAGCGTCTGGCTCAGCACGCGCGAGCACATGGCGAGCTGGCCGACAGCCATCGTGAACGTCGGCCTCTACTTCGTGGTGTTCCAGCGCGCGAAGCTCTACGCCGATATGGGGCTACAGGTCATCTATCTGCTCCTCTCCGTCTACGGGTGGTACGAGTGGAAGTTCGGCGGCGCCGACCGGACGACCCTCCCTGTGTCCCGCACCACCCGCCGGCAGGGGCTGGCCCTCACCCTGATCGCCCTCGTCGGGGCGGCGGGTCTCGGCACGGTGCTCGCGCGCACCACCGACGCGGCGCTCCCCTACCTCGACTCCGCGACCGCGGCGACGAGCCTCGTCGCGCAGTGGATGATGACGCGGAAGCTCCTCGAGAACTGGCTCGTGTGGGTCGCGGTGGACGTCGTCTACGTCGGGATGTTCGTGGGCAAGGGCCTCTGGCTCACCGCGGGGCTCTACGCCGTCTTCCTCGGGCTCGCGGCCTCCGGCCACCGGCAGTGGCTCGCCTCGTGGCGCGCGCGACCCGCCTGATCCTCATCGGCCCCGAGTGCACGGGGAAGACGACCCTCGCGCGCGCCCTGGCGGCGACCGCGGGCGTGCCGTGGGTGCCGGAAGCGGCCCGGCTATTCGCGGAAGCGGCCCCCGCGCCGCTCTCCGCAGCCACCGTGGACCCGATTGCCCGCCTCGCCATCGCCCTCGATGACGCTGCGCGCGCGAGCCGCGCCGACCGACTCGTCTACGACACGGACCTGGTGAGCACGGCGGTCTATGCGCGCCACTACTACGGCGACTGCCCGGCCTGGATCCTCGAGGAGGCGGCCCGCCGCCTCGGCGACCGCTACCTGCTCTGCGTGCCCGATCTGCCGTGGCGCGCGGACGGGGTGCGCGACCGCGGCACCTCGCGGCAGGCCCTCTTCACCACGTTCGCGGACACCCTGCACGCGTTCGGCGCCCGGGTCGCCCTGGTGGGCGGCACGGGCGC
>JBANGJ010000040.1:0-3324 GCA_037975505.1 Gemmatimonadota bacterium | reverse complement strand
TGAACGAGGACTTCGTCGCGATCGCCAAGAAGGAGGGGTGGTTCTCCGACGCCCTGATGGAGCGCATCGCCAAGACGGGCTCGGTGATCCAGCCCGAGGTGCCGGTGAAGTGGCAGCAGGTCTTCGCCACGGCGAACAACATCTCGCCGGAGTGGCACATCCGGATGCAGGCGGCGTTCCAGGAGCACTGCGACTCCGCCATCTCCAAGACGACGAACTTCGCGCACACCGCGACGCGTGACGACGTGCGGGCGATCTACGAGCTCGCCTACCAGATGAAGTGCAAGGGCGTCACGGTGTACCGGGACGGCTCGCGCGACGGGCAGGTGCTCTCGACGGGCGCCACGGCCGAGGCGGCGGCAAAGCGTGGCGGCGCGGCCGAGGATGCGGCGGCGAAGCGCGAGCTCGCCGAGCTCAAGGGCCAGCTCGCCGAGATCACGGCGGACAACGACCGACTCAAGAAGCTCCTCTTCGACGCGGAGGCCGAGAACCTCCAGCGCCGGCAGAAGCGGTCGCGCCCGGACATCCTGAAGTCCACGGCGATCCGCAAGGAGACCCCGCTCGGCACGATGTTCGTCCACATCACCGAGGACGATAAGGGCCAGCCCTTCGAGGTCTTCATCAACCTCGGGAAGGCCGGTGGTCCCGCGATGGCGGACGCCGAGGCCGTCGGGCGCCTGATCTCGCTCGCGCTCCGCTCCGGCATCTCGATCCAGCAGGTGCACCGCCAGCTGCGCGGCATCTCGTCCGACCGCGCCGTGGGCCTGGGCCCGAACAAGGTCCTCTCGGTGCCGGATGCCATCGGCATCGCGCTCGAGGACTGGATGCGCTCCAAGCAGGGCGTCCAGCAGGATCTCCTCACCGGGGCGCCCCAGGCCGCGGCCCCTGCGCCCGCCCCGTCGGCGGTCGTCACCGCCGGCGCCGCGCAGATGCAGTTCGACGCCATCGGCGGCGGGGACGCCTTCATCGGCACCTGCCCGGACTGCGGCTCGCAGCTCGAGTTCGCCGAGGGCTGCGTGAAGTGCCACGTCTGCGGCTTCTCGGAGTGCGGCTGAGCATCGCCGCGCACACGCCGATGCGGTAACCTTCGAGCGGGCCGCCCCACCGGGGCGGCCCGCGCGCTCATCCCACCCCTCCTCGCGCCATCCGCCGATGTCGACTCAACGCCTCCTCGGGACCATCACCGCTGCGCTCGCCTGGACCGCGCTCATCGTCCAGCTGGGCATCAACGTCGCCAAGGGCGCGTCCGCCGAGGCCGGCCCGGTCGCCGGCATCGGGATGTCGCTCGTGAACTACTTCGGCTACTTCACGATCCTCACGAACCTGCTGGTGGCCCTGGTGCTCACCGTGCCCGCGGTGGCGCCGGCGGGCCGCGCGGGCCGGTTCTTCAGTGACCTGCGCACCACCTGGACCGCCTCGGCGGGCATCGTCGTGGTGGGGGTGGCCTACCATCTCCTGCTCAGCGCCATCTACAACCCCACCGGCGTGGAGGCGCTGACGGACCTCGCGTTCCACTATATCGTGCCGGTGCTCTACGCGGCCTACTGGGTGGCGTTCACCGACGTACGTGAGGCGCGATGGACGCGCCAGGTCGGCGCCCTCAGTGTGTACCCGACGGCGTACTTCGCCTATCTCGTCGTGCGCGGCCAGCTCATCGGGACGTATCCGTACTTCTTCGTCGATGTGCGCGAGATCGGTCTGCTCGCCGCGTTCCGGAACGCCGTGGGGATCCTGGTCTGCTACCTCGTGGTCGCGTGGGTGATCGCGCTCCTCGCCCGGCGGTTCACGGGCACTCGCGCGTCGGCCTAGAAGAACCTCGCGCCCCCATGTCCCTCCTCGCCCTGTACGACCCCGCGCTGCGCGGGCGCGCCGACGCGCCCGCCCTCGAGGTGGAGGACGCCGCGGGGACGCGCACGTTCACCTTCGGCGCGCTCGACGCGCGCAGCGACCGGATGGCCGCGGCGTGGCGGCGTCGGGGCGTCGGCCCCGGTGACCGGGTGGCGCTCCTGCTGGCGAACCGGCTCGAGTTCCTCGACTGCTGGCTCGCGGCGATGAAGCTCGGCGCCATCGCGGTGCCGATGAACGTGCTCTACAAGGGCCGCGAGATCGGCCACATCGTGCAGGACGCGGCACCGGTCGCCGTGGTGACCACCCCGGACCGTGCGTCCGACCTGCCACCGGGCGCGGTGCTCTGGGACGTGGACGCGTTGTCGGCGGAGGCGGAAGGGCTGGCGACGGCCCGACCGGCGGCGGCCCTCGAGGCGACGACCCCCGCGGCCCTCGTCTACACCTCGGGAACGACCGGACTCGCGAAAGGGGCGGTGCTGACGCACGGCAACTTCGCGGCGAACGCGCGCGCGCTCATCGAGGCGTGGCGCATCACGTCCGCGGACCGCTACCTCGCTGTGCTCCCGCTCTTCCACGTGCACGGGTTGGGCAACGGGATTCAGAGCTGGTTGGCGACGGGATGCCATATGCGTCTCGCCACGCGCTTCCGGCAGGAGGCGGCGCTCGACTGGTTCGAGGCGTATCGGCCGACGCTCTTCTTCGGCGTCCCAACGATGTACGTGCGTCTGCTGGAGGCGCCGCCGGAGCGGGCGCGGGTGATCGGCGCCGGCGTGCGGCTCTTCGTGTCCGGGTCCGCGCCGCTGCCCGCGCAGGTGCTCGAGGCGTTCGCGGCGCGCTACGGCCAGCGGATCCTGGAGCGCTACGGGATGACCGAGACGCTGATGAACGCGGGGAACCCGCTCGACGGGGAACGTCGCGCGGGAACGGTCGGGCGGGAGTTCCCCGGTGTGGCGATCGAGATCCGCGACGAGGCGGGGGCCGTGGTGCCGGATGGCATCCCCGGCGAGTTCTGGGTGCGGGGGCCGAACGTCTGCGCGGGCTATTGGCGGCGGCCCGATGCGACCGCCGCGGCGTTCGTGGACGGCTGGTTCCGGACCGGAGATCTGGGTGTGCGCGACCCGGCGGACGGCTATCTCACATTGCAGGGGCGACGGAGCGACGTGATCATCTCCGGTGGGTTCAACATCTATCCGCGCGAGGTGGAGGAAGTGCTGCTGACGATGCCGGGGGTGCGAGAGGCGGCGGTGGCGGGACGGCCCGACGCGGTGCGGGGCGAGGTGCCGGTGGCGTACGTCATCACCGAGGGACCGCTGGACGCCGCGGCCCTCGAGGCCGGGCTGCGGGCGGAGCTCGCCTCGTTCAAGATCCCGCGCGCCTTCGTGCGGGTGGAGGCACTTCCGCGCACGGCGCTGGGGAAGGTGCAGAAGCATCTCCTGCCGGAGCGCCCGTCGTGACGCCGGCCGAACTCTCGCTGGC
>JBANGJ010000011.1:0-5153 GCA_037975505.1 Gemmatimonadota bacterium | reverse complement strand
GACCAGACGGTCGCGAACCTGCGCGCCGCCGACCCCGACTCGGCCGACGCCATCGCGGCGGCGCTGCACCGCTGGGACGACATCGCCGTCCACTTCCAGGGCCGGACGCTCCGCTCCGGGGGGCACGGTTTCAGCGGCGTCGGTCGGAAGGCGCTGCTGCACATCCTGCAGGCGCGCTGCCGGACGGCCGGCGTCACGCTGCGCTTCGGGACGACATCCGGCGACGACATCGAGGCGCGCGTCGCGCGCGAGGGGTTCGACCTCGTCGTCGTGGCAGGCGGCGTGAACAACCGCTACCGCCAGATGTTCGAGGAGACATTCCAGCCGGACGTGGATTTCCGACTCTGCCGGTACATCTGGCTCGGGACCCCGCGGCCCTTCGACGCCTTCACCTTCGCCTTCGCCGAGACGCCGCACGGCTGGTTCCAGGCCCACGCGTACCAGTTCGACGAGGGGATGAGCACCTTCATCGTCGAGACGCGCGACGAGACGTGGGAGCGCGCCGGGCTCTGGGAGATGACGGACCACCAGAGCATCGCCTTCTGCGAACGGCTCTTCGCCGATCAGTTGCAGGGCGCCCCGCTCCTGAGCAACGCGGCGCACCTGCGCGGCTCCGCCCAGTGGGTCCGCTTCCCGCGCGTGACCTGTGCGCAGTGGGTCCACTGGTTCACCGACGGGGCGCGCCGCGTCCCCATGGTCCTGCTCGGCGACGTGGCGCACACCGCCCACTTCTCCATCGGCTCGGGCACCAAGCTCGCGATGGAGGACGCCATCGCCCTCGATGCGGCGCTCGCGGCCACACCCCACGACCTCCCGACCGCGCTCGCCCGCTACCAGGCGGAGCGCTCCGTGGAGGTGCTCAAGCTGCAGAACGCGGCGCGCAACTCCACCGAGTGGTTCGAGCACGTGGACCGGTACGCCACGCTCGCCCCGGAGCAGTTCGCCTACTCGCTCCTCACGCGCTCGCAGCGGATCTCGCACGAGAACCTGCGCGAACGGGATGCGAACGCCGTCGCCGCCTTCGAGCGGTGGTTCGCCGACCGCGCCGGGGTCCCGCCCACTCCACCGGAGGCACGCCCAGTTCCCCCGGTGCTCACGCCCTTCACCGTCCGCGGCGTCACCCTGCCGAACCGCGTGGTCGTCTCCCCGATGGCGCAGTACTCCGCCCACGAGGACGGCACGCCGAGCGACTGGCACCTGGTGCACCTCGGGGCGCGGGCCACCGGGGGCGCCGGACTCGTGATGACCGAGATGACCTGCGTGGCCGCCGATGCGCGCATCACGCCCTGGTGCCCGGGGCTCTGGAACGAGGCGCACGCCGAGGCGTGGCGCCGCATCGTGGACTTCGTGCACGGCCACTCCGCCGCCCGAATCGGCCTGCAGCTCGGACACGCGGGCGCCAAGGGCGCCACTCGGAAGATGTGGGAGGGCATCGACCAGCCGTTGCCCGACGGCGGCTGGCCGCTCATCGCCCCCTCCGAGACGGAGTACCTCGCCGGCGTGTCGCAGCGCGCCCGCGCGATGACGCGCGCGGACATGGACCGCGTGCGCGACGAGTTCGTCCACGCCACGCGGCTCGGCGCCGCCGCGGGCTTCGACTGGCTCGAGCTCCACGCCGCGCACGGCTACCTGCTCTCCGCCTTCCTCTCGCCGATCACCAACGGGCGCACCGACGCATACGGCGGGCCGCTCGAGGCACGGGCGGCGTTCCCGCTCGAGGTGTGCCGCGCCATGCGCGCGGCATGGCCCGCCGACCGGCCGATGTCCGTGCGCATCTCCGCACACGACTGGATCCCGGGGGGCAACACCGGAGATGAGGCCGTACAGATCGCCCGGCTCTTCAAGGCGGCCGGGGCCGACGTGATCGACGTCTCGGCCGGGCAGGTGGCGAAGGGCGAGCGCCCCGTCTTCGGGCGCATGTGGCAGACCCCGTTCGCGGACCGCGTGCGGCAGGAGGCGGGCATCGCGACGATCGCCGTCGGCGCCATCACGGACGCCGATCAGGCGAACGGGATCATCGCCGCGGGGCGGGCCGACCTCGTCGCCATCGGGCGGCCGCACCTCGTGAACCCCGCGTGGACGCTCACCGAGGCCGCGCGCCTCGGGTATCCGGGCAGCGACGCGCTCTGGCCCAAGCAGTATCTCGCCGGCAAGGCGCAGTTGGACCGCCTCGCGTTGCGCGACCGCGCGACGAAGGCCCCCACCGACGGGGCCCCACCCAAGGGAGAACTCACATGACCGCCCTACGCGGACGCCACGCCCTCGTCACGGGGGCCAACCGCGGCATCGGCGCCGCCATCGCCCGGCACCTCGCCCAGGCCGGCGCCGACGTCACCCTGCTCGTCCGGACGCCGGCGAGCGCCGAGCCCCTCGCGACGGCCCTCGGCGCGCTCGGCGTCCGGGCCCGCGTGGTCGGCGCGGACGTCACCGATGCCGCCGCCCTCGCGACCGCCTGTGCCGCGGCCGAGGCCATCGCGCCGGTGGACATCCTGGTGAACAACGCCGGGAGCGCGGAGACCGCGCCCTTCCTCCGGAGCGACGAGGCCCTCTTCACGCGGATGCTCGACGTGCACCTGCTCGCCCCCGTGCGCGCCACGCACGCGGTGCTCCCAGGGATGCTGGCGCGTGGGTGGGGCCGCATCGTGAACGTGGCCAGCATCGCCGGGCTCGGCGGCGCGCCGTACATCACCGCCTACGCGGCGGCCAAACACGCGGAGGTGGGCTTCACGCGGGCCCTCGCCGCGGAGTGCCTGCCCAAGGGCGTGCTCGTGAACGCGGTCTGCCCGGGATACACCGACACGGACATGGTGCACGGGGCCGTCGCGAAGCTCTCCGCTAAGACCGGCCATCCGACCGAGGCCGCGCTGGGCGCGATCCTCGCCGACGCGGGGCAGCGCCGCCTCGTGACGACCGACGAGGTGGCCGATGCCGTGCTCACCTTCTGCCTTCCGACGACCACCACGTCGGGCGAGACGCGGGCGTTGATGGGCGAGGGCGCCGCGGCGTGATCGCCCCCGCCACCCCCGGTGTCGCCGCTGAGCCGCGCGAGGCACTGCGTCTCTGGCTGCGGCTCTTCACCTGCACCACGCTCGTGGAGCGTGAGGTGGACGCCGCACTCAAGCGGGAGTTCGGTTCGTCGCTCGCGCGTTTCGACGTGCTGGCACAGCTCGACCGCGCTCCGGATGGACTGCGGATGGGAGAGCTCTCCGAACGGACGCTCACCACCAACGGCAACATCACCTGGCTCGTGGCGGCGCTCGAGCGGGATGGCCTCGTCCGGCGTCGGACCGCCGCGGAGGACCGACGGGCGGCGGTGGTGCGTCTGACCCCAGCGGGTCGCCGCCACTTCGCGTCGATGGCCGCCGCGCACGAGCGTCTCATCGCCCGGCTCCTGGGTGGGCTCTCCGCCGAGGACCAACGCACCATGCACACCCTGCTCGGCGCCGCCGCGCAGCATCTCCAGACCGAGAGGACCGTCTGATGCCCGACGCGGACCCGATGACGGCGATGCGCCGCCCGATGGCCCACCTGACGCCCACGCACTTCGGCTGGACGACCTCGGCCGACGGGCGCGTGGCGACCATCACGCTCAACCGGCCGGAGCGGAAGAATCCCCTGACCTTCGCGTCGTACGCGGAGCTCCGAGACACCTTCCGCGCCCTGGTCCACGCCAGTGATGTGAAGGCCATCGTCCTCACCGGCGCCGGCGGCAACTTCTGCTCGGGCGGCGACGTGCACGAGATCATCGGGCCCCTCACGCGGATGGCCGCGCCCGAGCTGCTGGATTTCACGCGGATGACCGGCGACCTCGTGCGGGCGATGCGCGCCTGCCCCCAGCCAATCATCGCCGCGGTGGACGGCGTGGCCGCAGGCGCGGGCGCCATCCTCGCGATGGCCGCCGACCTGCGGCTCGCGACGCCGCGCGCCACGACCGCCTTCCTCTTCACGCGCGTGGGCCTCGCCGGGTGCGATATGGGCGCCTGCGCCATCCTCCCGCGGATCATCGGGCAGGGGCGGGCCGCCGAGCTCCTCTTCACCGGTCGCGCGATGACGGCGGAGGAGGGGGAGCGCTGGGGCTTCTACAACACGCTCGTCGCGCCGGAGCGCCTGCTGGACGAGGCCACGGCGCGCGCGGCCGCCCTCGCCGCCGGACCGACGGTGGCCCACGCGATGACCAAGCGGATGCTGCACGAGGAATGGCACGTCTCCATCGATCAGGCGCTCGAGATGGAGGCGCAGGCGCAGGCCCTGTGCATGGGAACGCAGGACTTCCACCGGGCGTACGAGGCGTTCGCCGCCAAGCGCACTCCCGTCTTCGAAGGCAACTGACATGTCGGCGCATCTCGCCTGGCCCTTCTTCGATGACACGCACCGTGCTCTCGGCGCGGACGCGGCCCGCTGGGTCGCCACGCAGGCCATCCCCGATGCCGACACCGACGCCGCGTGCCGCGCCTGGGTGCGCGCGCTGGGCGAGGCGGGATTCCTGCGGTATGCGGTGCCCGCCGCATGGGGGGGCGCCCTCCCCACCCTCGACGCCCGGGCACTCTGCGTGCTGCGCGAGACGCTCGCCGCGCATCACGCGCTCGCGGACTTCTCCTTCGCCATGCAGGGCCTCGGCTCCGGTGCCATCACCCTCGCAGGCAGCGCCGCGCAGCAGGCGACGTGGTTGCCGCGCGTGGCGCAGGGCACCGCGATCGCCGCCTTCGCGCTCTCCGAACCCGGCGCGGGGTCCGATGCGGCGGCCCTCACCACGCGCGCGACGCGCACGCCGGACGGATGGCGACTCGACGGCGAGAAGACCTGGATCTCCAACGGCGGCATCGCCGACCTGTACACCGTCTTCGCCCGCAGCGACGCGGCCAGCGCCGGCTCGGCGGGGATCACCGCGTTCCTCGTGCCGGCGGACACGCCGGGGCTACACGTGGCCGAGCGGATCGACGTCCTCTCGCCGCATCCCCTGGCGCGGCTGCGCTTCGACGGCTGCGTGATCCCCGACACGCACCGGCTCGGCGGCGAGGGCGAGGGGTTCGCCCTCGCGATGCGCACGCTCGACATCTTCCGCGTCTCCGTGGCCGCGGCGGCGGTGGGCTTCGCACGCCGGGCACTCGCGGAGACGCTCCGGCACGCCGACGCCCGCGCGATGTTCGGCACGA
>JBANGJ010000162.1:0-10901 GCA_037975505.1 Gemmatimonadota bacterium | reverse complement strand
AGACGGAGTGTCACGGTTGGGGGCGTGCCCCCCGGGGTGGGGCCAGGGGTGGGGCCAGGGGTGGGGCCAGGGGTGGGGCCAGGGGTGGCGGTGTCCGCGGGAGCAGCTGGCGGTGATGTCGGCGGCGGCGCCGTCGGGGTGGGAACCGAAGGCGCGGGCGCGGTGACCGAGTCGTCCACGATGATGGCGATGCTGTCGCGGAGGCTGTCGAGGCTCGCGAGGACCCATGTCCGGCCCGTCCGTCGAGCACTGATCAATCCTGCGTCCGAGACGCGGGCGATGGCCGTGTCTGTCACGCGCCAGATCGCCCGCGTGGCATAGCCGGAGTCGGCGTCAATAATCACACTCGCCTGAGCACTCGCGCCGATCGCCAGTCGCAGCGTATCAGGGGCCACGGCAAAGCGTCGGACGCTCAGCACTTCGGCCCGCATCGGGGCCACCGGCGTGGGGCCGTCGGACTGGCAGGCCATGGACAGGACGAGGGCAGTGAACGCACCGCCAAGAATCG
The DNA here is from genome assembly GCA_037975505.1 of Gemmatimonadota bacterium. Classification (GTDB taxonomy): domain Bacteria; phylum Gemmatimonadota; class Gemmatimonadetes; order Gemmatimonadales; family Gemmatimonadaceae; genus Pseudogemmatithrix. The sequence goes on along the minus strand of JBANGJ010000162.1, from coordinate 10,393 downwards.
ACCAACGACCCATCGAGTGCCTCCAGAGCAGAGAGTGAGGAATATGCTGGGTGCGCGAGTGGTCGGCCAGTCACTACGCGCGTGCTGAGCGCATGGGAAGCCGCTAGTTTTCCGGCCATGTCGACCCCCCGTGTGATCCGCGCGCCGCGCGGCCCCGAGCGCTCCTGCAAGGGCTGGCAGCAGGAAGCCGCCCTCCGCATGCTGATGAACAATCTGGATCCCGACGTCGCCGAGCGACCTGGCGACCTCGTGGTGTACGGCGGCACCGGGAAGGCCGCGCGCAATTGGGAGGCGTTCGACGCGATCGTCGCGGCCCTGCGCGCCCTCGAGGATGACGAGACGCTGCTGGTCCAGAGCGGCAAGCCCGTCGCCGTGTTTCGCACGCACACGCACGCGCCGCGCGTCCTGATCGCCAACTCGAACCTCGTCGGTCGCTTCGCGACGTGGGACGTCTTCCGTGAGCTCGAGCGGAAGGGTCTGCTGATGTACGGACAGATGACCGCCGGCTCCTGGATCTACATCGGGTCGCAGGGGATCGTGCAGGGCACGTACGAGACGTTCGGGGCGGTGGCGCGGCGTCATTTCGGCGGCACCCTCGCCGGGCGTTTCGTGCTGACCGCCGGACTCGGGGGCATGGGCGGCGCACAACCCCTCGCCGCGACGATGAACGACGCGGCCATCCTCGGGGTCGAGGTGGATCCGACGCGGATCGAGAAGCGGGTCCAGACGGGCTACTGCGACCGCATGACCGCGGACCTCGATGAGGCGATGCGCTGGATCCGCGAGGCCCAGGCGGCGCGCCGCGGTCTGAGCGTCGGCCTGGTGGGGAACGCGGCGGACGTGCTCCCGGCCCTCATCGCCCGCGGCGACATCCCCGATGTCGTCACGGACCAGACCTCGGCCCACGACATGCTGCACGGCTACGTGCCGCACGGGATGGCGCTCGCGGACGCGGCCGCGCTCCGCGCCAGCGATCCCGCGGCGTATGTGCGACGCGCCACGGCGAGCGCCGTGGTGCACGTGCGGGCCATGCGCACCATGCAGGAGCGCGGCGCCATCGCCTTCGACTATGGCAACAACATCCGGACCGTCGCGCTCGATGCGGGCGTGACCGATGCCTTCGCCATCCCGGGTTTCGTCCCGGAGTACGTCCGCCCGCTCTTCGCCGAGGGGAAGGGGCCGTTCCGGTGGGCCGCGCTCTCGGGCGACCCCAAGGACATCGCGCGCACGGACGAACTCGTCCTCGAAATGTTCCCAGAGGACGAGCATCTGCGGCGCTGGATCACGATGGCGCGCGAGCGCATCCACTTCCAAGGGCTCCCCGCCCGTATCTGCTGGCTGGGGCAGGGCGCCCGCGCCCGCTTCGGCATCGCGCTCAACGAGCTCGTCGCGCGCGGCGAGGTGTCGGCGCCGATCGCCATCGGTCGCGACCATCTCGACACCGGCTCCGTGGCCTCGCCCTTCCGCGAGACCGAGGGGATGAAGGACGGCAGCGACGCCATTGCCGACTGGGCGATCCTCAACGCGCTGCTCAATGTGGCGAGTGGTGCGAGCTGGGTGAGCTTCCATCACGGTGGCGGCGTCGGCATCGGCAACTCGCTCCACGCCGGGCAGGTCATCGTCGCCGACGGCACGCCCGAGATGGCGGTGCGCCTGCAGCGTGTCCTGACCAACGACCCGGGCATCGGCGTCGCCCGCCACGCGGATGCCGGCTACGACACCGCCGTGGCGACCGCCCGGCGCGAGCACCTCATCCTGCCCTCGCTCGGGATCCGGTAGGGTGCTCAGCGCCAAGTTCCGGCCCTGGCATCTCGTCCCGTTCAGCTGGAAGTACGCCCGGCTCCGGCTGACCCGCCGGCCGGTGCTGGTGAATTTCGAGGTCACCATGCGGTGCAACGCGCGGTGCCCGTTCTGTGATTATTGGAAGACCTCGCCGGAGATGAAGGCGCGCGAGGTGGCGTCCTTCGTGGACGCGGCCAAGGCCTTCGATCCGATGATGGTGACCTTCACCGGGGGTGAGCCGCTGCTGCGGCCGGACCTGGAGGACCTGGTCGCCGGCGTGGATCGTGCGATCCGCTACAAGTGGATGACGCTCCTCACCCACGGCGCGATGCTCTCCCTCGAGCGGGCGCGCGCCCTCTGGGCGGCCGGCATCGGGCAGTTCGGAATCTCGCTCGACTATCTGGACGAGCGGCACGACCGGGCACGCGGCATCCCGGGCCTCACCGCCCGGATCCTCACAAATGCCGAGCGCATTCGGGCGGAGGGGATGACGGTGCGGTTCAATACGGTCATCAAAGACGACAACCTCGACGATATCATGCCGCTCGTGCGCGCCGCGGAGGCCATGCGCGTCGGGGTGAACCTGTCGGTTTACACGGATTTCAAGAACGGCAACGCCGCGCACCGTCTCGGCGCGGCGCATCAGGTGCGGCTCGAGGCGCTCGTGCAGGAGCTGCTCGCCTTCAAGCGCGCGCGGCGCGGCATCCTGTCCAACTCGGATCACTATCTCGCGGAGATTCCGCGTTGGGTCCGCGGCGAGCTCACCGAGCCCTGCCGCTCGGGGCAGGACACCGTGCACATCGATCCGTACGGCGGGATCCGTCGCTGTCCCGACTTTCCGAGCGACGGACACTGGCGCGCCTACGCGGGGTACGAGCCGATCCAGTGCGATCGCTGCTTCTACGCCTGTCGAGGGGAGGCCCAGGCCCCGCTCCGGCCCAATCGCTTCCTCGACCTCTTGGCGACCCCATGACGCGCCTGCGGCTCTTCCTGAACGCGTCCCAGGTGGTGACCTGTGTCGGGCCGGCCCGCGCTCGCCGCGGGGCGGAGCAGGGGGACGCCGGGGTCCGGGACGGTGTCGGCGTGGCGGTCGGCGCGGACGGACGCGTCCTCGCGGTGGCCCCCGACGCGGAGCTCCGGTCAACGCATCCCGGCGCCGAGGTGATCGACTGCGAGCAGGGCGTGCTCACCCCCGGCTTCGTCGATTCGCACACACACGCCATCTTCGGGCGCGCGCGGTACGAGGAGCAGGAACTCCGGGCCGCCGGCGTTGGCTACTTGGAGATCGCGCGCCGCGGCGGCGGGATCCACAGCTCCGTCCGCGACCTCCGCGCTCGGTCCGCGGACGACCTCGCGGCCCTTGCGGCCGCACGCCTGCGCCGGCTCGCGGCGCACGGCACCACCACGGTGGAGGTCAAGTCGGGATACGGCCTCTCCCTCGAGGCGGAACGCACCACCCTCCGGGTCATCCGTCGGCTCGCGGGAGAGCTCCCCATCCGCCTGGTGCCCACCTTCCTTGGCGCGCACGAGGTGCCGCTCGAGTACCGCGAGGCCCCGCGGACCCGCGACGAGTACATCGCCTGCGTCACGGAGGAGATGATCCCGGCGGTGGCCGCCGAGGGGCTCGCACGCTTCTGCGACGTGTTCTGTGAACCCGGCGTCTACACCGTCTCGGAGACCCGTCGCATCCTCGGGGCCGCGCGCGCCGCGGGGCTCGCCCTCAAGCTCCACGCCGACGAGCTGGAGAACGGTGCCGCCGCGGAGCTCGCCGCGGAGCTCGGGGCCACGTCCGCCGACCACCTCGCCGCCATCTCCGCACAGGGCATCACCGCGCTGGCTGCCGCCGGCACGGTCGCCACGCTGCTCCCGGGGACGATGCTCTTCCTCGGGCGCCCCAAGCAGGCGCCGGCCAGGGCCCTCGTCGAGGCGGGGGTGCCCGTGGCCCTCGCGTCGGACTTCAATCCCGGCACGAGTCCGACGGTGAACTTCCCCCTCGTCCTGACCCTCGGGGTCAGCCAGCTCCGCCTGAGCGTCGGGGAGGCGTTCGTGGCCGCGACGGTCAACGGGGCCGCCGCCCTCGGACTGGCCGACCGCCTCGGTCAACTCGCCCCGGGGTTCGAGGCCGATCTGGCGCTCTTCGACGTCTGCGACCACCGCGAGATCCCGTACTGGTATGGGGATCACCGGTGCCGCCGGACGTGGGTGTCCGGTCGACCGGCGCACCAGGGCTGAGCGCATCCCTGGCGCCCTGCAAACGCTTGTCACGCCACGGGTTCGGCGGGTAGGTTTCCCCACATGGCGGTCGACCTCCAGAAGCTCAAGAAGAAGGCCTCGGATCTCGAGGCCAAGAAGCAACTGGAGAAGGCCCTCGAGGTCTACCAGGAGATCCTCGACGCCTTTGAGGCCGGCGAGGCCGAGCCGGTCGACATCCCGCTCTACAATCGCGTGGGGGACCTCCAGCAGAAGCTCGGGCGCACCGCGGATGCCGTCACCTCCTGGGAACGCGCCGTCGATCACTACATGGAGGGCGGGTTCCACAACCCTGCCATTGCCCTCTGCAATAAGATCCTCCGGCAGTCGCCCGGTCGCACGGTCGCGTACTACAAGTTGGGGCGTTGCCTCGCCGAGAAGGGCTTCCGCGCCGAGGCGCGGCAGAACTTCCTCGAGTACGCCACTCGGATGCAGAAGGCCGGGAACGTCGACGAGTCCTTCCGCGCGCTGAAGGAGTTCGCGGACCTCGTCCCCGATCAGGACGACGTGCGGGTGATGCTCGCCGAGCAGCTCGCCAAGGCCGGCCGCGTGCCGGAGGCCATCGAGCAGCTTCAGCTCGCGCACGCCATGCTCCTGCGCTCCGGGAAGCCGGCGGAGGCCGCGGAGGTCGCGGCGAAGGTGCGGGAGCTCGACCCCGCCGCCGACCTCGACCAGGTCGAGCTGGCGAGCGGCGGGAGCCGCGGCGGGCTCGTCTTCCTCGATGTCGATGGCCAGCCCGCGGTGGCGGCGCCGTCCGACGACGTCGCCTCGGCGCGGGACAGCGCCCCGCTCATTGGGTTCGAGACCACCTCGCTCACGCCCGAGGTCCCGATCCCGGTTGTGGAACCCGTCCGCGACGACATCCTCATCGACGGCATCGACCTGATCGACATCCCGTCGGAGCCGGTGTCGCCCGCGCCCGCGCCGTCGCTCTTGGACCTCCCGCTGCTCGGTGCCGAGTCCACCGAAATCCCGGCCCTCGATTTCCCGCTGCTCGACCTCTCGCCCGCGCCGGCACGCCGTCCTACCTCGGCCATCGCGCTGCGCCCCATCGATGCCGTGCGCGCCCAGCTCGAGGCCGATCCCTCGGATTGGGCGTCGCATCGCGCGCACGGGGAACTGCTCGTGGACGCGGGTGACCGTTCGGGCGGCATCGTTGCGCTCGAGACGGCGCTGGCCGGCTTCGAGGGCGACGGCGATCTCGACGCGGCGGGACAGGTCGCCGACGACTTGGTGCGCTTGGCGCCGGACGTCGTCCGGTACCACCGCAAGCGGGTGGAGTTCGCGTTCGCGGGCGGAACCGTCAGCCGGCGGGTCGCCACCGCCCTGGAGCTCGCCGATCGTCTCCACGCCGCCGGCGAGGACGAGGAGGCGCGCGCCGTGTACGGGCGGGTGCTCGCACTCGCCCCGGATGACCTCCGCGCGCAGGCGGCCCTTGAGGCGCTCACGCCGCCCTCGCCAGCCCCGGCGGGCCTGCCCTCCGGACGCGCGCCGGCCGAGACGCCGCCTGAGGGTGGCTACGTCTCGCTCGGCGATTGGCTCCGCGAGGATGACGAGCCCAAGACGACCCGGCTGGTCGCGGACGAGGCGCAGACCGGGGACGAGGGCGCGGACTTCGACGAGATGCTGCGGCAGTTCCGGGCGGGCGTCGCGGAGAACGTGGATGAGGCCGACCATCAGTCGCATTACGACCTCGGCGTCGCGTTCAAGGAGATGGGCCTGCTCGATGAGGCCATCGCCCAGTTCCAGCAGGCGTTGCGCGGGACCACCGACCGGGTGCGGACCATCGAAGCCCTCGGCGCTTGCTTCGTCGAGAAGGGGCAGCTCCCCATCGCCGGGACCATCCTGCGCCGCGCGCTCGACGAGCCCGAGGTCACCGATGAGACCCTCCTCGGTGTCCTGTACCTGCTCGGCGTGGTCGCCGAGGCGCAGGGCCAGGCCGCCGAGGCCAAGGCATATTTCGAGCGCGTCTTCGCGGTGGACATCCGGTTCCGCGACGTCGCCGACCGGCTGAAAGCCCTCTAGCACCAGCGATCGTGGCCCCCCACTCCCCCCAGTCCACCCCCGTCGCGGCGGCCCTGCGCGACATCCAGGCGCCCATCCTCGATCGGCTCGAGCGCGTGCCCGATGAGCTCTGGCGCATCGTGCAGGCGGATGTCGCCGTGGTGCAGGCCGCGAACGCCCACCTCAAGGGGATGCGCGGCAAGCTCTTCCGGCCGACGCTTCTGCTCCTCGCCTCCGCCGTCGAGGGCACCCCGGAGGATCGCGCCGTGCCGCTCGCGGCCGTGAGCGAGCTGGTGCACCTCACTAGCGTCGTGCATGACGACTCGGTCGACCACTCGGTGCTCCGCCGCGGACAGCCCACCCTCAATGCGATCTTCAGTCATCAGGTCGCCGTGCTGATGGGCGACTTCCTCTTCTCCAAGGCCATCGCCGAGCTCGTGCGCCTCGGGGATCTGGAGGCCCTGCGCGTCTTCACGCAGGCGTCGAGCGAGATGACCCTCGGCGAGCTGCGTCAGCTCTCCTCGTACGATGCGCTGAGCTTCACCGAGGCCGACTATCACGCGCTGAACCGCGCCAAGACCGCGTCCCTCGTCGGCGCCGCCTGCGAGATGGGCGCGCTCGCCGGGGCGCCCCGGTTCCGGGCCGAGATGCGGCGCTTCGGGGAGCGGCTGGGGATGGCCTTCCAGGTGGCCGACGACCTCCTCGACTACACCGAGACCGAGTCGGTCACGGGCAAGCCGAGCGGCAACGACCTCAAGGAGCACAAGGTCACGCTGCCGCTCATCGCGGCGCTCCGGACCATGTCCCGGTCGCAGCGGGAGCGCGTCGACGCCCTCTTCGCGGACCCCGTGCCCGGTGACGCCGCCATCACCGAGGTCGTCGGGATCGTGACGGAGTGCGGTGGACTTGCCTATGCCCGGGCGCAGGGGGAGCGGTTCGCCGCGGAGGCCGAGGAGGCGCTGGGCACGTTGCCGGCCTCCGACGTCCGGCAGTCCCTCGCGGATGCGCTCGCCTACGTGATGGATCGGAGGTCCTGATGGCGGCCAACTCGGCGAAGTTCCGGCCTCGGTTCCACGCGATCATCCTCGCCAGCGGCTTCGCCGTCGGCGGGTTCCTCACGCAGTTCTGCCGGATGTTCCTCCCGTCCGGCGCCGTCAAGGAGTTCCTCACCACGGGCGTGACCGCCGCGGTGGGGCCGCTGCAGCTCGATCTGGTGATTATCAAGCTCGGCTTGGGACCCATCGCGCTCGACGTCTCGTTGCTCAGTGTCGTCGGGGTCCTGGCCGCCTATCTCATCGCGCGTTCGCTGTTCTAAGGAGGTCCTGATGTTTGGAATGGGAGCCACCGAGCTCTTCCTCGGTCTGATCGTGGTGCTGCTGCTCTTCGGCGCCAAGCGCATCCCGGAGATCGCCGGCTCGTTCGGCAAGGGGATCCGCGAGTTCAAGAAGAACATGAACGACGTCCAGTCGGAGCTGGCGGCCCCGGCGCAGCGCGAGGCGCTGCCGCCGGCCGAGCCGCGTGCGGCGACCCGCGAGGACGACATCGCCCGCGAGCCCAAGCGCCTCAGCTGAGCGAGACGGCGCGTTCCGCGCTGGAGCCGCCAGATCCGTGGCGGTCACGCCGCGGGACTGAGGGGCCGGTAGGGGAGCACAAGACGAGCGGGGGGCGGCCTCAGGCCGCCCCCCGCGCGTGTCATCGTGACGACGGCGCCCGCGGGCGCCGAGGGACAGTTCTGCGCCGCGCTCTGCTTCCGGAGCGCGGCGTTGATCTCCTGCCGCCGGTCGACGACGTCGGCGCTCCGGCGCAGCTGCTCGAAGAACTCCTGCACTCGGCGCTGCCGCAGGCTCTGCAGCGCCTGGTCGCGGAGCTGAGCCTTCTGCGCCTCGAACGCCTCGCGCGCCGCCTCGGTCCGCGCGGTCACCACCACCACGAAGGCGCCGTCATCCGACATGGCGAGCGTGGGCGTGCCGATCGGAGCGGCGAAGCTCGCCCCCACCGCCGGGTTCGCGAAGCCGAAGCCCGCGACGAAGCCCTGGCGGGTGAACGGCCCCGCCGACTCGGCGACGAGCCCCGCCTTCGCGGCGGCGGCGGTCAGCGAACCGGCCTTGGCGTCCGCGAGCACCGCCTCGGCCTTCGCGCGCATCGCCGCGGCGGCCGCCCGGCCCTTCAGGACCGTCCGGATCTCCTCCTTGACGTCGTCGAACGACTGCCGCCCGCCCGGGGTCAGCGAATCGATGCGGGCCAGGTAGTAACCCTGGTCGTCGTCGAGCAGGTCGCTGATCTCCCCCACGCTCGGACCGGAGAACGTCCAGCCGGAGACACCGGCGATCGGGCGCCCGAGGTAGCTGGCGGCCTGACCATCGCGCACCTCGATCTGCGAGACGAGGAGCCCGAGGGCCGACGCGGCGCTGTCCAGCGCGGCGGGGTCGCTCGATCCGGCGGCGAGGGAGGAGAGGCGATCCGCCGCCTTGTCGGTCGCGGTCGCGCTCGAGTCACCCTGCGCCACCTTCACCAGGATATGCTGCAGCGAGAGCGTGTCGCCCTTCCGCTCGTTGAGCTTGATCAGGTGCCACCCGAATTCCGTCTGGACTGGCTCCGAGATCTGGCCGGGGCGTAGCGCATACGCGGCGGTCTCGAAGGCCGCGACGAAGCGGCCACGACCGCCCGGCGGCAGGGTGCCGCCGTTCGGCGCCGACGATTCGTCGGCCGACTCGCGCTTGGCCACGTCGCCGAAGTCCGCCCCGGCGAGGATCTCGGCCCGGAGGGCGGCCGCCTTCGCCCGCGTCGCGGCGGAGTCGGCGGCGGTCGGCACCCGGCTCAGGGTGACGAGCGAGACCACGGCGCGCCCGCGGCGCTCCCACCGCGTCTGGTAGCGATCGTAGTAGGCGCGGACCGCCTTGTCGTCCACCGTCGCGGCGGCCACCTCGGCCGGCGTCGGACGGAGGGCCACGTACTGGACCGTCGCGCTGTCGTGCTGGTCCCGGTAGCCCTGCCAGAGCTGCGCGTCGCTCACGTAGGCGTCCGCGATCAGCTGGGCGTACAGCTTGGACTTGGGGAGCTCGGAGCGGTAGTACGACTCCAGCTGCACGAGCAGCCCCTGCTGCCGGGCGGCGGGGGAGGCGATGAAGCGCTGATACTTGGTCGGGTCGAAACGGCCGTCCGTCTGGAAATCCGGGTTCTGATAGACCTGCGGCGGCGGCGAGTTCAGGGCCGCCTCACGGATCTCCGCGTCGCTGACCTGGATGCCGCGGCGCTTGTACTCCTGGGCGAGGAGCACATCCCCGACCAGCTGGTCGAAGGCCTGGGCCTCGAGCTGCCGCTGGTCGTCGAGCGTTGTCGCTCGCCCCGACTGCTCCTGCTGCTGCCGGGCCAGGTTCGACACGAGGTTCTGCCACGTGAGGTAGGGGATCTCCTCGCCGTTCACCTTGGCGACGACCGTCGAGGACGTCACCGGCGCCCGACCAATCAACCCGCTCACGTCGCCGAGGAGGAACCCGCCGACGAAGGCGATGAAGAGGAAGATCCAGATGTACTTGGCGATGCTCCGCATCTGTTGCAGCACGGCCGACGACCCTTGAAAGACGGTGAGACCAACGGGGGGAACGGAACCTCGAAACCTACCCGGGCGCGAGACGTAAAATCAAGCGAGACGGGCACTTCTGATTTGACCGTCCCCCGGCCTCTCGAGTAGGATTCACCTGTGACCGAGTCCGCCAATTCCCCGGCCATCGCTCCCCTCGTGCTCCTGGGGGAGCACGTGCGTGTGACGAACGCCCCGCCGGGGCTTGTGGTCGCGCGCGCCGAACGGCCGGCCAGCCCCGAGCCGGCGGCCGATCGCCCGCCGCCCCGGCGGCGCTCGTCGCTCCTGGATGTGCGCTTCCACTTCGCCGCGTTGCCGGAGGACTCGGCCGCGGCCACAACCACGGCCACGACCACGGCCACGACCACGGCGGTGGTCGCGCCCGCGGCCCCCGTCGTGGCCGCGGCGCCGGTCCCCACGCCGATCGCCCCGCCAATCGCCACGCTGCTCGACGCACCCCCGCCGGCGCTCGCCGCCGCCGACCGGGACCAAGCGGAGTTCCTCTCGGTCGACGCCTTCGCCCCCAGCGTCGGGGAGCCGCCCGCACCGCGGGAGAGCACGGCCACCTTCGTCACCGAGACGATGGCGGAGCTCTACCTCCGACAGGGGCTGCCAGAGCGGGCCCTCGAGATCTATCGCCAGCTCGCGGTGCGCACGCCGACGGATGCGCGGCTCCGCGCGCGCCTCGCCGAGCTGGAGGCCCCGGAGCCCGAGCCGGCCGCCGACGCGATGCTCGCGGCGGTCTCCTTCGACGGCTTCGCGCTGCCGACGCCCCGG
>JBANGJ010000132.1:0-3863 GCA_037975505.1 Gemmatimonadota bacterium | reverse complement strand
CACCCTGGCGGCGCTCGAGGCGACTCTCGCCCTGTATCGAGATCCGGTCCGCGCACGACGCGAGATCCCCGCCCTCGCGATGCTGACCGCGGACCCGGCGGCGCTGCGTGCCCGCGCCGACGCCGTCGCCGAGGCCGTGCGCCGATCGCGACCGGAGGCCGCCGTCGCCGTGGAACCGAGCGAGGCCACCGTCGGCGGCGGCGCCTTCCCCACCGCGCGCCTCGCCTCGTGGGCGGTGACCGTGGGCGGCGACGTCGAGACGATCGAGGCCCGCCTGCGCGCGGGCGCGGTGCCCGTGGTGGCGCGCATCGCCGAAAGCCGCGTGCGCCTCGACCTCCGCAGCGTGCCACCCGACGACGATGCGAGCCTCGCGGAACTCCTCGGGCAGGCCCTCGCATGACCGCGCTGCCCAGGCCTGCCCTCTTCTGCGACCGCGACGGGACGCTGATCCACGACGCGCACTATCTGCGGGACCCGGCGCAGGTGGCGTTGCTCCCCGGCGCCGCCGCGATGCTGCGCGCGTTCGCGGACGCGGGGTGGGCGCTGGTGGTGGTGACGAACCAAGCAGGGATCGCGCGCGGGATGATCACCGCCGCGGAGTACGAGGCCGTGCGGGCGCGGCTCGACGCCCTGCTCGGCGCCGAGGGCGTGCGCCTCGACGCCACCTATCACTGCCCGCATCACCCCGACTTCACGGGGCCCTGCCGGTGCCGCAAGCCGGGCACCGCGCTGCACGAGGCGGCGCGTGACGCACTCGGCCTCGACCTCGCCGCCTCGGTCTGGATCGGCGACCGATGGCACGACATCGCTCCCGCGTTGGCGTTCGGGGGCCGGGGCCTCCTCATCCCCGGGCCTGACACGCCGGAGGCCGAGCGCGAGCGCGCGGCGCGGGAGGCGGAGGTCGTGCTGGACCGTCCGGATGTGACCCGCCTGGTGCTCGGTCGGTAGATTGGCCCCGTGACCCCGTCGCCCGCGCGCCTCGCCATCCTCGCCTCCGGCGGGGGGAGCAACCTCCAGGCGATCCTCGACCACTTCGCCGCCCTCGGCGCCGCCGCGCCGGGGACCATCGCCCTCGCCGCGAGCGACCGCGCCGCCGCCGGCGCGTTGGACCGGGCGCGCAGCGCGGGCGTCCCGGCCGTGCACCTGCCGCGCGGCGATGGCGCAGCGCTGGAGGCCGCCCTCGCCAGTCACCGCATCACGCACATCGCCCTCGCCGGGTACCTCCGTCTGATCCCCTCGGCGGTGGTGGACGCCTATCGCGGCCGGGTGGTGAACATCCACCCGGCGCTGCTGCCGGCGTTCGGCGGGCCCGGCATGTTCGGCGCGCACGTCCACGCGGCGGTGCTGAGCGCGGGCGCGCGCATCTCGGGGCCGACCGTACACTTCGTCGATACGCGGTACGATGAGGGCGCGATCATCGCGCAGTGGCCCGTCCCGGTCCATCCCGACGACACGCCCGCGAGCCTCGGCGCGCGCGTGCTGGCGGCGGAGCACCGGGTCTACCCCGCGTGCGTGGCCGCCCTCTGTGCCGGCCGGCTCGTCCTCGACTCCGCCGGACGGGTGCACGGTGCCCCGTCCCTCGTCTTCGATCGCTTCGTGCCCGACCACGGGACCGACCCCTTCCTGCCCTGATCATCGATGCCCGCCGCGCTCCTCTCCGTCTCCGACAAGACCGGCCTCGTTCCCTTCGCCACGGGCCTGCGCGCGCAGGGCTATACGCTGCTCTCCACCGGGGGCACGGCCAAGGCGCTCCGGGAGGCCGGACTCGCCGTCACCGACGTCGCCGAGGTGACCCAGTTCCCGGAGATGCTCGACGGACGGGTGAAGACGCTGCACCCCGCCGTGCACGGCGGGCTCCTCGCGCGCCGTGACCTGCCGGCGCATATGGAGGCGATCGCGGCCCACGGCATCGCGCCCATCGACCTGGTCTGCGTGAACCTCTACCCGTTTCGCGAGACGGCGGCCCGGCCGGGGCTCCACGCGGACGAGGTGATCGAGCAGATCGACATCGGCGGCCCCTCCATGCTGCGCAGCGCCGCGAAGAACTTTGCGGCGGTGACGGTGGTGGTGGACCCGACGGATTACGACCGTGTGCTCGCCGCCCTCGCGGCCGGCGGCGACGCCACGCTCCGCCGCGACCTCGCGGAGAAGGTGTACGCGCACACCGCGGCCTATGACGCCGCGATCGCAGGGTGGTTCGCCGCGCAGCGCGGGGAGCGGTTCCCCGACCGCCTCACGCTCGCCTACGAGCGGGTGCAGTCGCTCCGCTACGGGGAGAACCCCGGTCAAGCCGCGGCGTTCTACGCCGAGGCGGCGGGCGGCGGCCTCGCCGGACTGCAGCAGCTGGGCGGCAAGGAGCTCTCGTTCAACAACCTCCTCGACCTCGAGGGGGCGATGCTCGCGATCGACCCGTTCACGGGCGGCACCGCCTGTGCGATCGTGAAGCACACCACGCCCTGCGGCCTCGCCATCGGCGAGACGCCGCTCGCGGCGTTCCAGAAGGCGCTTGCCTGCGACCCGGTCTCGGCGTTCGGCTCGGTCATCGCGTTCTCGGGGCCGGTGGACGAGGCGGCCGCCCAGGCCGTCGCCGCCCTCTTCGTCGAATGCGTCGTGGCACCGGCGTTCTCCCCTGAGGCCCTCGCTTCCCTCTCCGCCAAGAAGAACCTCCGCATCCTGCAGGGTACGGCCCGCGAGGCGAGGCCCTCGCTCGACGTGAAGGGGGTCCGTGGCGGACTGCTGGTGCAGGAGCGCGGCTCCCCCATCCTCGACGCGAGCGATTGGACCGTCGTATCGGCGCGGACGCCGACTGAGGCTGAGCGCGCCGATCTGCTGTTCGCGTGGCGGGCGGTGGCGAGCGTGAAGTCGAACGCGATCGTCCTCGCGCGCGACGGCGCGACCATCGGCATCGGCGCGGGACAGATGTCCCGGGTGGACGCCGCCTTCCTCGCCGTGCACAAGGCGCAAGCCGCAGGCCATGCGACGGCAGGGGCCGCCCTCGGCTCCGACGCCTTCTTCCCGTTCCGAGACGGCGTGGATCAGGCCGCCGCGGCCGGGGTCACCGCGATCGTCCAGCCCGGGGGCTCGGTCCGCGACGCGGAGGTCATCGCGGCCGCCGACGCCCACGGCATCGCGATGGTCTTCACCGGCCGGCGCACCTTCCGGCACTAGCGGCGGCCTACCCCGGCGCCCCCGCGTTCCCCTAGCTTTCCCGCTCTCCCTCGCCCCTCCCCCGATGGCCTCCTCGCTCGACTACCGTCCGTCGTATCTCGCCGCCGGCATCGCCTCGCTGCTCACGCTGGCGCTCTACGTCCTCACGCTCTCGCCGGACAGCGCGATGTGGGACACCAGCGAGTACATCGCCGCGGCCTACACGATGGGCCTCCCGCACCCGCCGGGGAACCCGTTCTTCGTGCTCATCGGGCGCGTGGCGTCGATTCTCCCGATCGCCCCGACCATCGCGATGCGCGTGAACCTCCTCGCCGCGCTCTCCAGTGCGGTCAGTGCGGGGATGTGGTTCCTCATCACGGAGCGCGTGCTCGTGGGGTGGTTCGCCGAGCGGTGGCAGCGTATCGCCGGCGGCGCGCTCGCCGTGCTGATCGGGGCCACGGCGTTCACCGTCTGGGGCAACTCGGTCGTCAACGAAAAGGTCTACACCGTGTCGCTCGCCGGGCTCGCCATCTGCGCCTGGCTGACCGTGCGGTGGTGCGACGAGCCGGAGGGGCCGAAGGCGGACCGCCTCCTGGTGCTCGTGGCCTACCTCTGCGGGCTGGGCTACGCGAACCATATGGCGGGGATGCTCGCGATTCCGGCGGTCGGTGTCGCCGTCCTCGTGCGGAAGCCCGCGGTGCTCACCCGCTGGCGCC
>JBANGJ010000123.1:0-4764 GCA_037975505.1 Gemmatimonadota bacterium | reverse complement strand
TGGTCGAAGAGCGCGACGAGGATCACGCGGCGCGCCACATCGGCCAGGAGCATCGAGTCCTTCTCCCCCTGATGCACCAGTGAACTGAAGGCGGTCTCTCCCATCAGGCGGGCCAGCTGGTCGTTCGCGGAGAAGTCGGCCGCCGTCAGGGTGGCGAAGGCGGTCAGGTCGATCTGCAGCGGTTCCCCCGCCGTCGCAACGAGCTGCCCGGCGCGGTCGACGAGGACGGCGCTGCGCGCGCCGGACGTGCCGAGGAATCCCTCCAGGGCTTCCGAGATGGCGCGCGCATCCGCCTCCGTGAAGGACCAACTCCCCGAGCCGGAGGTCACATCGCCCGCCGGGCCGCGAGGGCCTGCGCGATGGTGACGCCGTCGGCGTACTCGAGGTCGCCGCCGATCGGGAGCCCGCGCGCGAGTCGGCTCACCGTGACCCCGGTCCCCCGCACCCGCTCCTGCACGTAGAGCGCCGTCGCTTCGCCCTCGAGCGTCGGATTGGTCGCGACGATCACTTCGCGCACCGTCCCGTCGGCAAGCCGCGCCACGAGGGCGTCGACCGTGAGGTCCGACGGCCCGATGCCGTCCAGCGGGGCCAGCCGGCCACCGAGCACGTGGTACCGCCCGCGAAACTCCCCCGTCCGCTCGATCACCGGCACGTCGGAGGCCTCCTCGAGCACACAGAGGATCGTGGTGTCGCGGCGCGCATCGGCGCAGATGGCGCAGCACTCCGCCTCGGTCAGGTTGAAGCACTCCGCGCAGGGCCGGACCTTCTCGGCCAGCGTCACCAAGGCGTCGGCCAGCCGACGGCTCTGCTCCGGCGGCTGCCGCAGGAGATGGTACGTGAGTCGGAGCGCGGACTTCCGTCCGATCGTCGGGAGCCGCGAGAGCTCCGTCACGAGGTCGTCGATCGCCGACATACGTTCAGACGGGGAGCTTGAACGGGAGCGCGCCGAGCCCCAGCCCGCCGGCCAGGCGCTGCATCTCCGCCTCCGCCTCGGCCCGCGCCTTCTTCTGCGCCTCCTGCGTGGCCACCGCGACGAGGTCCTCGAGCATCTCCACGTCGGTCGGCTGCACCACCGAGGGGTCGATGGCGACGCGCTTCATGGTGCCGCGCCCGTCGACCTCCACCGTCACGAGCCCACCCCCGGCCGTCCCCGTGAGCGTCAGGCGCGCCAGCGTCTCCTGCAGCTCCTGCATCTTGCCGGAGAACTGCTGCGCGGCCTGCATCATCTTGAGGAAATCCATCGGCGGCGGCTCAGTCGAGGAGTTCGAGGTCGAGGACATCCACCGCCGCATCGAGCAGCGGCGACTGCTTGCGGAGCATCGCCATCCGGTCCGCCTTCACCGCGTCCTCATTGAGCCGACGCGGCGCCCGCTCCCGGTCCGGTGCGATGGTGCGCACCGCGAGCGCACTCACCCCGGTGAAGCGGGCCTGGAGCGCGGCGAGGATGGTGGCCTGGCCACCCGTCAGCACCTCGGCGTGCGCCTCCGACTCCACCGTGAGCGTGACGACGCCCTGCGCCGTGACGGCCGTCGGTGTGGCGTGCGCGAGGGTGCTCGAGAGGAGCAGCGCGCCGTGCACCGTCTGCACGCGGTCCACCACGGCGTCCCAGTGCTCAGCCAGGCGATTGAGGTCGAGCGCGACGGCGCCGGTCCGTGCCGGCGCCGCCGGCCGGTCCGCGACCTCAGGCGCCGCCGGAACGACGGCGGGGGCGGCGGACTGGGGGCGCGGCGCAGGGGCCGCAGAGGCGGCCTCACGACGCGTCGGGCGCTCCGACGACGGGGCGCTCCGGCCCGCAGCGGGCGTCGGGGGCGCCATCGTCGGGGCCGGCCCGCCGGCCCCACTCGCGACGCCCTTGAGCACCGCCTCGAGATCGAGCGTCCGGTCGAGGAGCGCGAAACGCACCAGCAGGGTCTCGAACAGGAGCTGCTGCTGGCCGCTGCGGCGCAGATGGGGCTCCACCTCGACCACGAGCTGCAGCATGCGGAGGAGGTCCCCCGCCGAGAAGCGCGTGGCCCGTGCCGCCAGCGCCTCCCGCACGCGGTCGGAGAGGTCGGGGAGCGTCCCGCCGAGGACCACCGCGAGCTGGGCGCGCAGGAGGTCCGCGAAGTCGGTGAGGAGGATGGGGAAGTCCACGCCGTGGTCGGCGAGGCGCGCCACCGCCGCGAAGACATCCGCCGCGCGCCGGTCCGCCACGAGGTCCAGCAGGGCCAGATGCTCGTCCTCGTGGACGAGGCCGAGCGCGTCGCGCACCTGCGCGGCGGTGAGCGTGCCCCCGCCGAGGGAGAGCGCCTGATCGGTGAGCGAGAGCGCGTCCCGCATCGAGCCGTCGGCGGCGCGCGCGAGCATCGCGAGCGCCTCGGGCTCCGCCGCGATCCCCTCGGCGCCGAGCACCGTGCTCAACCGCTCCCGCACCTCGGCGGGCCCGATGCGCTTGAGATCGAAGCGCTGCACGCGCGAGAGCACCGGGGCGGCGGCCTGCTGGATCTTCTGCGGCTCCGTCGTCGCGAAGACGAAGATCACACGCGGCGGCGGCTCCTCGAGCACCTTGAGGAGCGTGTTCCACGCCTCGCGCGTGAGCATATGCGCCTCGTCGATGATGTAGACCTTGTGGCGGTCTTCCCCCGACGGGGCGTACATCGCGCGCTCCCGCAGGTCACGCGCGCTCTCGACGTTGCGGTTGGACGCGGCGTCGATCTCCACCACGTCCATCGACGTGCCGCCGCCCCAGATGCGCTGGCACGACGGGCAGGCACCGCACGGCTCCCGGTCCTCGCGGGGCGCCTCGCAGTTGAGCGCCATCGCCAGCACGCGGGCCAGCGTGGTCTTGCCGGTGCCCCGCGGCCCGCAGAACAGGTAGGCCTGCCCGAGGCGGTCCGACGCGATGGCGTTCCGCAACGTGGTGGCCACGTGCGACTGGACTGCCACCTCGGCGAACCGACGCGGACGGTACTTGCGGGCGAGCGCCAGGGACATGCCGGAAGATAGCCGCCGGACGGGGGGGCCGGAACGACTCGCGCGGGGATCCCCCGGCTGCACCGGCGAATCTCCCGCGCGAGTGCCCCAGGCCTGACGGAGCGACGGCGGACACCACGTACCGTTGCTGCCTTTCGGCCCTGGCGGAGTTGGCGGGCTGACGCCCTCCGGGACCTGGGACACTAGGAGGATAATCCACTGGCGCCCCGGGGACAATCAGACCCCACCCGTCCGGGTGGGCGATGGTCCATCCGGTCAGGCGATGCCATCGGTGGACAGCGTCCGATACCGTTCAGGGCATCGGGACGGCGACACGCGAGTGCCACGGTCCGAAGGTGCGGCGGCGGGCGCGGGGGGCGCCCGACCGCCGGCACCGTCCCCCGCCGCCTCGCGGGCGCTCAGCGCCGCGGCGGCCCGCCCGGGCGGTCCAGCCCGCGAAACCGCAGCGCCGCCTCGGTCCGATTCTTCACGCCGAGCTTCTGGAAGAGATGCTGGACGTGGAACTTCACCGTGTTCTCCGAAAGCGAGAGCGCGGTGGCGATCTGCACGTTAGTCTTGCCCTCGGCGATCTGCGCCCACACCTCGCGCTCCCGCTCCGTCACGGCATCCCCGGGACCGGAGGCCTCCCGCGCCTCGAGCCAGCGACGTGCCGCCTGCGGGAACACCAACTGCCCGGCCACCACCTGCCGGATGGCCGCGAGGGTCTGCTGCGGCGAGGCCGTCTTGAGCGCGAGCCCCTCGGCCCCCGCCTCGAGCACCGAGCGGATGGTCTCCCCGTCGTGATACGCCGTGAGCACCAGCACCTTCGGCGGCGCGGGCAGGCGCCGGAGCGCGGCGATCACGTCGGTCCCCCGGACGACGCCCAGCTCGTAGTCCAGCACCAGCACGTTCGGCCGCTCCGCCGCGACGAGGTCGACCACCGCGCGCCCATCGGTGGTCGCCCCCACCACCTCCAGATCGGCCTCCCCATCGACGAGTGCCCGGAGCCCCTCGAGGACGATGGCGTGGTCGTCGGCCAGCACGACGCGGATGGGCGTGGCGCTCATCCGTCCGCCGGCACCCGGACCTGCAACGTGGTCCCCCGTCCCGGGGCGCTCTCCAACGTGAAGACCCCGCCGAGCATTGCGACGCGGTCCTGAATGCCGCGCAGCCCGAAGTGTCCGCCCTCCACGCCCACATCGCGCTCGGCGGCGAGCACCCGCGCCGGGTCGAACCCGCGCCCGTCGTCGGCGACGGTCAACACGAGCACCCCGTCCTCCCGCACCGCACGGACGGACTGCCGCGTGGCCCCCGCGTGCCGATGTCCGTTCGCGAGCGCCTCCTGCACGATGCGGTAGAGCGCGATCTTCGTCGGGAGCGCGCAATCGCCGAGCGCGTCGCCGAGCGTGAGGTCCACGGCCTCGTCCGTCATCGCCTCGTGCTGCACCACGAGCCCCTCGAGAATCTCCCCGAGACCGCGCCGCTCGAACCCCGGCGGACGGGAGGCCCCGATCATCGTGCGGATCTCACCGAGCGCGCGCTCCAGCAGCTGAGACGCCTGCGCCACCCGTCGGGCGTCGGCGGGCCGGTCGGCGAGCGAACGCGCCAAGAGCTGCAGGTGTGACACGGCCGCGAAGATGTCCTGCACCGGCCCGTCGTGCAGGTCGAGCACGAGGCGCTGGACCTCGCGCTCCCCCGCCGCCAGGACGCCGAGCGAGGCGCCGACGGCGTCGGCCTCCGCGGCGCGCTCCGTCACGCCCGCAGGGCCTCCGCGAGCGCTGCCGCGGCGCGCGTCAGGGCGTCGTCGTCGAT
>JBANGJ010000110.1:0-12120 GCA_037975505.1 Gemmatimonadota bacterium | reverse complement strand
AGGTGGAGTCGGCCTTCTGGACGAAGACGAGGCCGGAACGGGTGCCGGAGCGCCGGGCGCCGCCCAAGGCGCCGCCGGTGTTGCCACCCCGTCCGTTGCCCGCACCGGCGCCGCCGGTCGTCGCTGCCCCGTTCCCACCCTGAGCGCGGCAGGCCCGGGCGGCCTGCGGATCCACGCCGAGCTCCTGGTACACGGCCCGGAGCTCGCCCATCAGCGCCCGTCGGTCGGCGTCGGGGGCGCGCATCTTGGCGGTGAGGTCATCGAGCTTCTTGGCGGCGGCCGGCTTGGCACGCCGCGCCGCGTTGAGCGCGGCGCACTCCGGTGCCGCGGCCGCAGGGGCCGCCGTGCCGGTCGTCGCGCCGGCCCCTGGGCCAGCGCGCCCGGTCCCGGCATTCGGCGCACCACCACTCCGGGCCGTGCCGCCGCCCGTCCCGGCACCGGCCGCGGCACCGGCGCCCGGACCGCGGGCACCCCCACCGAAGCCGCCGCCCATCGCGGCCCGGAGCTGCGCCTGCACGCTGTCCGGGTTGAGCCCAAGCGCGGTCGCCGCCTGCGCGGCCTCCCGGACGGAGCGCACCGCGTCGTTGGAGACCGCGATCACGTCCTCTCGGCGCTCGGAGACGATCGAGACCTCGCCGTTCATCCCAGGCATCAACAGCCCGTCCTGGTTGTCGAGCGTGACGAGCACCGGGAACATCGTGACGTTCTGCTGGACGACGGCCTGCGGTTCGATCTTCTCGACCGTGCCGCGGAAGGGGCGGTCAGGAAAGGCGTCCACGATCACGGTGGCCTCGAGGCCGGCCCGCACCGAGCCGATGTCCGTCTCGTTCACGAGGGCCCGGGCGCGGACGCGGGTCAGGTCGGCCATCTTCACGATGGTCGTGCCGCCGCCGACGGCGCTGGTCCCCGACTGGATGACCTGCCCGAGGGCGACCGGCTTGTCGATGATGGTGCCCGTCACGGGCGCGGTGACGCGGGCGTCGTCGAGCCGCTGCTGCGCGAGGTCGAGCGAGGCGCGCGCGCGGACGATCGCCGACTGCGCGTTCGCATAGTCGAGCTGCGCAGCCTCGTTCTCCTGCGCGGTGATGATCCGGGCCGCGAGGAGCTCGTCGGAGCGCTTCTTCTGGATGGCGGAGACCTCGAGCTTCTTCTCTGCCGCCTCGAGGTCGGCCTTGGCCTGATTGAACTGGTTCTGCACATCGCGCGTGTCGAGCTGCACGATCAGGTCACCCGGGCGCACGAGCGTGCCCGTCTCCACGGGCATCTGCGTGACCTGCCCGGAGGCGCGGGACTTCACCTCGACGACGTTGATCGGCTCGATGACGCCGGTGGCCTCGGCCTGCACCACGATGGTGCGACGGCCGACCTCGGCGGTCTTGATCGTGAGGGGCTCGCTCTCCTTCTTGCCGCAGGCGGCGAGGGTAGCGACGGCGAGGAGGACGGCGGCGGGACGACGGATCACGGGTGCGGCTCCGGAGGATGCGAAGAGGGCGGGCATGGCGGTCAGAGCGCCCGGCCGAGGAGCGCTTCGATCTGCGCCTTGGCGGTGCGGGCGTCGAGGCGCGCCTGGATCAGCGACTGGCGCGCGGCGATCAGGGTGGACTGCGAGGCGATCAGGTCGAGCAGGGTGCCGGCGCCGAGGTTGTAGCGCTCCTGCTGCACGCGCAGGTCCTCCTCGCCGGCGAGCACCGACTGCAACTGGATCCCGACTCGAGCCTCCGCGGTGCGGAGGGTGCCGAGCTGCTGGATCATCAGCTGGCGGGCATTGAGGCGCGCATCGCGCAGGTTCGCCTCGGCGTTCTGCTCGGCGACGTTGGCCTGCACCACCTGCTGCTCGCGCTGGAGGCCGTTGAAGACGGGGAAGTTCACCCGGAGGCTCGTCGCGAGGTTCTTGTTGCGGGTGTCGCCGAGGAACGCGAACCCGGCCTCCGAGGCCGCGTAACTCTGCGAGAGTCCCAGTGAGAGCGTCGGGAGATACGGCGTCTTGGCCGAGCGCGACTGCTGCCGCGCCGCAGCCACGGCGGCCTGCGCCTGGCGGACGGCTGGGCCCTGCTCGGCCAGCGCGATCATGGCCGCGTCGTCGAGCCCGACGGGGCGGGCGTCACCGGTGTCGCTGGGCACCGCCGTCACCAGCGATGTGGAGCCGACGAGGCGGGAGAGCGTGGCGTTGGCGGTGGCGAGGGCGTTGTCCGCCGAGAGCACCGCGAGCTTCGCGTTGCCGACGGCGATGATGGACCGAAGCGAGTCAGAGCGGGTGGCGGCGCCCGCGGCGACGCGGGCGTTGGCCGCTTTCCGTTGCTCCTCCGCCTGCTCGAGCTGCTTCTGCGCGGCGCCCTGCTGCTCGCGCGCGGCGAGCACCGCGAAGTACTGCTGCTTCACGGAGAGCGCGATGGTGAACGACTGGGCGAGCTCGCTCGCCTCCGCGGCGTCGACGTTGGCTCGGGCGGCCATCAGGTCGAAGAAGCGGCGCCCACCATCGAAGATCTCGATGTTGGAGCTGAGGCTGTGGCTGGCGCGCCACGGCACGTCGTTCGGGAGAATGGTGTCGAGGTCGAGGAGGTAGCGGGTGCCGTTCTGCCGGTTGGCCCCGGCCCCGAAGGAGAGCGTGGGGAGGTAGGCGGCGAGCCGCGTGCGCGAGACGGCCGCTTGCGACCGCACGGCGTTGCGCGCCTGGACCGCGGCCGGCGCATTGCGCCGAGCCAGCTGTACCGCCTCATCGAGGGTGATCGGGCGCGCCGTCTCCTGCGCACCGACCACCATCGGGACCATCAGGACCAGCCACGCCACCCGCCGCATCAGTCGTGCTCCTCACGGCGCCCGTCCCGCTCGCGCCGACGTTGTTCGTACTTGGCGCGCTGCTCTGGGGTGAGCAACGCTTCGAAGCCCGCGCGGGTCTCGGTGCTGATGGCATCCAACGCCGGCCGCACCGGCGCCATCACCGAGTCCATCCGGCGGTTCCGGGTGTCGAGGAGGGTGTCGAGCGCGGCCCGCTGCGCCGCGTCGAGTGTCAGCTCCTCCGCGATCCGGGCCCGCATCGCGCGCGGGTCCCGCATCTCCCGGGTCCACCGGTCCCGCAGGATCCAGCGGTCCACCGTGACGCCCAAGGCGGCCCCGACGAGGACCGCCCCCAGATAGAACGCGACCGCCAGCCCCTTGGTTCGCGTCATCGTGCGCTCCGGGGGGTGTGGAGGGGAGCGGGGCGCTCGTCGTCGAACAGTCCGCGTCGGGCGAAGACGGGGGCCTCGTCCGCGGTCTCGATCACGGTCTCATAGGCCATGTGGGTGGCCTCGGTCTGGGCGCGCAGGAAGAGCGAGCCCGCCACGATGAGGGCGAACCCGGCCGCCAGCAGGCCGATGCGGTAGACCCGCTCGGGCAGCGCCCACCACGCCCCTTCCTCGCGGCGGCGCTCCACGTGGGCGAGGATGCGCGCCTCGAGCCCGGCCCAGTAGGTCGGGTCGGTCGGCGGGGCGACGAGTGCCCGGAGCTGGGTGGTCAGGGCGTCGTCCCGGACGAGGGCCGGGGACTGGGGATCTTCGGTCATGAATCGCTCCGGAGGTCGCCGAGCAGGCGGCGCAGGTGAGCCCGCGCGTAATGGAGGTCGGACCGG
Source organism: Gemmatimonadota bacterium (assembly GCA_037975505.1). Classification (GTDB taxonomy): domain Bacteria; phylum Gemmatimonadota; class Gemmatimonadetes; order Gemmatimonadales; family Gemmatimonadaceae; genus Pseudogemmatithrix. The sequence continues at coordinate 8,513 of JBANGJ010000110.1, read as the reverse complement.
GCCGTGCCCTCGGGGATGTCGAGCATCCCTCCGATCTCCGCGTGACGGAATCCTTCGATGTCGTGCAGCATCAGCACCGAGCGCTGGCGCGCCGGCAGCTCCGCGAGCGCCGCCTGCAGACGACGGTGCAGCTCGTCGCGCTCGGCGGGGTCGCGGAAGGGTGAGGCAATAGTCTCCGGAAGCTCGTCGGCGGCCCGCACCTTCCGGCGGCGCGTCAGGTCGAGGGCCGCGTTCGCGACGATGCGGTGCAGCCAGGCGCCGAAGGCCTGGTCCGGGAGGAAGCGGTGGAGTGCACGGAACACGTGCAGGAACGCGTCCTGCACCGCGTCCTCGGCGTCCTCGTGGTTCAACACGATCGCCCGCGCCACGGCATACGCCCGCCGCTGGTGCCGACGGACGAGCTCGGTGAAGGCCTCGGGCTCACCGCGCTGGGCGGCGAGCACCAGGTCCTTCTCGTCGGCGGGCCGGTCAGGCATCCGGACGGGGCCGTCGACGGCCCAGGGCAGGGTGAGCGTGGTCATGCGGGACGCGCAGGGGACATGTCTCCGGGTACGCGCCGCGGGGGGACGGCGTTGAGCGCCGCGCGGGGACGGGGCTCAGGGGGATGTACCCGCCAACCCCAGTATGGTCGCGTGGCCCCGCAGCGCCTCGATCACGAACGTGATGTGCGCGTCGAGTTCGACACCGAGGTCGGCGGCCCCGTTAACGACGTCCTCTCGGGAGACTCCGCGGGCGAACGCCTTGTCCTTGAGCTTCTTCTTGACGGAGCTGGTCTCGAGGTCGAGCACGCTGCGAGAGGGGCGGACGAGGGTGGCGGCGGTGATCAGGCCGCTGAGCTCGTCCACGGCGAACAGGGTCTTGGCCATGCGCGTCGTCCGCGGGACGCCCGTGTAGTGGGCGTGGCCGAGGATCGCCTCGCAGAGGTCCTCGGGATACCCGAGGGTGCGCAGGTGCCGGACCCCCTCGGCGGGGTGCTCCGCGTCCGCGGCGTGGGCGTCGTTCGGGAACCGCTCGTAATCGAAGTCGTGGAGCAGGCCGGCGAGGCCCCAGCGGTCCTCGTCCTCGCCGAAGTGCCGGGCGTAGGCGCGCATGGCGGCCTCGACGGCGAGCATGTGCTTCCGGAGGGACTCGCTGGCGGTCCAGGCCTCCATGAGGGCGAGGGCGTCGGCTCGGGTGGGGAGGGTCGGAGTGGTCATCAATGGAAGATAGCGGACCCCGGGGTGAGGGTTTTCCGCAGCCCGTGCAAAGGGTTCGCGTTCGTCTTGGAACTCGGACCAGACTACGCCGGCGCTCCGGATCCTGCATGAGGACGCGCCGCGCGAAGCGCATTCAGGATCACCGCCACGTCGATCGCCTCCTGGATCAGCGCCCCCGCCGTTGGCCGGATGAGGCCGAAGGCGGCGATGACCATCGCCGCGGCGGAGAGGCCGAGCCCCCAGACGATGCTCTGCCGTGCGATGCGGACGGCGCGCTTGCCGATCACCACGGCGTCCTCCACTCGTGTGACGTCGTCCGCGAGCAGGACGACGCCGGCGGCCTCCGCCGAGATTCCGCCGCCGTGCGCGGCGAGCGCGATGCCCACGGTCGCGGCCGAGAGCGCGGGGGCGTCGTTCGTGCCGTCCCCGACCATCAGCACGCGTCGCCCGTCCGCCTCGAGTGCCTTCACCACGGCGACCTTACCATCCGGGAGGAGATCCCCCCGCGCGTCCGTGATGCCGAGGGCCTCGGCCACCGGGCGCACGTTCTCCGTGTGGTCGCCGGAGAGCAGCACCGTGCGGGTCAGGCCCAGCGCGCCCAGTCGCGTGAAGAACGGCCGCAGGTCGGCGCGCATGCGGTCACCGAAGGTGATGACCCCGGTCGTGACGCGACCGTCCGGCGCCTCGATGGCGACGTAGGCGCGGAGCCCCCCGTTGCCGTTGGGGCGATGCGCCTCGAGCGTCGCCCGCGCGGCGGGGTGCGCGTCGATGACGAGTGCGCGATTCCCGACGCTGACCTGCGCCCCCTGGACGAGGCCGGTGACGCCGCGTCCCGCCTGCTCCACGATCTCCGACGCGGACGGCACCTCGAGGCCCCGCGCGGCCGCCTCGGCCATCACGGAGCGCGCGAGCAGGTGTCCGCTCCCCATTTCCACCGCCGCCGCGGCGCAGAGGATCGCCGCCGCATCAGCGCCGTCGAGCCCCTCGACGGCGGTCACGGCGGGTCGGCCGTGGGTGAGCGTCCCCGTCTTGTCGAAGACCACGGTGTCCACGCGGGCCAGCAGCTCCAGCGCCGCGCCGTTGCGGACAATCACCTGCCGACGCGCGGCGCGATTGATGCCGCCGATGACCGCCACGGGGGTGGCGAGCAGCAGCGGACAGGGGGTCGCGACCACGAGCACGGCGAGCACGCGGGCCGGATCATGCGAGGCCAGCCAGGCGAGCGCGCAGGCCGCGAGCGTCACCGGCGTGAACCAGACCGCCCAGCGGTCCGCGAGCCGCTGGATCGGCGACTTCTCCCCCTGCGCGGAGCGCACGAGTTCCACGATGCGCGCGTACAGCGAGTCGCGGGCCGGTGCCGTGACCCGGACGACGAGCGGGGACGAGGTGTTCACCACACCGGAACGCACGTGGGCCCCGGCGCTCACGCGCTCAGGGAGCGGCTCCCCGGTGATGCGCGAGGTATCCAGCGAGCTCGAGCCCTCGACGACCTCGCCGTCGCACGGCACCATCTCCCCCGGGCGTACGAGGAGGCGGTCGCCCACCGTGATCGCCTCGGCGGCGACGTCGGTCACCCCGTCGGCGACGGTCGCGCCGTGCAGCCGGTGCGCCAGTCGCGGGGCCGCAGCCTCGAGCTCGCGCACGGCGTCTGACGCCCGGCCTTCGGCGTATGCATCGAGCAGTTCACCGCCCGTCTGCATCAGCACGATCACGAGACCCGCGAAGGCCTGGTCGGGGATGAGCGCCGCGGTGACGATCGCCAGGGTCGCGACGACATCCGCCGCGAACTCCCCGTGCAGCATCCCGCGCACCGTGCCGAACACCACCGGGGCGCCGAGCAGCACGAGCGCGCTCCGCATCGCCAGCGGGGCCCATGGGTCCGTGGCCGCGACGAGATGCATCGCGCTGCCCACCACGAGGGCGAGCACCGCGAGCGCGGGGAGGATGGCGGCGCGGAGCGGGAACGGAAGCGCCCCGCGTCCCGTGGGGGACGCGGGGCGCTCGAGGGCGGGCGCGGCGGGCCCGCTCACCTCAGTGCGACTCGGCAGCCGGGGTCGCGCCCTCGTGGTGGGCGAACTGCGTGTTCGTCCAACGCACGATTGCGACCACGATGATGGCGAGCGCGACGGCGCCGATCACGAGGCCCTTGAAGGCGGCCGCGGTGTCACGGCCGGTCATCGGAGTTCCAGCGGTCATTGGGGGAGGGGCTGAGGGGGGAGGAGGGGATCAGCTCACCCGCACCGAGACCATGTGGTCGCGATCGGTCAGCTGGTTCATCACATCGAGTCCGCCGGTGATCTGGCCGAAGACGGTGTGCACGCCGTCCAGGTGACGCGTGTTCGCCTCGGAGAGGACCATGAAGAACTGCGAGCCGCCCGTGTTCGGCCCGGCGTGCGCCATCGAGAGCGCACCGACCGTGTGACGCCGCGGATTGCCCTTGGTCTCGCACTTGATGGTGTAGCCCGGGCCCCCGGTGCCCGGCGGGCCCTTGGGGGTGCCACCGATCTTCGCGTTCGGGCAGCCGCCCTGCACGACGAAGTCGGGGATCACGCGATGGAAGCGGATGCTGTCATAGAAGCCCTCGTTGGCGAGCTTCTCGAAGTTGGCGACCGTGCCCGGCGCGTCCTGCTCGTAGAGCTCGGCCGTGATGGTGCCCTTGTTGGTCTCGAAGGTGGCGGTCTTCATAGGGACGTCGGAGGAGAGGGTGACTGCAGGTGCCGGAAATCTAGCCGGGGCGCTGCGGGCTCGCCTCGGTTCGGCGGCCCCACGCGCGCCTGTCGCGCTAGCGTCGCGGGCGCGCCGGTGAGGTGGCGCTGAACAGGTAGAAGCGGGGCACCTTGCACCCGTTCCGCAGCGCCGGCTCAAAGGTCCACTTGGCGATCGCCGCCTTGGCACCGTTGGTGAACCAGACGTTCGACGACTCCAGCACGGCGAAGGTCGTCATGTCGGGTCGACCGAGGGTGTCGACCATCACCTCCACACGGATGACCGCACTTCCGTCCCGCCGGAGCACATTTCGCGGGACGGGTCGGCGGATGGGCGGCGGATCCATCTTCACCGGGGTCGGCACGCGCTCCACGTCGAGCCGGGGGTCGGCGGCCGCGTCCTCGCGGGCGAGCTGGCACGAGTCCTTCGGCGGGGCGAGGAGGCGGGCGTCGCTGGCGGCCGGTGCGGCCGCGGACGGGGCGCAGGCAGCCGTCAGCGCGCCACAGAGGGCGGCGATGGCGAGGAGCGGCAGGCGGTGGGGCGCGACGGACACGGGCGACTCGGGGTCAGGGAAGGGCGGACGGGCAGATGTCAGCGAGGACGCAGCTGGCGCAGCGCGGCGATCGCGCGTCGCAGGTGCGCCGCCCGTGCCAGATCATCAGGTGGGAGAGTTGGGTCCAGGTGGCACGCTCGAACAGCGGGATCAGGGCCCGTTCGATCTTCACGGGGTCGGTCTCCCGCGTGAGGCCGAACCGCGCCGAGAGGCGCGCCACGTGCGTGTCGACGACGATGCCCTCGTTCCGGTTGAACGCGTTCCCGAGCACCACATTCGCCGTCTTCCGCCCGATGCCGGGGAGGACGACGAGCGCGTCCATGGCCTCCGGGACCGCGCCGCCGTGGTCGGCGACCAACGCCTGGGCGAGTCCTTGGATGTTCCGCGCCTTGTTCCGGTAGAACCCGGTGCTTCGGATGACCGTCTCGATCGCCTCGAGCGGGGCCTCCGCCAATGCCTCCGGGGTGGGCCAGCGACGGAAGAGCTCCGGCGTCACCAGGTTCACGCGCGCGTCGGTGCATTGCGCGGAGAGCACGGTGGCGACCGCGAGCTCGAAGGCGTTGCGGTGCGTGAGCTCGCAGTGTGCGTCGGGATAGGTCGCGGCGAGCCGCCGCTGGATCTCGCGTGCGTGCGCGCGCAGCGCCTCCCCACGCAGCACGCGGACGCGCCGAGGCGTCCGCGCCTTCGACCGGCGCGGGGCGGCTGCCATCAGTGAGCCCCCGCGGTCAGGCGGTGCCGCGCGAAGGCCACGACGTCCTCCGCCGACCGGGTGTTGAGCACATCGTCCGCCGCGAGCCAGCCCTTGCGGGCCATCGCGACGCCGAGGGCCATGTTGTCGAGGCCGTCCACCGAATGCGCGTCCGGGCCGATCTCGATGCGCGTGCCGTGCGCGTGGGCCGCGCGACAGCGGCGCCAGTCGAGGTCGAGGCGGTGGGGGTCAGCGTTGAGTTCGACCGCCACGCCGAGGGCCCCGGCCCGGGCCAGTACCGCGTCCATGTCGATTGCGTACGGCTCGCGCGTGAGCAGCAGGCGACCGGTGGGATGGCCAAGAATGGTGAGATGCGGGTCCTCGAGCGCCTTGAGTACGCGGTCCGTCATCTGCGTGACGTTCATGCCGAAGCGCGAGTGCACCGAGGCGATCACGTAGTCGAAGGTCTCCAGGACGTCGACTGGGTAGTCCACCCGGCCACAGGGCAGGATGTCCGCCTCCACCCCCTTGAGCACCCGGAAGTCGGCGTACGTCGCGTTCACGGCGTCGATCTCCTCGTGCTGCCGCTGCAACGACGCCACCGTGAGCCCGCCCGAGTAGAAGGCCGACTGCGAGTGGTCCGAGATGCCGAGGTAGCTCCAGCCGCGCGCCCGCGCGGCCGCGGCCAGCTCCGCGATCGTGGCGCCCCCGTCCGAGTACTGCGAGTGACAGTGGAGCGCGCCGCGGATGTCGCCCAGCTCCACGAGCCGCGGCAGCCGATGCTCGGCCGCCGCGTCGACCTCGCCGAGTCCCTCGCGTAGCTCCGGTGGGAGCCAGGGGAGGCCGAGGGCCGCGAAGAGCGCGGATTCGTCCGGCAGCTCCAGCGGCCGCCCGTCCGCCTGCGTGAGGTGGCCGGCGTCGAGCGAGAGGCCGCGCCGGGCGGCGCGCGCGGCCACCGTCGCGACGTGCGCGTCTGTGCCCGTGGCACGGAACCAGGCGACGACGAAGGCGTCGACCGACACGCAGTGCAGCACCAGCCGAAGGCCGTCGTCGAACCGAATGGACACGCTGCGTGTGCCGCTCCCGACGGAGTCTCGCACCCCGGGCACGCGCGCCATCGCGGCGCTCACGGCCTCGGGAGGGGCGGCGCAGGCGGCGACGATCACGACCTCTCGTACGGTCTCGCCGTGACGTCGGAGGTCCCCCGCCAGCTCGGCGCGCACCACGCCGGGTTGCCGCCGCACCGCGGCGAGCAGTCGCTCGGCCTCGGCCAGCGCGTGCGGGAAGAGCAGCGGCGCGCCGCTCTCCTTCAACCACGCGATTCCGCGCTGCACCTGCTCCGCGGTGCGGGCGCCGAACCGCGGCAGCGCCGCCAGCCGGCCGTCGCGCGCAGCGTCGTCCAACGCTTGGAGCGTGTCGATGCCGAGCCCCTCGTGGATGCGTCGGATGCGCGAGGGGCCGAGCCCGGGTACGCGGAGCATCTCGAAGAGGCCTTCAGGCGTGGACTCGCGGAGCTGGTCGAGGAGCGTGGATTCCCCCGTCACCTCCAGTTCCTCCAGCACCTCGACCACTTCAGGCGCGAAGCGCCGGCGATCGCGCGCGAGGAGTGCGGCCACGGGTCGGGCCTCATCCGCGGCGAGGGAGCGGGCCGCGTCCGCGTAGGGGGCCGGGACCGTCGGATCCTCTCCCTGCAGCTCGAGCAGGGCGACGATCTCGTGCAACAGATGGGCGGCCGCGCGCGTGTCGGTCACCCTGGGGAATATAGGGGCCGCCCCGCGCCGGTCAGCGCGTCAGGCCCGCCTCGGTGCGGTCGAGGAAGGCGTCGATGGCGGCGAAGAGCGGCTCGGGGGCCTCCACGTACGGCACGTGACCGCAGTGGTCGAGCCACGCCGTCTCCGCACCGAGCGCCTCGGCGACGGCCGCGGCGGAGGCGAGCGGGATCGGATCCTGCCGGCCGTGCACGACGAGGGCAGGGATACGCAGGGTGCGCAACGCCGGCAACAGGTCGAAGTCGCCGAGGGATTCCCACGTGGACTGCTGCACGCGGCCGGTCACGCGGAAGGGGGTGAGGTCGTGCGCGCGGGCGGGATCGTCGAAGTAGCCGGCAACGCTGAGCTCGAACGTGCGCTGGCGGAAGGCCGCGGGGTCGCGCTCGCGGAGTCCGCTCGCCTCGAGCTCGGCGCGGAGCGCCGTCACCTGCGGGCCAGCCTGACGCCGGGCGAACTCCTGCTCGAACGTCGTGCGGAAGGCCCGCGTCGCGGGCGCGGGGTTGATCAGCACGAGGCGCGCGGGGACGGGGCCGGCGCGACCGGCCGTCGCCTCCACGGCGTACAGGAGCGCGAGCAGCGCGCCCCACGAGTAGCCGACGAGCGTGGGCGCCCCCGGGGCGCATTCGGCCAGCACCGCCGTCAGGTCGTCGACGTGCGTGCGCCAGATGATCGGCGTGCGGTCGTCGGTCTTGGACCGGCCGCCCCCACGCTGGTCGTAGAACAGACAGTCGCGCCGGGCCGCCAGATGCAGCAGTTGCGGGAGCACGTAGTCGTGGTGCGCACCCGGGCCGCCGTGCAGCACGACGAGGTTGCCGCGGGGCGCGGCCGGCGTGTAGCGGCACCAGTAGAGTGGGACCGGCGTGGTCGCGGTGGTCCCGTCACGGTCGGGAGCGGGGATCGGGGGCACGGGGCAGGACCTCAGGCGAACTCGCTGGCGAGTCGCGCGGTGTTGGCGTGGATGCGCACGGTGTCGCGGATGTCGCGGCCGTAGCCGCCCGCGATGGTGATGACGATGGGGATTCCCACGGCGCGGGCCGCCTCGAGCACGAGCGCGTCCCGGCGGAGGAGCCCGTCGACGGAGAGGCCGAGCCGGCCCAGCGCATCGCCCTCGTGCGGGTCGGCGCCGGCGAGGTAGCAGACGAGATCGGGCCGCGCGGCGGCGAGCACCTCGGGCAGTGCTGCCGCGAGCCGTTCGAGATACTCCGTGTCGCGCGTGCCGTCCTCGAGCTCCACATCCAGGCGGCCGGGCACCTTGTGGAACGGATAGTTGCGGCGGCCGTGCATCGAGAAGGTGAAGGTGTCGGGGTCGTCGGCGCAGAGCGCGTGCGTGCCGTTGCCCTGGTGCACGTCGAGGTCCACCACCGCCGCCCGTCGGAGTCGTCCGCGGGCGCGCAGGGCGCGGACCGCGATCGCGACGTCGTTCAGCACGCAGAAGCCCTCGCCGTGGGAGGCGAAGGCGTGATGCGTCCCGCCGGCGAGGTTCATCGCGATGCCGTGGGTGAGGGCGTGCGCCGCCGCCTCCAGCGTCCCGCCGCTCGCACGGAAGGAGCGCTCCACCAGTCCCTCGCTCCAAGGGAAGCCGAGCCGCCGTTGCTCGGCGG
>JBANGJ010000081.1:0-18251 GCA_037975505.1 Gemmatimonadota bacterium | reverse complement strand
GAGATCTACGGGCCCGAGAGCAGCGGCAAGACCACGGTCTGTCTGCACGTGGTGGCGAACGCGCAGCGAGCGGGCGGGACGGCGGCCTTCATCGACGCCGAGCATGCGCTGGACACGGACTACGCCGCCAAGCTGGGTGTGGACGTCGAGAAGTTGCTCGTCTCGCAGCCGGACACCGGGGAGCAGGCGCTCGAGATCTGCGAGATCCTGGTGCGGAGCGGGGCGGTGGACGTGATCGTGGTGGACTCGGTGGCGGCGCTGGTGCCGAAGGCCGAGATCGAGGGGGAGATGGGGGACTCGCACGTGGGGTTGCAGGCCCGGCTCATGAGCCAGGCGCTCCGCAAGCTCACGGGGGCGATCGCCCGGTCGAACTGCTCGGTGGTGTTCATCAACCAGCTGCGTGAGAAGATTGGGGTGATGTTCGGCAACCCCGAGACGACCACCGGCGGCAAGGCCCTGAAGTTCTACGCGTCGCTGCGGTTGGACATCCGCCGCATCGGCCCGGTGAAGGAGAAGGAGGACGTGATCGGGTCGCACGTCCGGGTGAAGGTGGTGAAGAACAAGGTGGCGCCGCCGTTCAAGCAGGCGGAGTTCGACATCATGTATGCGGAGGGCATCTCGCACACCTCGCTCCTCGTCGACATCGGGGCGGAGAGCGGGATCATCGAGAAGTCGGGGGCCTGGTACAGCTACGGGACGCAGCGGATCGGGCAGGGCCGCGAGAACGCGAAGCTGTTCCTCAAGGACAACCCGGCCGTGATGGCGGAGATCGAGGAGAAGGTGAAGGCGGTGCTGGGCGTGAACCGCCCGGCGAATCCGGAGGCCGAGGAGGAGTAGGCCTCGCTCCGGTCGGTGAGGGTGACAACTGGTTCGGGGGTGCGTCTTGCGTGAGTCGTCGGGGCCCGGAATCCCCGCCGTTCCACTCGGGGCCACCCCCGAACTGCGTTCGTCTCGGCCTGCGCCGCGGCGGACGCCGCCGAAGGAGCCTGTGGCACCACGCTCGCCGTCGTCGGTGCCACCGCAGCTGACGGCGCTCACGGAGCACCCGCGGCGGCCGGGGCGGTACGTCGCCGTGCTCGACGGGACGCCGGTCGGTGCCCTCTCCGTGGAGGCCATCGCCACGCTCAAACTCCAGGTGGGCGAACCTCTGGACGCCGAGCGCCTCGAGGCGCTCCACGCGGCCGTCCGCGTCACCACCTGTCACGACAAGGCCCTCGACGCGCTGGCCCGTCGCGCGCGCGCGCGCGGCGAACTGGCCCGCTGGCTCCGCGATCGGGAGTTCACGGCCGCCGAGATCGACCCGGTCCTCGACCGACTGACTACCCTGGGGCTCCTCGACGACCGGGCCTTCGCGCGGAGCTTCGTCCACAGCCGGATGACGGCGCGTGCGTATGGCCCGCGCCGGGTGGCCGCCGAGCTGGGGCGACGCGGCGTGGACCGCCGCCTCATCGACGAGGTGCTGGCCGAGTTCCGGGCCGAGCAGGAGCGCGACGCCGACCGGCCCCTCGGCGCCGACGGGGATGCGGCCGACGCGCCCGTCGCGCGGGCGGCCGCCACCCGCCTCCGGGCGCTGCGTGACCTAGACCCGATGGTCGCGCGCCGACGTCTCGTCGGGTGGCTGGCGCGCCGCGGCTTTGAGCTTGGTGAGTCGCTGCGCACCGCGAAACGACTCCTTCCCGACCGGGGCACGGGCGCGCTGGATTAGATTCCTGCGCATGGTCCGCCTACTGCCGTTCACCTTGGACGTCGACCTGCTGCCGAAGGCCTGGGGTGGGTCTCGCCTCGGGGCGCTGTACAACGACGCGACGCCACGCCTCGGTGAGGCTTGGCTCTGTGCCGACCTGGCGAGCACATCCGCATCCGGGGCTGGGGGACAACCGATGGTGTCTCGCGTCAGCTCCCCGTGGACCGCGGGCGCCAAGACGCTGCACGAGGCGCTGGCGGCTGACCCGGAGGCACTGCTCGGGTTCTCGACGACGCGCTTCCCCCTCCTCGTGAAGCTGCTGGACGCGGCGGAGCATCTCTCCGTGCAGGTCCATCCCTCGCCGGCGTATGCATCCACCCATCCCGAGGCGCACCTCAAGAGCGAGGCGTGGTATGTGCTCGACGCGGCCCCCGACGCGGTGCTGATGCTTGGCATGCGGGACATCGCGACGGCCGACGCCCTGCGGGCGGCCGCGGCCGACGGGTCCCTCCCGTCACGCATCGAGTCTGTGGCGGCAGAACCCGGTCGCTGCTGCTGGCTGCCGAGCGGTCTGGTGCATGCGCTGGGCGCCGGGACGTTGGTCTTCGAGGTGCAGGCGGCGTCGGACACGACCTACCGCCTGTACGACTGGACGGCGGAGTACGGTCGGATGCCACGTGCGCTGCATGTCGAAGCGGGTGCGGAGGCGACGGACTACACGGCACGCGCCGTGTGGGGACGGATTGGTCCAGAGATGCGTGAAGGGCTGGTGATCACGACGCCCGATTTTCTGCTCGGCCGTGTGGCCGGCGGGACGGTCGGGGCCGTGGACCGGGTGCTCCCTGATGCGCCCGCGCCGCGGGCGCACATCCTGGTGCCCATCGGCGCCAGCGCCGTCCTCGAGGGCGTGGATGGCTCGATGGTCGTACCGCCGGCCCGGGCGACCGTGGTGCCGGCGAGCGCCACCGAGCGGTGGACGCTGCACACCGAAACGGGCGGCCTGGTGTTGGTGGTGCGAGTGTGTGCGCCCTCGGACGCGCCCTGACCTCCTGATGATAGATTTGCCCTATGCCTCTCTCCTCCGTTCTTGATGATTCGCAGGTGCCTCCACGACTCCCGGCTCGGGTGCGTGAGGTGATCGAGCGGGCACCGGCGATCGAGACGACGTCAGCGGCACCGCCCTCGACCACGTTGCTCGAGGCGGGCGCGTCGCTCCTGCAGACCGTGCTCGCGGCGCCGGCGGAATCACCGCGTGCGGTCGCGCTGGACCTCCTCGCAGCTGATGCGTGCGTGACCTGGGCGTTCGAACTGGCCGCAGAGGCCGGCGCGCCCGTGCCGGCTCTGGCGGACGCCGCGATGCGCCGACTGGCGGCGGAGGCACGATGACGATCGATCCGGTGCATCACCTGCGCGACCTGTCCGCCGTCGCGGCGCGGACCGCCGAGCAGCTCGCCGATGGGATCCGGGAGGCGACGGCGCTCGTGCAGGGGACGGTGGCCGCCGGTGGCACCCTCCTCTTTTGCGGTAACGGCGGCAGTGCCGCGGACGCACAGCATATGGCCACCGAGTACGTGGTGCGCTACCAGCGCGCGCGTCGCCCGTTGCGGGCGATCGCCCTGACGACGGACACCTCGCTCCTCACCGCCGCGGCCAACGACTTCTCCTTCGAGGATGTGTTCAGTCGCCAGGTGACGGCGCTTGGGCGTCCGGGGGATCTCCTGATCCTGCACACCACCAGCGGGAACTCGGCGAACTGTCTCCGCGCGGTCGCAGCGGCTCGGGAGATCGGTGTGCGGACCCTGGCACTCACGGCGAAGGACGGGGGGAAGATCCGTTCGCTGGTGGACTGCTGTCTGGTGGTCCCGACGGACCGCACGGACCGGGCGCAGGAGATCCACCTCGCCATCCAGCACGCCATCTGTGATGTCGTGGACGCGGCCGTCGCCGCCTCGGAGGCCTGATGACGACTCATCGACCGATTCCAGCCCCCTTCTCGCTCGAGGGGCGGCGCGCCGTGGTCACCGGAGGGTCGCGAGGCATCGGGGCGGCCTGTGCCCGCCTCTTGGCCTCGTTCGGGGCGCACGTCTGCGTCGGATATCGTTCGCGCGCCGCCGAGGCCGACGCCGTGGTCGCGGAACTGCGCGCGATGGGGGTGCAGGCGCTGGCCATCGCCGCCGACCTCGGGGATGCGGCGGGGGCCGATGCCCTCCTCAACGGGGCGCGGGACGCGTTCGGTGGGGTGGAACTCGTGATCCACTCCGCCGGGATCTGGCCGCCGGAGGATGTGCCGGTCCACGAGCTCTCGGACGACCGGTGGCACCGCACGATGCGGGAGAACACCAACGCGATGTTCTATGTGTCGCGGGCGGCGGCGCGCGTCCTCGGTGATGGGGGGCGCATCGTCCACGTCTCGTCGACGGCGGGGCAGCGCGGCGAGTCGTTCCATGCCGATTATGCGGCCAGCAAGGGGGCCATGATCTCCTTCGTGAAGAGTCAGGCCATTGAACTCGCGCGGCGCGGCATCACCGTGAACGCCGTGGCGCCGGGGTGGGTCGACACGGAGATGTGCGTGCTCCCCTTCGGCGAGGGCGGCAAGGCCCGCATCGAGGCGGCCATCCCGAACGGCCATGTGGCCTCGCCCGAGGATGTCGCGTGGGCGGCGGTGGCGCTCTGTATGCCGGGGGCCCGACACCTCGTCGGGGAGATCGTCAACGTGAACGGCGGGAGCGTCCTGCCGGGGTGACGCGCGGCGCGCTGGACCGCGCCCGGTCGAACAGCGCCTTAGAAGCCGCGCCAGCGCAGGGACACGGAGAGCCCGAACGCGCCGCCGGTTGGGTCCTCCGCCGCGCCGGACAGGTACGTGGGACTGAGCTCCACGCTCCACTCGCGTTGCCCGATGAACCGCGTGACCGCGGCGCTGCCGGTGAGGGCCACCTGCGGCGTGGTCTGGGTCGGGAGGGCATTCAGCAGGAGTTCGCGCCGCACTTGGAATCGGGCGCGACCGCGTGGGGTGTAGCGCTCGTACGTGGCGATGGCCGCTGAGCCACGGAAGGTGGCCAGCGACCCCAGCAGCTGGCCCCGCGATGTGAGGCCTTGAACGGTCGGCGAGTGGGTGTACGGGGGGAACGGTGTGACGAAGCCTCGCTGCCCGCGCTCCTGGTGCGCCACTTCGCCATTCGTCAGTTCCACGCCGAGCCAGTGCAACGCGTCGGGGCTATCGCCCCAGGCGCGGCCGAGGCCGATCGTGACGGTGTTCAGGTCGTCGGGCTTCTGGAGGAATCGGCGGATGTCGTTCGCGAAGTCCTCCCAGCTGAGCTCGCCGTAGATCTCGAGCCCGGAGCCCGGGACCGCGACTCGCGTAAAGGCGGAGGCGAAGCCGTTCGAGCCGCTGGTCTGCAGAGACGAGGTATTCCCGGCGTTCATGATGCCGTTGAACGGGCCCAGCGCCTGCGCGAGCGTCGGCCCGCCCGCCGGCCAGGGCGATGTCTCGGTGCGATTGCCGCCCACGGCGAGCCAGGGGACCCCTCGTGGCCGGAAGGTGACGGTCAGGCCCGAGTGAAACCGGCGGTTCTCGCCCTGTTGCACCGGCGACCACGCGGACTGCTCCAGTCGCGCTGCGATCAGCCGGGCTTCGACGGTGCCGATGCCGACGCTCAGCGGGCGGGTGGTGCCGAGGAAGGCGTGGGGGAAGCCACCCGCGTGTGTGCCGAGGACCAGCGGGAATTCCCGTGCTGGGCCCCAGAGCTGCCGCGCGGAGGAGAGCCCGAGGGTGGCCCCTCGCCACTCGAGCGCAAGAAAACTGTCGCCGGCGTCCGCGCGGCCGTATGGGTCGTCGCCGAACCGCTGTGGCAGGTCGATGGATCCCGGGAATTGCGCATCGCCGTAGCGGAGCGGGCCCGTCTGCCCGTTGTCGACGAGCGGGAAGGCCCGATTCTGGGACCGGAAGACGATCGGGGCCACCTGGAGGTGCACGATCCCCCAGCGTGCCTCGACGCCGCCCTGCGCCGCGCCGGTGAGTCCGCGGCCCGCCCAGACCACGCCGTCATCCCCATCGCTGGGCCGGAGGGAGTTGAAGAGCAGCCTCACCTCAGGGCGCAGCCATCGGACGCGCCATCCGTGCTCAGGGAGCCGGGGGGTGAGCCGGTGTGCCCACGGGTCGGGAGCGGAGGTCTCGAGGAGACCGCGCGTGCGCCGGTACCAGTGCTCGTCGCCCCCGGCGAGGGGTGCCCCGCCGAGGTCGAGCTGCGCGAGGACCGGGCCCGCTGTGGTCGCGAGGACCACGACGGCGGCAAGCGCCTCGCGCCTCACGCGGCGCACGACGCATGCCGCGACGGGCGGCGGCGACTGGAGCGGCATGCGCTCAAGCTAGCGCGGCCCGCCGCATCCAACTACGGCCGGCTTGGGACCTGCCTTGCCGCCCCGGTCCCAGCCCGTGAGCTTACCTCCGATGATGCTGCGTGCCGTCCTCCTCGGTCTCGTGCTGCCTGCGTGGGTGTCGGCTCAGGGGCCCGTGGTCTGGCGCCCCCTGCGCACGCCGGGGTCCGTGCTCGAGGAGGTGCAGCGGCTGCAGGTGCTGGTGGGCGACGTGTCCGAGGACGGCGCGCTCCTGCGATCCGCTGGGTGGCCGCTGGCAGACGACGAGGTGCGTCCGTTCGTGGTGGGCGGCATCGTCCCGACACTTCATCTGCGCGCGAACACCTCCTTGCCGTGGGGCGGCAACGACGGCGCCCTTCGCGCCGGTCGCGGGTGGAACGCCGTGCTCACGGGTGGGGCGTTCCTTCGCCGCGGTCGCGTCTCGCTCGTCGTGGCGCCACAGCTGGTGTACGAGGCGAATCGGTACTTCCCGGTGATCCCGTGGGATCAGACGCGGGTGGACCAGCGATCCATGTGGGCGCATCCGTATCTCCCGGCCCCGGAGTCCGCGGACTGGCCCCTGCGGTTCGGGACGGCGCCGCGCACGCAGGTCGTGCCTGGCCAGAGCCGGCTCGCCATCGAGCTGTCGCCGTATGCGCGCGTTGGGCTGTCCACGGAGAACCGCTGGTGGGGGCCGGGGGCGTTCAACGCCCTGCTGCTCTCCGCCAATGCACCGGGGTTCGTCCACGGCTTCGTCGAGATGCCGCGACCGTGGCGGACCCGGGCCGGGGCGGTTGAGGCCCAGTACCTGCTCGGGGCGCTGCGGGAGTCACCCGTCTTCGATCGCGATCCGGCCAATGACCGGCGCTCCCTCTCCGCCGTCGGGGTGGTGTGGCACCCAGCACCGACCCTCGCCTTCCTGCCGACCGTCGGACTGGCGCGGGCTGTGATGGCCGCCGGTCCCGTTGGTGTGGATCATCTGCTCGACGCCATCCGGGATGTGGGGCGGCCCGTCACCACCCCGGCGGATATCGCGCGGCACGGGCATCGCGATCAGATCACCGAGCTCTTCCTCCGGTGGGCGGTCCCCGAGGCGGGCGTGGCGGCGTACGCGGAGTGGGCCCGTTATGAGTTTCCCGGCTCCCTGCGGGACTATCTCGAGTTCCCCGGGCATACGCAGGGCTACACCGTCGGATTCGACGTCGCGACCCCCGCGGGGCGACAGACGATGCTGCACGTCCGTGCGGAGGCGACCTATACGGAGCCGAGCACATCCCTCCGCGTCCGGCCGACGGGGCTCTCCTACACGAGCGCGGCGGTCCCGCAGGGATGGACGCACGAGGGCCAGATGCTGGGCCCGTTCATCGGACCTGGGGGCTCGAGTCAGCACCTGGCGGCGGACTGGCACGGACCGCGCCGACGCGTGGGCCTCACCCTCGGAAGGATTCGGTGGCTGAACGGGCCGTTGTTCACCGATGTGGTGCCGGGAGGGCAGGGCAAGCTGATGGACGTTTCGCTCTTTGGCGCGCTCCGCGCCGCCTTCCCTGTCGGGGCGGCCGCTGCGCAGGTGGAACTCACGCACGGCGTCCGCCTCGCCTACCTGAACCAGGCGCTGCTCCGGGATCCCGTGCGCGGATTCTATGACGGGGTGGATTTCCGCACCTGGAGCCTCGCGATGACCTTGACGCCCTCGGCGCGGGGGTTCTTCTTCCGGCGATGATGCTCCGTCGTTGGCGCCATCTCCCGTGGGTCGCCGGGCTCGGCTGCGTGGGTGCGGTGATGGCCTGGACGCTCCTGGTCACGCCGCGGTACCGCAGCACGGCGCTGCTGCGCGTGCAGGACGACCCGGCCACGTCCGGTCTGTCCGATGCGCTGAGCGCCCTGCCGGGGGCTGGCCTGCTCGGCATCAGTCGGGATGAGGTGGAATCGGAGATCGGGGTGCTCACCAGCCGGCGGGTGCTGGATGCGGTAATCGACTCGCTGGCCCTCACCGTCCGGCGCCCGGCGGGAGAGCGCTCGGCCGTCGCGGCCGTGGCCGTGCGGGCGGCGGGGGATCTCGACGGCGAGCTCGTCTTCCGGCCCGCCGAAGGGGCGTCGTGGTCCGTGGGTGGGAGAGTGGAGACGGACGCCGGGGAGGAGCTCGCGCCCTCGGGACCGATTCGGGCTGGGGACACGCTCCGGGTCGGTGGCGTGTGGCTGCGTTTCACCCCGCCGGGCACTGCGACGGGCGATGCCGCTCGGCCGCTGCGCCTGCGCCTGCGGCCCCGCTACGCGGTGCGGGAACAGTTGCTCGATCGGCTCGATGTCCGACGGCAGGAGATCGGGTCACGGCTGATTCAAATCACGTTCGATGATCCGGACCGGGCGCTCGCTGCGCAGGTGGTCCAGCGGATGCTGGACGAGTATCTCGCGTTTCGCGCGAGCACCGAGCGCGGCGACCTGAGCAGCACCGCCTCCGAGCTCCGGCGGCAGGTGGCGGCACAGCGCGCCGCCTTGGCCGCGGCGGAGGAGGGGCTCCGCCGCTACCAGGAGCGCAGTGGCCTGGTGGTGCCGGAAGAGCAGGCGGTCGCGCAGGTCAAGCGCTACGCGGCCCTGCGGGCCGAGCTGGATGCGTCCGACGTGGAGCGGAAGGCCCTCGCGGGGATGCTCACCCTCACCGAGTCTCGAGCGGGGACCGCCCGCAGTGCGCAGGCCTACCGCCAATTGGCCACGTACCCCTCGCTGATCTCGAATCGGGCCATCCAGGACCTGCTGGAGTCCCTCCTCACACTCGAGAACACGCGGTCGGCGCGTCAGCTGGTGCTCGCCGATGAGAGCCGGGAGATTCGGCAGCTCACCGGGCGGATCGCGGAGATCGAGACCTCGCTGCAACGCGTGGGGGCGCAGTATCTCGAGGCGATCGAGGTGCGAGGGCGCGCCCTGACGGCGGCCATCGATTCCATCGACGCCGAGTTGGGGGCGATGCCGCGGGCGGAGATGCAGTACGTGCGGCTCCTGCGCGATCGGACGGTGCTGAACGAGGGCTATCTGCTCCTGCAGAAGCAGCTCCGCCAGACCGAGCTCCGCGATGCCCTTCGGCTCGATCAGGTGCGCGTGGTCGACGCCCCGATCATCGCGCATCCCGAGGATCCGCAGTTCCCGAAGGTGTGGGTCCACCTCGCGCTCGCCCTGGTCCTCGGACTCTCGGTGGGTGCGGCGGTGGCCGCCGCCCAGCGCGCCGACCGCGCCGCCTGAGGCTGGTGTCGGCGGCGGATTTCGTCATCGTCGGCTCGGGACTGACCGGGGCCACGATCGCGCGGACCCTCCGGGATGCGGGCCGCGACGTGGTGGTGCTCGAGCGACGTGACCACCTCGGCGGCAACGTGCACGACCACCGCCACCCGTCCGGCATCCGGATCCACACCTATGGACCGCACTACTTCCGGACCAACGCCGACGCACTTTGGCAGTTCGTGACGCGCTTCGCCGATTTCCACCCGTACGTGGCCACGCTCCGGTCCGAGGTGGACGGCGTCGCCGAGCAGTGGCCCATCGCAGCGTCGTACATCCGCCGCGTGGTCGGGGAGGGGTGGCGACCGGCGTTCACGGGGGTGCCCGAGAACTTCGAAGAGGCCTCACTCGCGATGATGCCCGAGGTCGTCTATCGCAAGTTCGTGCAGGGCTACACCGAGAAGCAGTGGGGCGTGCCGGCGCGGACGTTGAGCGTGGACCTCGCCCGGCGGTTCGACGTGCGGGAGGATGACGATCCTCGGCTGATGCGTCATGTGCACCAAGGCATCCCGCGCGACGGGTACGCCGCCTTCATGGCGGCGATGCTGGACGGGATTCCGGTCGAACTGGGCGTGGACTTTGTCCAGCAGCGGGCCCGGTGGACGGCACGACGCTGCCTCGTGTTCACCGGCCCGATTGATGAGTTCTACGGCTTCGACCTCGGCCGACTCGCGTATCGTGGGCAGCGTCGCGAGCACGTCTTCCACCCCGACGTCGAGGGGTGCCTGCTGCCGGTCGGTCAGGTCAACCATCCGGACCCGCGCAGCGGTCCGCAGATTCGGACGCTGGAGTGGAAGCAGATGATGCCGCCTGCGGAGGCCGCGGCGATTCGAGGCACGGTGCTCACCCGCGAGACGCCGTTCTCCCCCGACACGCCCGAGGCGTACGAGTATCCGTTCCCCGACGCGGCCAACCAGCGGCTCTACCACGCGTATCGGGCCCGCGCCGAGCGCGAGCCGCGCCTGCTGATCTGCGGTCGGCTCGGGGAGTACCGGTACTACGATATGGACCAGGCCATCGGCCGCGCGCGGATGCTCGCCCGCCGACTGCTCGAGGGCGACGTCACGGGCGCCTGAAGGCGCGCAGCGTCACCGTGGTGGTCGAGAGGTCGGTGATGGCGAGCTGGTCTACGTACGAGGTGTCGCGCGCGAACGGGGACTGATACCCGACCGGCGGCGCGACGAACACGCCGTACTCCCCGCAGAGGATGCGCGTCCATCGGAGTTCGCCATTCGCATCCGTCGTGCCGGTGCGGAAGAACTGTGGACCGCGATAGAGCGTCAGACGCGCGCCGGCGACCGGCGCGTTCGTCCCGTCGAGTACCCGGGTCGTCAGGGTGCCGCCGCACCGGGGGAGGGGGAGGGCCACGACCTCGCGGTGCTCGTGATCGATGATGAGGTTGTCCCGGTACACAAAGCCGCGCGACGCCGACACGCCGAAGGTCGGCGGGGCGTTCGTGAACACCCCGTAGACGCCCATGGGGACGTTGGCGAAGAGCACGCGGCCAGCGGCGTCCGTGGTGTCCTCTGCCACCACGCCGGTCGCGCGATACAAGGTCACCAACCGTCCCGAGACGGGGAGCGAGTCCTCGTCGATGGCATACGCCACAACCGTGCCCGCCCCGCGGCGGAGGAACTCGAAGCGGAGCGTGGTGTCGGTGCCGGCCATCACGCGGATCCCGTCCGCGAGGTCACGGCGTGGCAGGCCGGCGACTTCGTCCCACCCCGCATACTCCTCCGGGAGGATCATGTACACACCGTACACGTTCTCCGGAATGTCATCGTAGCGCACCATGCCCCGGGCATCAGTCCGCAGGTAGCCCATCGGGCGGTAGCCCACGTAGAGGAGGGCGGTGATGCCTGGGAGCGGTTCACCGTGCCGTCCGCGGGCTTCGATACGGATGCGCCCCATCGGGAGCGGCGACGTGAGGAGCCCGTCGCAGCCGCCGACGCCCAGCGCCAGGCACCCGGCGACCAGCCACCGGAGGGATCGCGCTCCGATCATACGGACGGGGGCGGAGCGGACCATGCGAGGGTGAGCACCGTCCAGAAGGCGGCCTCGCCGCTGGCTTGATAGAACACGTTGAACAGGATGGCCCCCACGAGGAGGCCGCGCCAGGCGCCTGGACGCGGCAGCGGTCGCAGCAGCAGCCAGAGCAGCAGGAGCAGGGCGACGATGCCGCTCTCCACCCAGAGTGTCACATAGAGCGAGTGGAAGTTCCCGTACCGATCCCCCCCGAAGCGATCGCGCAACAGCAGGAAGGAGGTCCCGTATCCGACGCCGAGGAGGGTGCGGGGCACGTCCCGCATCGCCTCGCGCACCCCCTGCGCCACGAGGGAGCCGTGGGCCTGGGCCGAGCCCTCGGCCGCGTTCAGTCGCTCGGCGACCGGGGCGAGGAATCGGCCGAGGCGCTCCCGGCTCCGTGGCGCGAGCAGCAGCAGCAGGGCGAGCCCGGCGGTGAGCAGGGCCAGCGCGCGCCCGATGCGGATCGGACGCCTGACGCGCACGACCCGTCGCTCCCAGGCGGCCGCGGCGAGGTACGCGCCCACGGCGAGCAGCGTGCTCCGCGACAGTGTGGCCAGCACCAGGGCAACGGTGACCAGTGACCAGGCTCGATGCGGGCGTTGCGGGGCACGGTCGATCAGGGCCCAGTGCAGGAGGGTCACCAGTCCGGCACGGTTGGGGTCGAAGGTGAGGCCCGCGGGACGCGGGAGGATCCCGGCGTACGTGAAGGGATCCAGGCGCAGGCGCACCGGGCCCACCATCCACTCAGCAGGGAGCCAGTGCACGAACTCGGCAACCTGCAGCAGGCTCATCACGCCAGCGAGTGCCAAGCCCCATCGCGCGCCGCGGGCCAGCCGAGCATGCCACGAGGGGTCGTCCCACAGGCTCCACAGCACGAGGCCGGTGCCGACGGAGATCGCGAGGAGGAGGGTGACGCGGCCAACGGAAGTCGTCACGTCGCGACTGTTCAGGATGGACAGCCCCGCGACGGCGATGAGCGTGAGCAGGAGGGCGGCGTACGCGGCCCCACGCGCGGGGACCTCCGGCAGGAGGCGCCCACCGGATCTCGACCGACGGACGGCCTCACCTCCGATGACCAGCGGCGTGAGCAGGTAGAACGGGGTCAGGACGATCGGCCCGTGCCCGCCGAGCAGGTCGATGCGGTCGGCGCCGATGAGGGCGACCCAGAGGGGGAGGAGCAGGTCCGTCATCCGCGCAGCAGCACCCCGAGGTTGCGCAGCATGCCGTGTTCGCGGACGAGGCGGTAGC
The DNA here is from genome assembly GCA_037975505.1 of Gemmatimonadota bacterium. GTDB lineage: Bacteria > Gemmatimonadota > Gemmatimonadetes > Gemmatimonadales > Gemmatimonadaceae > Pseudogemmatithrix. The sequence continues at coordinate 5,671 of JBANGJ010000081.1, read as the reverse complement.
GGGCCAGCGCCACCTTGCGTGCCCAGAAGGGCAGGGTGGGCAGGGCGGCGACGGCGGTCAGGTGGGCCGCGGCGGCCGCCGGCAACGCGTCGGCGTACCGACGCGCGAACGCCCCCGCCTGACCAGCGGTGCGCCCCACGTCCCGCCGCAGGCGATCACCGGAGGTCCGCACCCGCCGCACGCGGGTCGCGAGATCCGCCAGCCCTCGGATCCCGCCCTGCGTGGCCCCAACATCGTTGCCGGTGTGCTGCCGGTAGGCCATCAGCGGCGCGTCGAGGGCCACGATATCCCCGAACGCGGCCGCCGTCAGCGCACACCACCAGTCGGGCGAGAAGGGCCCCGTCGTGGGCATCGGCCGGAGGCGATCCACCAAGGCCCGGTTCATCAACATCGTGGAACTCGTGGCCACGTTCTGGATGGCCACCTGGGTCAGGGCGGTCCGGTCGGGGCGGAGTCCGGCGTGCGCCCAGTAGGAGGCGGCGAGCGTACGACCGGCGGCATCGATCAGCGTCGCGTCGCTGTGCACCAGGAGGGGACGTCCCGCGCCGGCCACCGCCTCGTGACGCTGCCCCGCGGCGAGGGAGCACGCGAGTCGGTCCGTCCGCCAGACGTCATCGGCGTCGAGGCAGGCCACCCAGCGGGTGTCGGCCGGCAGCTGCTCGAGGAGCGAGGCGAAGCCGGCGACGACCCCGAGATTCGGCGCGCCCCGATGGACGAGTCGAATGCGTGGGTCGCGTGCGGCCCACGCGGCGACCCGGTCCGCCGTGTCGTCCTGCGAGGCATCGTCACGGACCCAGAGTCGCCAGTCCCGGTGTGTCTGCCGGACGGCGGAGTCCAGGGTCTCGTCGATGAACGCGGCGGCCTGATACGCCGAGCAGAGGATGTCCACGCGGGCGGTCACGCCGGGTCGCTCCGCCGGTAGAGGGTCAGCAGCGCGCCCGCGACCCAGGCCTCCGCCGTCGTCGTCGCCACGACCATCCCCCAAGCGCCCCACGCGGGGACGAGCAGGGTGGCCACAGCCAGATTGGCAAGGCCCGCGAGCACCACAATCCGCAGGAAGACCCGCTGGCGCCCAGAGGGAATCGCCCAGTGGATCCCCAGCACGGTGCCGATCCCAATCAGCGTCGGGAGGGCCGCGAGGCCACGCACGAGGGGGACGGCGGCGTCATAGCCGGGCCCGAGGAGCATCCGAACGAGTGGACTCGCGCCCACGACGAAGAGGAGGGAGAGGCCGACACCGGTCCCGCCGACGAGCTGCACGGCCTCCTGACGCGCGCGGCCGGCCGCGGCCGACCCCTCGCGCATCGCGCGGCTGACGCGGGGGAAGAGCGCTTGGGTCAGCGGCGCGAAGAGGTTGATGCCGGCCCGCACCAGTCGGTCGGCGCTGGCGTACATAGTGACGGTGATCGGGTCGGCCAGCGCGCCCAGGATCAGCACGTTCGCATGGAGGTACGAGGCGCCGGCCCCCCGGAACGCGAAGACCGGCCACGCCGCGTGCAGCGCGTGCCCGGCCGAGAGGCGGGAGAGGGGCGGCCACGGCACGAGGCCTCTGGCGCGCCGGAGCAGCCAGCCGACGGAGATGGCCCCGGCGCCCGCCTGCAATGCGAGCACCCGCCAGCCGTCGTGCGGGCCGTGCACGAACAGCAACACGCCGAGGGCCGCCGCCACCTTGGCCGCCACCTCCGCGAGGACGGCGCCCTCCGGCCGGCCGATGCCTTGGAAGACCCAGAGCGGCGAGGCCCCGCGTGTGACGGCGGCGGCGAGCCCCCAGCTGACCAGGCCCCAGTCCGCGTGGAGCGCGGGGATCGCGGCCGCCCCGACCAACGCCAGGGCGCCAGCGGCCGGCAGGAGGACCAGCCGAGCACTGAGGACCCCGGCGATCACCTCCCCCCGAGCGCGATCCGTGGGAGCCTGGGCCAGCTGTTGCGTGCCCGTCAGATCGAATCCGAACTCCACCAGGAGGGCCACCAGCGCCGCCAGGCTCTGTGCGAGCAGGACGGGGGCCCAGCCGGTCGGGCCCAAGACGCGGGCGAGATACGGGGTGGTGAGCAACGGGGCGATGACCCCGATGCCGTGCGCGACGGAAAAGAGGGCGACGTGGGTCCGGAGGGTGCGGTCGTCGGCCATGACGAGGGAAGGATACCGTCCCCGTCACGACTGGCGACAGGGCGTCTCCACCCCGTAGCGTTCGCTCGTGTCCAGCCCGCCTCGCATCACCGCTGTGATCCTCACCTGGAACGCAGAAGCGCACATCGTGCCCTGCGTGACGACCCTGGCGCGCAGTCGCGGCGTCGCGGTGGACCTCGTCGTGGTGGACAACGCCTCGACCGATCGGACGCTGGACCGCGTGCGCGCGAGCGGCGTTCCGGTCACGATTCTGACGTCCGAGACGAATCTCGGGTACGCGGCGGGGAACAACCGCGGCATCGCCCAGGCGCTCGCCGGAGACGCGCCCTTTGTGTTCGTCGTGAACGACGACACGGAGGTGGGGCCGGAGACGCTGGCGCACCTCCTCGACGCCTTGGTGCAGGACCCGCGCGCCGCCGCGGCCGCCCCGACCATTCTGCACGAGCACCCCGCGGGCGTCATCTGGTGGGCCGGCGCGACCTTCTCGGTCGCGCGTGCCCTCGCGCCGCACGAGGCGTATGGGCGTCCGTGGCGGCCGGTGCCGGCGGGGGGCCCGCCAGAAGCGCCTCGAACTGTGACGTCACTCTGTGGGTGCGCCCTCCTGCTGCGACGCGATGCGCTCCAGGCGCTCGGCGGGTTCCGCGATGACTTCTTCATGTATGTTGAGGACACGGAGCTCAGTCTCCGCTATCATCGCGCCGGATGGCGGCTGCTCCACGTGCCGTCGGCCGTGATGACGCACAAGGTGGCGTTTCCGGAGGGGGCCCCATCGCCGGCGAAGATCCGTCTGCGGGACCGGAACCGCAGACGGCTGGTGCGCGCCCACTATGATTGGCGGGACCGGCTCCGCTTCTCGGTCTGGTTCTACCCGACCCGCCTCCTGCATCTGGTGCGGTATCTCGCCTCCGGAGACCCGGCTCGCGCCCGGGCCATCTGGGCGGGGCTCACGGAGGCGTGAGCCCCGCCGCAGATCAGCGGAGCAGGGCGTAGGCCGTGACGATGCTCGCGATCATCTGCGTGATCAGCCCCGCGGTGGCGATCCGCTCCTGCGCGCGACTGTCGGATGCCTTGACCGGGACCACGACGGTGGCGCCGGGCCTCGGCGTCGGTGTCACCGGAAACAGCCCGGCCACACGGTGCCGGGCCTCGATCTTGCCGTTCGGCTGGATCACGTACGCCCGCGTCGCATCGCCCGTGAGCGAGGCACCGCCGGCGGCGCGCACGTAGTAGTCGAGGGAGCGCCCCGGCAGGGCGGAGATCGCCGTGGGGGCGTTGACCGCACCCTGGATCTCGATCGTGGTGCGCTTAAAGGGGATGTGCAGCGAGTCCTCGTCGAACAGCACGAAATCCTCGTTCGACCCGATGCGACGGAGCGCCTGCTCGAGGTCGAAGCCGATCCGCGACCGCTCCACTGGGGCCACGGGCGTCGTGGCGAGCTTCCGGCGGCCGACCACGCTGTCGGTCGTGTCCGCGCGGAACGTGGTGAGCACCTTCGCGCGGGCAAAGAAGGCGGCATCGACCGCCGCATCGGCGGTAAGGCCACCGGCGCGCTGCACCACGTCGCTGATGCGCTCGGTCTTCGTGCGTAGGGCATACCGCCCGGGATAGCGCACCTCACCGGTCAGCACAACGGAGCGAGGCAGGGAGAAGTCCGGTTCCTGCATGATGAGCACGTTGTCATACGGCGCGAGCACGGTGCCCTGCGCCAGTTCCCCCGTCGCCGGCAGGCCCAGGTACGTGGAGTCGAGTGGGACACGGAGCGTGGTCGCGGTGGTGCCGTTGGCGCGAGAGTCCGGCATCCGGGCGACCTCTGCCTCACGCAGGTAGGCGCCCTCGCGCAGCCCGCCCGCCATCAGGACGAGGTCGCGCAGGGTCATCCCCTCGCGCCACGGAAACCGGCCGCCTCGCTTCACCGATCCCCCGATGACGACAAACCGGTCCGGTCGGAAATCCGTCATCGAGTAGACCGTGATGTCATCGTCGTCCTGGAGCGGGAGATCCTGGATGGCCGCCCCGGTCGTGTCGCGGAGCATCGCTCGGAGTTGGATGCGCGTGGAGTCGGCACGCAGTCGGCTGATCGTCACCTGCCCGAGGTACGCATCCGGCTTGGTCCCTCCCGCCGCGCGGAGCGCCTCGCTCAGCCGCATTCCCGCCCGGAAGGCCTGACGCCCCGGCGTCCACACGTGCCCGTTGATGCTGACCTGGTTCCGCACGCGGTCCGCGATCGGGAAGACCCGGAGTTCGTCCCCGCCGAGGATCGCGACGGTCGGCAAGGTTTCGGTGGACCCACCGGCATTGGAGATGTCGAGGATCGAGCGGTCTCGTCCGCCGGCGCTCCGCTCGCCCGGGGCCACGATGCGGCTGATCTGTACCCGGGTGGTCAGGGCGGTGGGCTTGAACCCCCCGGCGGCACGAACGGCGTCCGCTACGGATTCCCCGGCGCGGAGTTCGTACGTGGCCGGACGGTTCACCTCCCCGATGACCCGGACGCGCGGGCCGTGAGGCCCGACGAAGAGGATGTCGCCGTTCTCGAGACGGACGTCCTTCGCGTTGTCGCCGCGCAGCAGGTAGTCGTACACGTCCAGGGTCGCCACGACGCGCCCCGCCCGACGGACCACGACCTCACGGAGCGTCCCCGTCTCGGTCGGTCCGCCCGCCGCGTACAACGCGGTCATCGCCGTCGCGGCACTCGAGATCCGGTAACTGGAGGGCCGCACGACATCCCCGGTCACGAAGACCTGGATCGCTCGGAGTCGCGCCACGCTGACGGAGAACCGCGTCGACGCCTCCGCCCCGCGACGGATGCCGGAGTAGCTGCGGGACAGGCGCGCGTAGAGCAGGGCCTCGAGTTGGGCCATGGTGAGGTTGGCCACGCTCAGCTGACCGACCTGCGGGATGACCACGAACCCTTCCCGGCTCACGTCCAAGGTGTGCGCCAGCTCGACGTCCCCGGTGAGAATCAGGACGAGCTGATCGCCCGGGCCGAGTCGGTAGTTTGGATCGACCGGGCCGTCCAAAGTGGGCAGGAACTGGCTGGTCGCGTTCCGGAAGACGTCGAGGCCGAACACGCGGAACGCGGCGCTGTCCGCCGTCGCCGATGCGGTGGAATCGTCGCGTACGACGATCGGGGCGGGGGATCGCTCCGCCGTGCTGTCCATACCCTGCCGGAGCATCGTGCGGAGCGTGGCGCTCTCCTCGCTGTCGGTCAGCCCCAGACGGCGGAATGCCGTGAGGACGTCGTCGGACGGGGTCGCGCTCCCACCGCTGCCCGAGAGGTACGCATCGAGAAAGTTCTCTGGATATCCTTCCGCCTTCAGGCGAGCGCGGACTTGCTCCGCGGAGAGCCCACTGGACATCAGGCGTTGCCGGAGCTGCGTGGCGAGTTCAGGGCGGGCCTGCAGGAGGGCCTGCGCCTGCGTCGCCGAGGGCAGGGTCTGCGCCGGCAGCGCCGACACGAGGCAGCACAGGGCGGCACCGAGCGCGGTGGCCCGGAGGAGCGAAGCGGAGTTCATGGGGCGGCGAGGGGTGGAGCGGGGGTCAGGCC
>JBANGJ010000148.1:0-28649 GCA_037975505.1 Gemmatimonadota bacterium | reverse complement strand
CGCCGCAATGGGCCGAGGACAGCCGTTCGTTCGAGTTCCAGCGGGAGGGGAAGCGGTACCGTTTCGACCTCGCGACCAAGGCGGTGACCGAGGTGGCCGGCGCGGCCGCGGGGAACGGGGGTGCTCGTCGGGCCGGCGGTCCCGCGCGCGGCCGTCAGTTCACCGAGGCGTGGACAGCCGACTCGTCCCGCCGGGCGTTCTATCGCGATCGCAACCTGTTCATCGAGGAGCGCGGCGGCGGCGCGCCGCGGCAGCTCACCACGGACGGGAGCGAGACGGGGCGCATCAAGTACGGCACCGCGAGCTGGGTCTATGGGGAGGAACTCGACCAGATCACGGCGATGTGGTGGTCGCCGGACGGACGACAGCTCGCGTACTACCGCTTCGACGAGCGCCCCGTGCGCGACTACCACCTGCAGACCGACCAGACCACCGTCCCGGGGTCGGTGATGATCGAGGCCTATCCGAAGGCCGGTACCGAGAACCCGATCGTCGATCTCTTCGTCCACGACCTCGCGTCGGGGCGGACCGTGCGCATCGACGCCCGGGACGGCCGGCCGCTCACCGACGACGTGGTCGGTCACTACGTGTACGGCGTGTCGTGGAGTCCGGACGGCACGGAGCTCCTGCTCCGGCGCACCAACCGGCGGCAGAACGTGATGGAGTTCGTGGCGTGCGCCCCGGCCACCGGGGCCTGCCGCGTGATCGTGCGCGAGGAATGGCCGGCGAGCTGGACCGAGAACTCCCCGCCGATCCGGTGGCTCGCCGACGGCCGGCGCTTCATCTGGGAGTCCGAGCGCTCGGGCTTCAAGAACTACTACCTCTACGACCTCAGCGGGCGGTTGATCGCCCCGCTCACGCGACATGAAGCCGAAGTGGCGGGCATCGTGAAGGTCGACGAAGGCGCGGGGCAGCTCTGGTACTACGCGCGCACCGGCGACAACTACATGAAGCTCCAGCTCCATCGGGTGGGGCTCGACGGCCGCGGAGACGTACGGCTCACGGACCCCGCCTTCCTGCACACGGTGTCGGTCTCGCCGGATGGCCGTTACTTCACCGACGTCGCGCAGACCCACGACGTCCCGCCCGTCACGCAGGTGCGGGACGCCCGCGGGCGCCCGGTCGGGGCGCCGGTGGCCACGAGCGACATCAGCGCCTTCACCGCGCTCGGCTTCCGGGCGCCGGAGCTCTTCACGTACACCTCGGCGGATGGCGCGACCGTCCTGCACGGGATGCTCCACCTGCCGTCGAACTTCGACCCGTCGCGGAAGTACCCGGTGCTCTTCTCCGTCTACGGCGGGCCGGCCACCAACGGGGCGCGCGAGACGTTCGGCGGCCCGCTCCCGCTCGTGGAGTTCGGCTTCCTGGTGGTCACGCTCGATGTCCGGAGCGCCGCGGGGCGGGGCAAGCGCGCGCTTGACGCCATCTACCAGCGGCTCGGCACCGTGGAGATCGACGACTTCGCCGCGGCGGCCACGCAGCTGGCGGCGACGCGCCCCTTCGTCGACGGCACGCGCGTCGGGATCTTCGGCACCTCCTACGGGGGCTATGCCTCCGCGATGGCGCTCCTCCGGCATCCCGAGGCGTTCGCGGCCGCCTCGGCCTCGTCGGCGGTGACGAGCTGGCATCACTACGACACCATCTACACCGAGCGGTACATGTACACGCCGCAGGTGAATGCCGAGGCGTACCGCGCCGGCAGCGCGATGGAGTACGCCAAGGACCTGCGCGGCCGGCTGCTGATCTACTACGGCACGGCCGACGACAACGTGCACCCGAACAACTCGATGCAGCTCATCCAGGCGCTGCAGCGCGCGGGCAAGAGCTTCGAGGTGCAGGTCGGGCCGGACATGGGGCACACGAGCGTGAACCAGCAGCGGATGATGGAGTTCTTCATCGACGCGCTGGTCCGCAACCGCGGCGCGTCCACGGGCCGCTGACGGCTCAGCGCGCCCCGGCGCGGTAGCGCGCCAGCCACGCGGCGCTCCACGAGGCGAATCGGGCCTCGCGGAGCGCCGTTCGCGCCTCCGCCATCAGGTCCAGCAGGAAGGTCACGTTGTGCAGCGCCAGCAGCCGCAGCCCGAGCATCTCCCCGGCCGCGAAGAGATGGCGGAGGTAGGCGCGGTCGTACCGGGTGCAGGCGGGGCAGCCGCACCCCTCGACCAGCGGGCGCCGGTCGGTGCGGTGCGCGGCGCGCTTCACCTGGACGGTCCCGTCCGGCGTGAAGAAGGTGCCGTGGCGCCCCATCCGCGTGGGGGCGACGCAGTCGAAGAGGTCGACGCCGCGCGACACCGCCTCGACGAGATCATCGGGATGGCCGACTCCCATCAGGTAGCGGGGCTTCGTCGTCGGGAGCTCGCTGTGGCAGACCTCGAGCGTCGCGTGCATCGCGGGCTTGGGCTCGCCGACCGAGAGCCCACCGATCGCGATGGCGTCCCAGTCGCCCGCCTGGAGAATGCCCCGCGCCGAGGCGCGCCGGAGCTCCGCGTGCACACCACCCTGGACGATCGGCAGGAGCGCCTGAGGGGGAGGCACGAGATCGGTCGCGGGGTCGTGCGTCGCCAGCGGTGGCGCGCCGAGCGGCACCTCGAGCGGCGGCGCCGGTTCACGGCCGTCGCGGGAGATGCGGTCGAACTCCACGCGGCACCGGTCCAGCCAGCGGAGCGAGCGCTCCATCGCCGCGCGCGAGGCGTCGACGTCGGACCGGCCCTCGATGAGCTCGTCCAGCTGCATGATGCAGTCGGCGCCGAGGTTGCGCTCGATGCGCATCACGGCCTCGGGCGTGTAGTCGTGCACCGAGCCGTCCAGCGGGCTGCGGAAGGTGATCCCGGATTCGCTCACCGTGCGGAGCTGCGCGAGCGAGAAGACCTGGAAGCCGCCGGAGTCGGTGAGCATCGGACCGTCCCAGCGCGTGAAGGCGTGCAGCCCGCCGAGCGCGCGCACCATCCGGTCGCCGGGACGCAGGTAGAGGTGGAACGCATTGCCGAGGATCATCCGGCCGCCGGCGGCCGCGACCTCCTCCACCGCGAGGCCCTTGATGGTCCCGTGCGTCCCCACGGGCATGAAGGCGGGCGTCGCCACCGCGCCGTGGGGCGTGGTGAAGACGCCGGTGCGTGCGGCCCCCTCGGTCTGCGCGATCTCGAAGCGGAAGTCGGTCACGCCGGAAAGATCGGCGAACCGGGGCGCGAGGGGCAGGGTCAGCGCGTTGGAGCCACCGCGGACGGTCGGCATGGGTGCCATATCCCGCTCGTGCCCGAGTAGCTTTCCCGCGTGAACGCCACGATCCTCCCCCCCGATGCCGCGCGGCGCCTCGTGCCTGAGCTCGCCGCCTCCCGTCGCCCCGACGTCTGGGTCCATCGCTTCGTCGATGCCGCACACGGCTGGACGCTCGCCGTGGCCACGCATGCGGCCCCGGGGTCGGGGAACCTCTCGCTCGGCGGGTTCCGGATCGCCCCGGAGGCCCGGACATCGGCGCCGGGGTTCACCCCGGAGCGGGAGGCCATCGCGCTCGCGATGGGGATGGAGGAGAAGGTGCACTGGTCGCGGGTGATCGGCGTCGGTGGGCCGCTCGCTCGCCGTGACCTCTCCCGCATCGTCGGGGGCAAGTGCGTCCTCGCTCCGACCGACGCGGGGCGCATCGGCGGGCCTGACGACGCCGCCTTGCTCGACTTCGCGATCGCGGGCTTCGAGGCCATCGAGCGCGCGTCCGGCATCCATCTGGTGACCGGTCAGGACCTCGGGCACGGCACGATGCACGACGGGGTCACGAGCTCGCTGGCCTACCTCAATGCGCGCTACCGCGGCAGCGTGGTCGCCGACACCTCCGGCCCGACGGCGGAGGGGAACGTGCAGGTCCTGCTCGGTATGCTTCGGGCGCTCGGCATCGCGCCGGCGCAGGCACGCGTGGCGCTGATCGGGTGCGGGAACATCGGCTGGCACATGGTCGAGCGCCTGCACCCGCTCGGTGTCACCCTCGTCGCGTGCGAGGCGCGTGCGGCGCGGCGGGCGGAGTTGGAGGCCCGAGGCATCCGGGCCATCGCGCCCGAGGCCAAGCTCGCGCTCCTGCGCGAGCCGCTCGACGCCGTGGTGGTGAACGCTGCGGGAGGCTCGCTGGACGGCGCGACGGTGTCGGCGATCCTCGCGAATGACGGCGTCCGCGTCATCTGTGGCAGCGAGAACCTCGCGATGCCGGATCCGGCCGACGCGGACCGCCTGCGGGCCGCGGGGCGGTCGTACTGCCCGACGGAGCTGGGCGGGATGATGGGGTACCTCACGGCGGTGGAGGAATACCTCGCCAAGGCGGCGGGGGTGCCGTTCGAGATCGCGACGCTGGTCACCGCGGCGGCCGCGCTCGAGCCGGCCGCGTATGCGGCGACCGCCCGGCAGGTCGCGGGCGGGTTTGCAGAGACGTTCGAGCAGGCGGTCACGGCGGTCTCGAGCGACCGCTGACCGGGCATCGCGCGCGGGTCAGCGCGCGCGGAAGCGGGCCAGTGCGTTCGCGGTGAACTCCGAGAGCACCATCCGCCCACTCATCCCGGCGCGCTCGGCCATCCGCTCGGCCCAGTCCTCCGTCCCCGCCCAGAACACCCGCTTCATCTCTCGCATCGCCTCGGGGTTCGCCGCGGCCAACCGCGTGGCGTGCGCCTCTACAGAGGTGTCGAGCGCCGCCGCATCCTCGACGAGCGCCGAGTACAGCCCGTGCCGCTCCCCCCACTCGGCGTCGTGCCAGTCGGCGTGGACGCCGAGGTTCATGAAGGACGCGAGCCCGAGCTTCCGCTCGATCACCACGCCGACGACGAAGGGGCCGATCCCCACCTGCAACTCGCTCAGCTTGAGCCGCGCGCTGCGCACCGCCACGCTGTAGTCGCTCGCGGCGATCAGCCCGATGGCCCCGCCGGCCGCCTGCCCCTGCACCCGCGTCAGGACGAACTTGGGGGCGCGGATCATCGCGAGGATCACCCGCGAGAACCCTGAGAAGAAGGCCTGCCCCTGCTCGGGCGTGGACACCGCGAGGAACTCGTCGAACGAGGCACCGGCGCAGAAGGTCCCCTCCCCGGCGCTCCGGAGCACGATCACGCGGGCGGCGGGGTCGGCACCGGCAGCCTGGATGGCGGCTGCGAGGTCGTTCAGCAGCTGGGCGGGGAGGGAGTTCCCTTTCGGGTGGGCGAACTCGACGGTCGCGATCCCGTCCGCGACGCGGGTGGTGACCGTCCCCTCGGGGACGCTGGGGGGCTGGGTGCTGGATGCCATATGCACAAGATATAGATTCCGGGTATGCCTGAGACCCCCCGCCCCCTGCCGACGGACGACCCGGCACAGGTCGCCGCCTTCGAGGCCCGCATCGCGTCCGGCGAGAGCATCGAGCCCAAGGACTGGATGCCCGAGCGCTACCGCCGCCAGCTGACCCGGATGATGTCGCAGCACGCGCACTCCGAGGTCGTCGGGATGCTCCCCGAGGGGAACTGGATCACCCGGGCGCCGAGCCTGCGCCGCAAGATGTCCCTCATCGCCAAGGTCCAGGACGAGGCGGGGCACGGTCTGTACATCTACTGCGGCACCGAGACGCTCGGCGTCGACCGGTTCCAGCTCTTCACCCAGCTCCTCGACGGCACGGCCAAGTACTCGAGCATCTTCAATTATCCCACGCTCTCGTGGGCGGACATGGGCGTGATCGGGTGGCTCGTGGACGGCGCGGCCATCGTGAACCAGACGGTGCTCGCCAAGACCTCCTACGGACCGTACGCGCGCGCGATGGTCCGCATCTGCAAGGAGGAGAACTTCCACAAGCGGCAGGGATACGAGATCTGCATGACGCTCGCCAAGGGGACGCCGGCCCAGCGCGCGATGCTGCAGGATGCCGTCGACCGCTTCTGGTGGCCCTCCCTGATGATGTTCGGCCCCTCGGACACGGATTCGCCGAACTCGGCCGAGCTCCTCCGGTGGAAGGTGAAGCGCAAGACGAACGACGAGCTCCGCCAGCGCTTCGTGAACCTCACGGTCCCGCAGGCGCAGGAGCTCGGCATCACGCTCCCCGACCCCGATCTCCGCTACAACGCGGAGACCAAGAACTGGGACTTCGGCGCGATCGACTGGGCGGAGTTCTTCGAGGTCATCCAGGGCAACGGCCCGTGCAACCGCGAGCGCCTCGAGGCGCGTCGGGCGGCGCACGAGGAGGGGCAGTGGGTCCGGGAGGCCGCCACGGCGCACGCGGCCAAGCGGGCGCAGTCCACGGCGGCGGCCTGATGTCCGAGGTCGCGCCCCCCACCGACTCGCACTGGCCCCTCTGGGAGGTCTTCACCCAGGGGAGTGACGGGGCTCCGTTCGAGCACGCGGGGAGCGTGCACGCCACCGATGCCGAGCAGGCGCTGCAGAACGCCCGCGACGTGTATGCCCGTCGCGGCGAGGCCGTGAACCTCTGGGTGGTGCCGAGCGCGGCGATCACCGCCTCGGCGCCTTCGGATGCCGGGCCGTTCTTCGACCCTGGGAACGACAAGGCCTATCGCCATCCGCAGTTCTACATCGCCCCGCGCGGCATCCGCATCTTCTGATGGCGGCGCACGAGGAGGAACTGGGGATCGCCGCGGGTGAGGCGGCCGCGGGACGTCGGCCCGTCGCCGGCCCGTCGCGCACGCCGGTCCTCGGGGCCCCGTTGGTGGAGTACCTCCTTCGGCTGGGCGACGATCGACTCATCCTCGGTCACCGCCTCTCGGAATGGTGCGGCCACGGCCCCATCCTCGAGGAGGACATCGCCCTCTCGAACATGGCCCTCGACCTGATCGGCCAGGCGGCCGCGCTGCTGCGGCTCGCTGGGGAGGCGGAAGGGCAGGGGCGTGACGAGGATGCGCTCGCCTACTGGCGCGAGGCCGTGCAGTTCCGGAACGCGCTGATCACCGAGCTGCCGAACGGCGACTTCGGCGTCACCATCGTCCGGCAGTTCTTGGTGAGCGCCCACAGCCTGCTCCTCTGGGAGGCCCTCCTCGGGGCGCCGCACGAGGGGCTGGCGGGTGTGGCGGCGAAGGCGGTGAAGGAGGTGCGCTACCACGTCCGGCACAGCGGCGAGTGGGTCGTGCGCCTCGGAGACGGCACCCCGGAGAGCCAGGCGCGCGTCCAGCGCGCGGTCGACGACCTCTGGCGGTACACCGGCGAGCTGTTCGACGCCGACGCGGTGGACGCGGCGGTGGCCGCGCTCGGAATCGTCGTGGATCACGCCGCGCTCAAGGCGCGGTGGGACGGCCTCGTGGACGAGGTGCTCGCGCGCGCGACGCTCGTGCGCCCGGCGGACGGGCCGATGCGGCGGGGCGGACGCGTGGGGCGTCACACGGAGCACCTCGGGCACCTGCTCTCGGTGATGCAGAGCGTCACGCGGGCGCATCCCGGCGCCACCTGGTGAACGCGGTCCGCACGGCCCGAGGGGCGGCGCCGTCGTGCTGACCGTCGCACGCGCCTGGGAGGTCCTGCAGCAGGTCCCCGACCCCGAAGTTCCGGTGATCAGCGTGGTCGACCTCGGCATCGTGCGCGACGTGACCATCGCGGCGGATGGTGCCGTGGAGGTGACCATCACCCCGACGTACTCGGGATGCCCGGCGATGTTCGAGATCGAGAAGGACGTGCGGGAGGCGCTCCTGGCCGCGGGCGCCGCACAGGTGGCGGTGCGCACCGTCCTCTCGCCGGCGTGGACCACCGACTGGATCGGGCCCGAGGCGCGCGAGAAGCTGCGCGCGTACGGCATCGCCCCGCCCGGGCGGGCGGAGCCGAGCGGGTTGATCGCGCTCGCCCGCGCGCGGCCCCCGGTCCCGTGCCCCTGGTGCGGCTCCACCGCCACGGAACTCCGCAGCGAGTTCGGGAGTACCGCCTGCAAGGCGATCCACGTCTGTACGAGCTGTCGGCAACCGTTCGACGAGTTCAAGGCGATCTGATCGCGGGGGCTGGAGGCGGGCGTCGTGGGACCGGCAGGGGAGCGGTATGCGGACCGGGTGGCGGCGGGGCAGGCGCTCGCGGCGGCGCTGACGCGCTACGCGCACCGCGCCGATGCGATCGTGCTGGGGCTGCCGCGGGGCGGCGTGCCGGTCGCGGCGGAGGTGGCCCGGGCCCTCGGCCTCCCGCTCGACGTGCTCTGCGTCCGCAAGCTCGGCGTGCCGTGGCAGGAGGAGCTCGCGATGGGCGCTGTGGCGCCCGGCGGCGTGACCGTCCTCGACCGCGCCATCATCCAGGCCGGGGGGATCCCGGAGGCCGCGGTCACGCGCGTCATCGCGCAGGAGACGCGCGAGCTCACGCGGCGCGAGCAGGCGTATCGGGCGGGACGCCCGCCCCTCGACTGCGGCGGGCGCACCGTGCTCCTCGTCGATGACGGGTTGGCCACCGGCGCCACGATGCGGGCGGCCATCCGCGCGGTGCGCCGCGACGATCCGGCGGCGGTGATCGTCGCGGTGCCGGTGGCGCCCGCGTCCACCTGCGCCGCGCTGCAGGACGAGGCCGAAACCTGCCTCTGCCTCGCCACGCCGGCCGCGTTCGCGGCGGTGGGCGAGTGGTACGCACACTTCCCCCAGGTGAGCGACGCTGAGGTCGTGGCGGCGCTCGCCGCGCCCCCGGTAGCTTCCCGGGGCGACGTCGCTCCCCTCACTCCGAGTCCATGATGAACGGTGCCTCCACCCGCTTCGAGATCACCAAGGCCGGCGTCAGCCTCGGCTCCGCCCTCGCGATGGCGATCTCGTTCCACGTGCATGAGTCCGTGTTCTGGGCGCTCGTGCACGGACTCTTCGGCTGGCTCTACGTCCTCTACTACGTGATCACGCGCTGACGGCGCGTGCCTGACGCCGCGCTCGCGGGCTCAGGCGCGCAGCGTCGCGTCGATGCGCGCGACGATCTCGTCCACGTCGGGGAGCACCGCCGCGAGGAGCACCTCGTGGTACGGGAGCGGGATGTCGCGCGGGGCGAGCCGATCCACCGGCGCATCGAGGTGCCAGAAGGCGTCGCTGGCGATGGTCGCGGCGATCTCCGCGCCGAAGCCGGCCGTGAGGTTGTCCTCGTGGACGATGAGGCACCGGCCCGTCTTCTCCACCGAGGTGAGCACCGCGGTCCGGTCCCAGGGCGCGATGGTCCGCAGGTCGAGGAGTTCGACGACGTCGCTGCCGACGCGCGCCGCGGCCTCCGCGCACCGATGCACCATCGCCCCCCAGCTCACGAGGGTCAGCCGCGTCCCCGCCTGGATCACCCGCGCCCGCCCGAAGGGCAGCACGTAGTCGTCGCCGGGGTACGGCGCCGCACCGGCGCCGGTCATCAGGAGCGAGCGGTGCTCGAAGAAGATCGTCGGGTTGGGGCTGCGCATCGCGGCGCGGAGCAGGCCGACCGCGTCCGCGGCATCGGACGGGATGGCCACCTGCCATCCGTACGCATGGGCGAACCGCACCTCGTCACTGAGGCTGTGCCAGGGATCGCCGACGTCCTTGCCGAAGCCGCCGGGCATACGGACCACCATCGGAGCCGCGAAGCGGTTGGCCGTGCGCCAGCGCAGCGTGCCGGCGTTGTTCAGCTGTTCCGTCGCGGGGTCGGCGTACTTCCGGAACTGGATCTCGGCCACGGGCATCAAGCCGCTCATCGCGAGCCCGGCCGCCCGTCCGATGATCCCCTCCTCGGAGAGGCTCGTGTCGAAGACCCGCGCCGGGCCGAACTGGCGCTGCAGCCCCTCCGTCACGAGGTGCACGCCTCCCTTCCGTCCGACGTCCTCGCCGAACACGACGACCTTGGGGTTTACCGCGAGCTCGTGGCGCAGCGTGCGCCGGATCGCCTCCGGGAATCGCAGCGCCTCGCCCGAGGGCTCGGCGACATCGCGGCCGCCGAGCGCCCGGCGTTCCGCGCGGCGCAGTCCGCCGAGGACGACCTCAGGGGCATCGTCGCGGTCGTCGGCGAGGACGTCCGTGGCGATGCCCGCGGCCTCGGGGGCCGGGCGGGCGCGGGCTTCCGTTAGCGCGGCCTCCACGCGGTCGAGCACCTCCTCCTCGAGCGCGGACCACTCCGCCGGGGAGAGCAGCGCGGGGACGAGGTATTCGCGCAGCCGCGGCAGCGGGTCGCGCGCCTCATCGGCGGCGATTGCCTCGGGGGCGCGGTATCCCTTCTGGTTGTCCGGACCCGAGTGGCTCGAGAGCCGCGGCACCGTGAGGTGCACGAGCGCCGGACCGGCCCCGCTGCGCACGTGCGCCACACACGCCTGCAGGAGCTCCGCGGTCTGGTGTGGGTCGCAGCCGTCGCCGTCGCGGATGAAGAGGTTGCCGAAGGACGCGAGGTTCGGCGCGATGTTGCCCCCCGGCGTCTGCATCTCGCCGCCGACCGAGATGCCGAGCCCGTTGTCCTCCACGTAGAAGAGCATCGGGAGGCGGAGCGTGGTCGCCATCGTGAGCGCGGACCAGAACCCGTTGGTGGCCACGGAGCCGTCGCCGCCGAGCGCGACGGCGATCGCCCCCGCCCAGCGGGGATCCTGCAGGGTGTCCCGGTGATACGTGATGGCCTGCGCCCAGCCCGCCGTCGGCGTGTACTGCGAGCCCACGTCGCCGGCCATCGGGAGGACCACCGGTCCCTCCTCGCGTGGGAGGTTGCACACCACGCCGATGTCGCGGCCGTCGGAGAACCCGCCGGCGCGTCCCAGCGGCGAGCCGAGCGCGTCCGCGTAGTCGAGGCCCAGGGAGAGCAGGAGTGGCCGGCTCCGGTAGTACGCGCCCGCCGCGTCCCGCGTGCCGTCGAGCAGGGCCCCGAGGATGCACTGAGCCACGTCGTGGCCCCGCGCGGAGAACTGGTAGAGCACCAGATGTTCGCGCGGCACCGAGCGCCGCCCGCGCCCATCGGGTCGGGCGCCGCTCCGTTCCCCCTTGTTCACGCCCTCTTCGAGCGCGTCCATCGCGCGGGAGGCGAGCACGTGGGAGGCGATGCGACGCCAGTCGAGGCCGGGGAGTGGCTGCCGAGTCATGCGGGGAATCTGGCGGGGCGTCCCGTGGCGGGGAACCGCCGGGTATCTTTCCCGGCATGAGCGCTCCTCTCGTGCTGCAGGAGGTCCGGGATGGTGTCCTGGTCCTCACGCTGAACCGTCCCGAGGTCCTCAACGCCTTCACGCGACCGATGGCGCGGGCGCTGCAGGACGCCCTCGCGCGGGCGGCGGCCGACACCGAGATCCGCGCGGTGCTCCTCACCGGGGCGGGCCGCGGGTTCTGCGCCGGGCAGGACCTCGCCGAGGTGCTCCCCGAGGGCGACGGCCCGATGCCGGACATCAGCGAAGTGGTGCGGGCGAGCTTCAACCCGATCATCCTGGCCATCCGCGCACTCGAGAAGCCCGTGGTCTGCGCGGTGAACGGCGTCGCGGCCGGCGCCGGGGCCAACCTCGCCTTCGCCTGCGATATCACGATCGCGGCGGAGGGGGCGACC
Organism: Gemmatimonadota bacterium; assembly: GCA_037975505.1. Lineage (GTDB taxonomy): Bacteria > Gemmatimonadota > Gemmatimonadetes > Gemmatimonadales > Gemmatimonadaceae > Pseudogemmatithrix. Next base: position 17,240 of record JBANGJ010000148.1, on the reverse strand, counting down.
TTCGTGGAGAGCTTCGCCAAGCTCGGGCTGATTCCCGACACTGGGGGCACGTACCACGTGCCGCGGCTCGTCGGGCTGCAGCGCGCGACGGGGATGTTCTTCCTCGCGCCGAAGGTGCCGGCCGAGCAGGCCAAGGCGTGGGGGCTGATCTGGGAGGTCGTGCCCGCGGCGGCGCTCGCTGAGGAGGCCTTCGGGGTGGCGCGCTCACTGGCCACCCAGGCGACGCGAGGCTTCGGGCTCACCAAGCTTGCCCTGCTCGGGGCGGCGACGAACGACCTCCCCGCGCAGCTCGAGCTCGAGGCGCAGTTGATGCAGGAGGCGGGACGCACCGCCGATTACGCCGAGGGGGTGCGTGCCTTCCTCGAGAAGCGTGCCCCCAGCTACCGAGGCGCCTGACCATGGCCACGATCGACGCGACGACGGTGGTGGGGGTGGTCGGCGCCGGCGCGATGGGGGCCGGCATCGCGCAGGTGGCGGCGATGCACGGGCATCCGGTGCGCCTCGCCGATGCGCATCCGGCGGCGCTCACCCGGGCTCGTGCGGGGCACACCAAGGCGCTGGCGCGTGAGGTTGAGAAGGGGCGGCTGACCCGCGAGGTCGCCGATGCCGTCCTCGCGCGTCTCACCTACGTCGAGGGGGCTGACGCCGCGGCGCTCACGGCCTTCGCGCCCTGCGGCCTCGTGATCGAGGCGATCGTCGAGTCGCTGCCGGCCAAGCAGGCGCTCTTCGCCTCGCTCGAGGGCATCGTCGCTCCCGACGCGATCCTCGCGACGAACACCTCCTCCCTCTCGGTCGCGGGCCTCGCGGGAGGACGGCGGCATCCGGAGCGCGTGCTCGGCGTCCACTTCTTCAATCCGGCGCCGGTGATGCCGCTGGTCGAGGTGATCCCCGCCATCGTGACGGCTCCGGCCGTGACCGCCGCAGCGCGCGGGCTCGTGGACCGGTGGGGGAAGGTCACGGTGCTGGCGAAGGACACGCCGGGATTCATCGTGAACCGCGTGGCCCGGCCGTTCTACGGCGAGGCGCTGCGGATCCTCGAGGAAGGCCTCGCGGACGCGGCGACGATCGACTGGGCGATGAAGACGCTCGGCGGCTTCCGGATGGGGCCGTTCGAACTGATGGACTTCATCGGCAACGACGTGAACTTCGCGGTCACGTCCTCGGTGTTCGAGGCGATGTTCCACGACCCGCGCTACCGGCCCGCGCTCACGCAGCGGCGGCTCGTCGAGGCGGGACTGCTCGGCCGCAAGACGGGGCGCGGGCATTACGACTACGCCGAGGGCGCGGCGGTGCCGGCGCCGACGACCGATGCCGCGCTCGGCCAGGGGATCCTGGACCGCATCCTCGCCATGCTCGTGAACGAGGCGGTGGAGGCCGTCCACTGGCAGGTGGCCTCGGTCGCGGACATCGAGCTCGCGATGACGACGGGCGTCAACTATCCCAAGGGACTGCTCGCCTGGGGTGACGCCATCGGGCCGGCGCGCATCCTCGCGACGCTCGAGGCGCTGCAGGCCGAGTACGGCGAAGACCGCTACCGCCCGAGTCCGCGCCTGCGGCGGATCGTCCGCGAGGGCGGGAGCCTCTTCGGATGAGCGAGCTCGCGGGGGGGCTGAGCGTCGACGCTGATCTGCGCGCACGCGAGACCGTCGAGCGGATGCTCGTCACGGATGCCTTCTCGCGCTGGCTCGGCGTCGAGGTGCTCGAGGTGGCCGTGGGCCGTGCCGTGCTCCGGATGACCGTGCGGCCGGAGATGGTGAATGGCTTCGGCACCGGGCACGGCGGCATCGTCTTCGCCTTCGCCGACAGCGCGCTCGCCTTCTGCACCAATTCCGACGGGACCATCAGCGTCGCGCTCGACTGCACCATCAGCTACCCGGCGGCGGTGCGCCCGGGCGACGTGCTGACCGCCACCGGCGTCCGCGAGACGACCACGAACAAGATCGCCTTCGCCTCGGTGACCGTGCGCAATCAGGACGCCGTGGTCGTCGGCCATTTCCGCGGCACCGTCTACCGGACGCATAAGCCGCTTCCGCTCTGACCGCTCTGTCTCCCGCGCCTTTCCTGACCCGCATATGACTCACGCGTTTCTCGTCGACGGCGTTCGAACTCCCATCGGCAATCTTGGCGGTGTGCTGAGCGCCGTCCGCGCCGACGATCTCGCCGCCCACGCCATCCGGTCGCTCCTCGCGCGACATGCGACCCTCGATCCCGCGGCCATCGCTGACGTGATCCTCGGCTGCGCGAATCAGGCCGGGGAGGACAATCGCAACGTCGCGCGCATGGCGCTCCTGCTCGCCGGTCTGCCGATCACCGTGCCGGGGGAGACGGTGAACCGGCTCTGCGCCTCGGGGCTGAGCGCGGTGGCGAACGCCGCGCGCGCCATCCGGGCCGGGGAGGGCGACGTGTACATGGCGGGCGGGGTCGAGAGCATGACGCGCGCGCCGTACGTCCTCTCCAAGGGCGCGACGCCCTTCGCCCGTGACGTGCAGCTCTTTGACACGAGCCTCGGTTGGCGCTTCGTGAACCCGGCGATGAAGGCGGCGCACGGCACCGACTCGATGGGCGAGACCGCGGAGCACGTCGCGGCGCAGTACGGGGTGAGTCGTGCAGATCAGGATGCCTTCGCCGTACGGTCACAGCAGAAGGCCGCCGCCGCGCGTGCCGCAGGGCGGCACGCCGAGGAGATCGTCCCCGTGGAGATCGCGCAGAAGAAGGGGGCGAGCGTGCGCGTGAGCGAGGACGAGTTCCTCCGGCCCGACACCACCTTGGAGACGCTCGCCAAGCTCAAGCCGGCGTTCCGCACGGATGGGCAGGGGTCGGTGACGGCGGGGAATGCGTCCGGGCTCAACGACGGGGCGGCCGCGCTGCTGATCGCCTCGGAGTCGGGGCTCCGCGCGCACGGGCTCACGCCGATGGCGCGTGTGGTGGCGAGCGCCGCGGCGGGGGTGGAGCCCCGCATCATGGGGATGGGGCCGGTGCCGGCGACGCGGCTCGTGCTCCAGCGTGCGGGGCTCACGCTCGACCAGATGGCCGTGATCGAGCTCAACGAAGCCTTCGCCGCCCAGGGACTCGCCTGCCTGCGCGAGCTCGGCGTGGCGGACGACGACCCGCGCGTGAATCCCAATGGCGGCGCCATCGCGCTCGGGCACCCCCTCGGGATGAGCGGCGCGCGCCTCGCGCTCACCGCCGCGCGGGAGCTGACGCGTCGGCAGGGGCGCTACGCGCTCTGCACGATGTGCATCGGTGTGGGGCAGGGGTACGCGATGGTCCTCGAGCGGGTCTGACGCCGTGCTCTACGCCTTCGAGGGGTTCGTCCCGGTGGTCCACGAGAGCGCCTTCGTGCATCCGCAGGCCGCCGTCACCGGCAACGTGATCATCGGTCGCGACGTGTACGTCGGTCCCGGGGCCGCCATCCGCGGAGACTGGGGCGGCATCATGATCGAGGACGGGTGCAACATCCAGGAGAACTGTACGCTGCACATGTTTCCCGGCGTGACGATGGTGCTCGAGGCCGGTGCACACATCGGACACGGAGCGGTGGTGCACGGCGCGCGCATCGGCGCCAACGCGCTCATCGGGATGAACGCGGTGATTATGGACGAGGCCGAGGTGGGCGCCGGGAGCATCGTCGGCGCCCTGACCTTCGTGCCGGCGAAGATGGTGATCCCGGCTCGGCGCGTGGCCGTCGGGAATCCGGCGCGCATCGTGAAGGAGGTCTCCGACGAGATGCTCGCCTGGAAGACCGAGGGGACGGCGCTCTACCAGCGGCTCCCCGCGGCGATGCGCGCCGGCTGGCAGCCAACCGAGCCGCTCCGCGAGGTCCCGGCGGACCGGCCGGAACAGCCCGCGATCCTCCGCGCGTGGCACGACACGAAGACCTCGACGCACCCGGTGACGCCATCGGCTCACACCGATGCGGCGGCGCAGGCGGCCACCGACGCTTCCGTTGAGGGGAAATCGCAGTGACCATCGCTCGTCTGCAGAACTACGCGCTCGGCGAGTGGGTCGCCGGCACCGGCGCTCAGGCCACGCTGCTCCACGCCGTCACGGGCGAGCCGGTGGCCGAGACGTCGAGCGGCGGTCTCGACTTCCAGGCGATGGCGCGATACGCGCGCGCCGTCGGCGGCCCGGCGCTCCGGCAGCGCACCTTCCACGAGCGGGCGGCGATGCTCAAGGCGGTGGCGAAGCACCTGATGGAGCGGAAGGAGGCGTTCTATGCCCTCTCCGCCGCCACGGGGGCCACGCGCACCGACAGCTGGGTCGATATCGAGGGAGGGATCGGTACCTTCTTCGCCTACGCGAGCCGCGGCCGTCGCGAGTTCCCGAACGAGACGTTCCACGTCGAGGGGCCGCAGGAGGTGCTGTCCAAGGGGGGCACCTTCGCGGGGCGGCACATCTGCGTGCCGCTCGAGGGCGTCGCGATCCATATCAACGCCTTCAACTTCCCCTGCTGGGGGATGCTCGAGAAGCTCGCGCCCGCGCTCCTCGCCGGGGTGCCCTGCATCGTGAAGCCGGCGACGGCCACGAGCTACCTCACGGAGCTGATGTTCCGGGAGATCATCGCGGCGGGCGTCTTCCCCGCCGGGGCGCTGCAGCTGATCTGCGGGAGCGCCGGCGACCTGCTCAGCCATGTGGAGGAGCAGGATACGGTGGCCTTCACCGGGAGCGCCGCGACGGGGCAGGCCCTCAAGGAGAGCCCGGCGGTGGTGCGGCACGCGGTGCGGTTCAACATGGAGGCCGATTCGCTCAACTGCTGCATCCTCGGTCCCGACGCCGCGCCCGGCACGCCGGAGTTCGACCTCTTCATCAAGGAGGTCGTGCGCGAGATGACGACGAAGGCGGGGCAGAAGTGCACCGCCATCCGGCGGACGCTCGTCCCGTCCGGGATGGAGGAAGCGGTGGTCGCGGCGCTGCGCGCGCGGCTCGCGAAGACGACCGTCGGCGATCCGGCGGTCGAGGGGGTCCGCATGGGGCCGCTCGCCTCGCGCGGACAGGTGCGCGACGTCGCCGCCGCGGCCGCGCGCATCCGTGCCGCGGGCCAGGTGGTGTTCGGCGCCGAGGAGGTGCCGATCGTCGGCGCCGACCGCGAGCGCGGGGCGTTCTTCACGCCGATGCTGATGGTTTGCGACCGTCCGCTCGCGCAGGACGCGCCGCACGACATCGAGGCCTTCGGGCCGGTGAACACCGTGATGCCGTACGGCTCGGTCGACGAGGCGATCGCGCTCGCCAAGCGCGGGCGCGGGTCGCTCTGCGGTTCGATCGTCACGGCCGACGCCACGGTGGCGCGCCAGGTGGTGCTCGGCGTGGCGCCGTACCATGGGCGCCTCCTCGTCCTCGACCGCACGAGCGCCGGGGAGAGCACCGGGCACGGCTCACCCCTCCCGAACCTCGTGCACGGGGGCCCGGGACGCGCCGGCGGCGGCGAGGAAATGGGGGGTGCACGCGGGGTGCTGCACTACCTGCAGCGCACGGCGGTGCAGGGGAGCCCGACGATGCTCACCGCCATCACGCACGAATGGAGCGCCGGGGCGGCCCAGCGCACCGAGGGGCCGCACCCGTTCCGGCGCACCTTCGACGCGCTCGCCGTCGGCGACACGCTCGTGACGGGGACGCGGACGATCACCCTCGAGGACATCGAGGCCTTCGCGCGGCTCAGCGGCGACACCTTCTATGCGCACATGGACGACGCCGAGGCTCGGGCGCACGGCGTGTTCACCGGCCGCGTGGCGCACGGGTACTTCATCGTCTCGGCGGCGGCGGGGCTCTTCGTGGACCCGGCGCTCGGCCCGGTGCTCGCGAATTACGGGCTCGAGCGGCTCCGCTTCACCAAGCCGGTCTACCCCGGGGACACCATCCGGGTGCGCCTCACCGTGAAGCAGAAGACGGCCAAGGACACCCCGCCGGACGGCGTGCCGCAGGGGGTGGTCGAGTGGGACGTCGATGTGCGGAACCAGCACGACGAGACGGTCGCCACCTACTCGATCCTGACGCTGGTGAAGCGCTGACGACGAGGGGCCCAGCGGCGCGCCGCGGGGCCCCTCGTCTCACATCCCGGAACCAAGTGGGGGCGACGTCAGCGCCGTGCCACCCAGTAGCCGGCCGCGCTCACGCAGGCGGTGAGCACCGTGCCCCAGGTCAGGTCCACCACGACGGCCTGCATCGGGAAGTCCTTGAGCAGCGCGAGGCTTGTGAGATCGAATGCGGCATAGGCGGCCAGCCCGAAGACCGCGCCGAGCACCAGGGCGCGTCCCAGCGACTGCTTCTCCACGGCCGGCAGGACGCAGAGGATCACGATCGCGCCGACATAGATGAGATAGAACAGGAGGGCCGCCGGCCACTGCACATCCGGCCGCATCAGATGCCCGAGCTGCGCCTGGTAGAAGCCCTTGGCGACGACGCCGAGCCAGAGCAGGTCGAGCGCGAAGAAGGCGCCGAGGCTCGCGAGGTAGATGGTGAGCATGCCCATGGCGGTCACCGGGCCTGACGCTGGAGGCGCGCCGAGGTCCGCTGCACCTCGTCGAGCACGCGGAGGAGATTGCCGCCCCAGATCTTCGCGATCTGCGCCTCCGTGTAGCCGCGCCGCACCAGTTCGAGCGTCACGTTGAAGGTCTCGCCCGCGTTGCGCCAGCCGTCCACCCCGCCGCCGCCGTCGAAGTCGGAGCTGATCCCCACGTGGTCGATGCCGATGAGCTTCACGGCGTAGTCGATGTGGTTCACGAAGTCCTGCACGGTGGCCATCGGGTCGGCCGGGTACCGGCGCGCCGTGATGTCCTCCTGCGCGGCGAGGTAGGCGTTCCGCCGCTCGTCGGGGAGGGCGGCGATCTGCGCGGACACCTCGCGCGGCGCCGTCGCCGTGATGCCGTACTGCGCCCGCAGCGCGTCGACCGCCGCCTGCCGCTCGGCGTCGCGCGCCGGGTTGCACTTCACGTAGCTGTTGAAGGCCACGAGCTGCACCACCCCGCCGTTCCGGCCCATCGCGCGCAGCTGCTCGTCGTCGAGGTTGCGGCTGTGGTTGCAGAGCGCGCGGACCCCCGAGTGCGACGCGATGAGCGGGGCCTTGGTCAGGGCGATCGTCTGCATCATGCTGGCCTTGCTCGGGTGCGAGATGTCGATCATCACGCCCTGGCGATTGAGCTCCGCGACCGCCTCGCGTCCAAGCGGGCTCAGGCCGTTGTGCAGCCAGACGCCGTCCCGCTCCCCGGTGTTGGAATCGGAGAGCTGGCTGTGGCCGTTGTGCGCGAGGGAGAGGTAGCGCCCGCCGAGGTCGGCGAACTGCTTGATGCGCCCGAGGTCGGTGCCGACCGGGAAGCCGTTCTCGATCCCGATGAAGACGACCTTTCGGCCGCTCGCGGCGATCGCGCGGGCCTCGGCCGCGGTGCGCGCGAGTCCGACGCGGGTCGGGGCCAGCGAGTCCGTGAGGCGGTGGATCGCGGTGAACTTCTCGATGGCGGCGTCGTACGCGGCCGCCATGCTCGCCGAGTCGATCGTGCGGGCCTGGCCCACGTAGACGATGAGGAACGCGGCATCGAGGCCGCCCGCCTCCATCTTGGGCAGGTCCACCTGGTTGCGGGGGACCCCGGTCACATAGTTGACGGTGTCCCGACGGAACTGCGCGGGATTGATGTCCACGTGCGTGTCCAGGGTCAGGACGCGCTCGTGGATGCCGCGGGCGCGGGCGATCAGGGCGGCGTCGTCCTGCGCCCGGAGGAGGGCCGGGGCGAGGCCGGCGACGGTGAGGAGAACCCTGACGCGGATCGAGAGGGGCATGGAGCTTCCGAGGTGGTGGAGGGTATGCGGTGAGGATAACGTTTGGCGGACCCCGTGGCGACCGCGACGGGGACTGGCTGACCACTTCCGCCCGGGAGCCGTATGGATCTGCTCACGCTCGCCGTCGTCGCTGCCCAGGCGGTCGCGCCGCTGCCCGACCCCGGGGTGGTCACGCCGCCGGCTCCCATCGCCGCTGTGGCGGCGGAGCTCCAATCCGACGGCGCCGTGTCGGCCGGCCCGGTGCTGACCGCGCGCTTCACGCCGCTGCCGTTGCCGACGCTCCCGGCTGGGGTGACGCCGCTCCCCACTCCCCGCGACACGATTGTCGAATACAGCGCCGCCTACTACCGGCGCCTCGACATCCATCGTTGGGGGAGCTACGCCATGCTTCCCCTTTTCGCCTTCCAGTATGCCGCGGGCCGTGAGCTCTTCAATAAGAGTTCCGCCGCGCCGGCCTGGGCACGCGAAGGGCACGGCATCGCGGCCACCGGAGTCGCCGCGCTCTTCGGGGTGAACACCATCACCGGGGTCTGGAACCTCTACGAAGGGTGGAATGACCCGCAGGAGCACGGGCGCAAGGTGTTCCACGCCGCGATGATGATGCTCGCGGACGCCGGGTTCGTGGCGACGGGGATCCTGGCCGACGAGGCCGAAGACTCCTCCTCGAACCGTGAGCTGCACCGAACCGTCGCGCTCACGTCGATCGGCGTCGCCACGATCGGCTGGGCGTCCATGCTCGACATCTTCCGCTGAGAGGCCTCGATGACCGACTGCACCCACGACTGCCCCCTCGCCGCCACCGGTCCCTCCCGTCGCGACTTCGTGGCCACGGCGCTGACACTCTCCGTCGGCGCCTTCCTCGTCGCCTGTGGGGATGGGCTTGAGGGGGGCTCCACCGGCCTCGGCAGCGGCCTGACCGTCACCTTGGCGAACTTCCCGGCGCTCGCGGCTAATGGCGGCATCGCACGCGTGGACGGCGGCGCTTCGACGCCCGTCGCGGTCACGCGCGTCAGTTCGACATCGTATCGGGCCTTCTCGATGGCCTGCACGCACGCGGGCACCACGGTGAACATCGTCGGCGGGGGATTCACCTGTCCGAACCACGGCGCGCAGTTCTCTTCCACCGGCGCCGTGACGCGGGGGCCGGCCTCCACGTCGCTCCGCGAGTACACGGTCACGCTCAACGCGGCCGCAGGCACGCTGACGATCTCCTGACCCTCGCCCGTCGCGTCGCGCAACGATGAGCTGCCCATGACCGACTGTCGTACCACCTGTTCGCTCGCCGCGGCGGAGCCCGCCGATCCGTCGCGTCGGCGCTTCGTCTCCGCGGCGCTCCTCGCGTCGGTCGGGGCGTTTCTCGTGGCCTGCGGCGATGGCAACATCGGCGGCGTGACCGGGCCGGGGCACAGCTGCCCAGCGGCCCTGACCGACGACGATGATGATGATGACGGCGGGGGCACCGGGGCTGGCTGCGGCACACCGCCGCCCGCCGGCGGGCTCGTGGTGACGCTCGCGAGCTTCGCGGCCCTCGCCGCGGATGGCGGCATCGCCCGCGTGGACAACGGCACCACGGGACCGATCGCGGCGGTGCGCGTGAACGCGACGACATACCGCGCTTTCTCGATGGCCTGCACCCACGCGGGCACCACCGTGAACATCGTCGGGGGCGGCTTCTCCTGCCCGAACCACGGCGCACAGTTCGCCGCCACGGGCGCCGTGACTCGCGGGCCGGCTACCACGGCGCTGCGCGAGTACACGGTCACGCTCAACGCCGCGGCGGGGACGATCACCATCGTCTGACCCGGGGGCGGCTGCGCCGCCCCTCGCGCATCCTCGACGGGCGTGCACGCCGGCGTTACCATCCCGGCGTCGGTCCACCCGTTCCCGTCCGAGGCTCCCGATGCGCCGTCTCCGCACGCTCCTTCTGTTCTGCGTGGCCCTGCCCCTGTGCCTCGTCGCGCAGGAGGCGCCCTTCATCGGCGTGCGCGTCGATGCCGACCGCAACAAGGTCCTCCTCGAGGTGCCTGCCGAGCGCCTCGGGCAGGAGTTCATGCACCAGATGGTGCTCGCCACCGGCGGCGGCGTGCCGGCGCTCGGGCTCGACCGGGGGCAGGTGGGGGACGGCACCATCGTCCGGCTCGAGCGGCGCGGCAAGCGGCTCGTGCTGGTCACCGACAACTGGAACGTCCGTGCCATCGGAGCCGCCGAGGCGACGCGTCGCGCGGCCTCGGAGGCCTTCCCGACCTCGGTGCTCGCCGCCTTCCCCATCGAGGCGGAGGCGAACGGCACCCTCACCGTCGATGCCACCAGCCTCTTCCTCTCCGACGCCTACGGGATCGGCGAGAGCGTCCGACGGGCGCAGGGCGGCAACGCGCGAGTGGATGCCGCGCGGAGCTGGGTCGAGCCGTCCCGCACCAAGGCCTTCCCGCGGAACACCGAGATCCACGCCGTCCTGACCTTCGCCGTGGACAACCCCGGGGCGGTGCTACGTCGGGCCTCGCCGGAGCCGTCGGCGCCGACCTTCGAGGTGCATCACTCGCTCGTGGTGCTCCCCGCCGCGGAGGGCTTCCGCCCTCGGACCTACGATCCGCGGTCCGGCCTCTTCGGCACGGGGTTCGCGGATCTCGGGCAGGGCTTCACCGGGACGTACCGGGACGGCTTCACCAACCGCTGGCGCCTCGTCCCCAAGGACCCGGCGGCCTATCAGCGCGGTGAGCTCGTCGAGCCGGTGACGCCGATCGTGTACTACCTCGACCCGGGCATCCCCGAGCCGTACCGGAGTGCGTTCAAGGTCGGCGCGAGCTGGTGGACGACCGTCTTCGAGGCCGCCGGCTTCAAGAACGCCTTCCAGCTGCGTGACCTTCCCGCGGGTGCGGACCCGATGGACGCGCGCTACAACCTCGTCTACTGGATCCATCGGAGCGGCCCCGGGCCCTCGGTGGGGCCCTCCATCACCGACCCGCGCACCGGGGAGATCGTCCGCACCGTCGTCCGCATGGACGCGTGGCGCTCGCTCATCGACTACAACATCTACGCCGGGCTCGTCCCGGCAGCCGGCGCGGCGGGACTCAACGTCGCGGCGCAGGACTTCGTGGTCGCGCGCCGGCGGCAGCACGTGGCGCACGAGATCGGCCACACGCTCGGGCTCTCCCACAACTACATCGCGCACAGCCAGGGCCGGACCTCGGTCATGGATTACCCCTTCCCGCTGATCTCCGTCACGGCGGCGGGCACCCTCGACCTGACCAAGGCGTACGCCCCCTTCGCCGGGGCGTGGGATTCGCTCGCCATCCGGTACGGCTACACCTGGTATCCCGACGCCGAGGCGGAGCGCGCGGGGCTGGCGAAGATCGTCGGTGAGGGGCTCACGCGCGGGCTGCGCTTCGTCGCCGATCAGCACGCGGGCGCCGAGGGGTCGATTCCGCAGGTCACGCGGTGGGTCGAGGGCGCCACGATGTTCGACGCCGTCGAGCGGACCACGGCGGTGCGCAACCTGGCGCTGCAGCGCTTCGACGAGCGGGCCATCCAGCCCGGCGAGCCGATGTACCTGCTGAACATGCGCTTCACGCACGTGTACCTGCACCATCGCTACTCGCTCGAGGGACTGGTGAAGTACGTCGGCGGGATGGACTTCCGCTATGCGATGCGCGGGGACGGGCAGACGCCGACGACGGTCCTGCCGGCGGCCGAGCAGCGTCGCGCGCTGGGGATGGCGCTCGACGCCCTCACCCCCGCGGCACTCGCGGTGCCGGAGCGGGTGCAGGCGCTGATCCCGCCGATGCCGCCGGGTGGCGATGCGCAGATGCTCTGGATGGGGAGCGCCGGCGGCACGGCGTTCGACGAGATCTCGCTCGCGGGCGGGCTCGCGACCGAGGTCCTCGAGGGCCTGCTCCATCGCGAGCGCCTGGCGCGCGTGGCGCTCTTCCGGGCGCGCGGTGCCACCGACCTCTCGCTGGATGAGGTCATTGGGACCATCGTGGACCGCACCTGGGGCGCCCCGGCCTCGGCGGACATGCACCTGCAGTCGTTGCGGCGCACCGTCCAGCGCGTGGTGCTGAACACCCTGCTCGACCGCGCGGGCGACGCGGCCGCCTTGCCGGACGTGCGCGCGGTGGCGGAGCTGCACCTGCAGCGCCTCGACGCTCGCTTGGCGACGGCCACCGGCGGGTCCCCCGCGGACGCCGCGTTGCGGGCGTCGGCGCGCCGCGAGATCGCGCGCTACTTCGCGGGCGATGATGACCCGAAGGCGCGCTCCCGCTTCACGGTCATTCCATTCCCGTGGCCCTGATGCGTCGCCGCCGCTTCGTCACCGACCTGGCGCGCGCCGCCGCCCTCTGCGCCACGCTCCCCACCGAGTGGCGGCTCACCTGGCGGCCGTCGTTCGCCGACAACCCGTTCACGCTCGGCGTGGCCAGCGGCGATCCCACGCCGACGGGGGCGGTGCTCTGGACGCGGCTCGCCCCGCGGCCCTACGAGCCCGAGGGCGGGATGCCGGGGACGCGACCGGTCGTGGACTGGGAGGTGGCGGACGACGAGGGGTTCGCGCGGATCGTTCGGCGCGGCCGGTACACCGCCGCACCGGAGCTCGCGTACAGCGTGCACGTGGAGGTGGAGGGGCTCGCCCCGGACCGGTGGTATTGGTACCGCTTCCGCTCGGGGGATGCCGTCAGTCCGGTCGGGCGCGTGCGCACCACCCCGGCGGAGGGGGCACTCACGCCGCTGCGCTTCGGCATGGCCTCCTGCCAGAACTACGAGCAGGGCCTCTTCACGGCGCTCGATCACCTCGCGCGCGAGCGGTGCGACCTCGTCACGCACCTCGGCGACTACATCTACGAGTACGGTGGGCGCGGCAACGCGGTCCGGGCGCATCAGGGGTTCGAGGTGCGCACGGTGGAGACGTATCGCACGCGCTACGCGCAGTACAAGCTCGATCCCGCGTTGCAGGCCGCCCACCTGATGTGCCCCTGGCTCGTCACGTGGGACGATCACGAGGTGGACAACAACTACGCGAACGACGTCGGCGAGAACGAGATGGAGTCCGCCGAGCAGATGCGCACGCGCCGCGCCGCCGCCTATCAGGCCTGGTGGGAGCACCAGCCGGTGCGCGTCCCGCGGGCGCGCGACTGGGCCGACCTCACCATCCGACGCACCACCAACTGGGGTGCCCTCACCCGGTTCTGGATGCTCGACACGCGGCAGTATCGCGACGACCAGCCGTGCGGCGACGGCTCGCAGCGCGTCCCCTGCGGCACGTGGGCCGACCCGTCCCGCACGATCCTCGGTGCGGAGCAGGAGCGCTGGCTGGTGGACGGGCTCGGGGCCTCCCGGGCGCGGTGGCAGGTCCTCGGCCAACAGGTCCCGATGGCGCCCTACGACGACCTCCCCGGTGAGGGGCAGCGCCTCTACATGGATGGGTGGTCGGGATACCCCGCCGACCGCGACCGCGTGCTCGCCGCCATCGCCGAGCGTGCGCCCCATCGCACCGTCGTGCTCACGGGGGATGTGCACTCCAACTGGGTGAACGAGCTCCACGCCGGCTTCGACCGGCCGGATCGGCCGGCGGTGGCGGCGGAGTTCGTCGGCACGTCCATCAGCTCCGGCGGTGACGGGAGCGACACCTGGGTGGGGGCGCCCGAGCAGATGCGCGAGAATCCGCACGTGCGCTGGCACTCGGCGCGGCGCGGGTATGTGGTGTGCGACGTCACGCCCGAGTCGTGGATGGCGGACTACCGAGAGGTGCCGTTCGTGACGCGACCCGGCGCGCCGGTGGCGACCGCGAGCCGCTGGCGGCTCGAGCACGGCCGCCCGGGAATTCAGCGCGCCTGACGGAGCGAGGCCGCGCGCGCGCGAGGCCTCGACACTCAGAACGTGATCTGTAGGCCGGTGGTGAAGAGCCGGTCCAGATCCTCGTACCCGGGCGCGGGCAGGTTGTCGTAGCGCACCACGTACGAGACCTTGAGGCCCACCTTCGAGGAGATCGGCGCGACGACGGTCGATTCCGTGTTCAGGCGCCAGTCGTCCGCATCCCGCATGTTCGGCAGGAACTCCGCCGTCTGGTGGAAGTACGACGTCCGGTTGAAGGCGTGCCGCCAGGACGACGCGGCGCGGGCCGCGGGGAAGTTCTTCTGCACGCCGGCCAGGTTGATCTCCTGGGTCACCGTGCCACCGCCCTCGAGGCGCAGCGTGTCCCGCTGGCCGGCGAAGAGCCGCGCCTGGATCCCCACCTGTTCGTCGAATCGGCGCCGGATGCCCGCGAAGGCGTTGCGGTCGAAGGTCACGCCGAGGAACACCGAGAGGATCTGGTCAATCCGATAATCGCCGCGCGTGATCACGCGCAGCTGGCTCGCCTTCACCGTGTCCCGCTGCTCGGAGTACACGATGGTGAGCTGCTGCAGGAGCGCCAGGCGGTTCCGCTGCTGCGTGAAGCGCTCCCCCACGTTGAGCGTGGTGAGCTGCGTGTTCCCGCCCGTCTGCACGAAGCCCAGGTCGGCCGTGACCTTGGAGATGGCACGGGCCGGTTGCCCCTGGGCGCGGAGCGTCCCGGGGGCGCAGAGGAGCCAGCAGCAGCTGAGGGCGACGACGAGGCGTCGGGTCACGGAGTTCGGCGCGGTCGTGGGGGGTGACACCACAAGATACGAATGCCCCCCCGTGGCGGTGAACCCCTCGCCCGCATAGAGTGCGGCACGCTCTCTCCGCCGATGCCGACGATCTTCGACCCCGCCCGCCGAGCCGACCTCCTCGCGCGCCTCGACCGACTCGCCCCGGACGCCCCCGCGCGCTGGGGGCGCATGTCCGCGCCGCAGATGGTCTCGCACCTCATCGAGTCGTACCGCTTCGGGGCGGGGGAGCTCACGCTGCCGCGCTGGCCGGTGCCGTTCCGCCCCGTCGTCACCTGGCTTGCGCTCTACGTGCTGCCGTTTCCCAAGGGCGCGCCTGCGGCGCCTGCGCTCGTCGCGCGCGTGCCGGCCACCTGGGCCGACGACGTGGCGGCGCTCCGCTCCCGCATCGCCGCCTTCGTACCGCCGCCCCCGGGGGCCGTGCGTCCGCCGCATCCGATCTTCGGGGTGCTGCGCGATGCCGACCTCGGCGTGCTCGCCTACAAGCACACGGACCACCACTTCCGGCAGTTCGGCGTCTAGGCGTCGCGAGGGCGCGGGTCAGGTGCCGCGCGGCTTCGCGCGACGGGTGGGCGCCGCGGCGAGCGGATCCTCCGGCCATGCGTGACGCGGATAGCGGCCGCGCAAGTCGCGGCGCACCTCGAAGTAACTCGAGCGCCAGAACCCGGCGAGGTCTCGCGTCACCTGCACGGGGCGGTGCGCCGGTGAGAGGAGGTGCAACGTGAGCGGCACGCGTCCCTCCCCCACGCACGGCGTCTCGGCGCAGCCGAACATCTCCTGCAGGCGCACCGCGAGCGCGGGCGCCGCAGGATCCGTGTAGTCGATGGGGAGCCGGGACCCGGTGGGCACCACGCAGAGCGTGGGCGCCACCCGATCCAGATGCGTGCGCTCGGACCAGGGGAGCCGACCGAGCAGCGCCGTCGAGAGGTCCAGTCGGGCCACGTCGCTCAGGCGGCGCAGTCCGGCGAGGCTCGGGCCCAGCCACTCGTCGAGCGTCGCCAGGAGCGCCGTGTCGGAGACGTCGGGGAATCGGGCCGGGTCGAGATGATGCGCGAAGGCGAGACGCGCACGCGTGGCGCTCGCGGCCGCGCTCCACGGCAGCGCGTCTATCCCCGCCGCACGGAGCGCGCCCAGCAAGGCGACGGCGACGTCCGCGTCGTCCACATCGCGGAGTGGCCGCTCGCGGAGGATCAGCGCCCCGACCCGCTCCCGTTCCGTGGCGCGGACGGCCTCCGCCCGTGCGTCCCAGGTGACCTCCCGCTCGGTGACGAGCGCCGCTCCGGCCACGGCGCGGACCTCGGCCTCGTCCAGCGGGGCGGCGAGCCAGATGCGGCTTTCGGCGGGGTCGCCGTCGAGGTCAGCCACGGCGAGGAAGGCCGCGCGCCCGAGCGCGCCGGGCACGTCCAGGCGCGCGCCGCGTCCGTTGCGCAGCAGGTAGCGCGCGGCCTCCCCGGGCCGACGCATCGCGAGCCGATCGGGGAAGGCGAGGGCCACGAGCAGCCCCACCTGCCCGAGGTCGTCCGCGTCGTCGCGGGCCTCGGGGCCGAGCGCACGACGGAGCGCGCGCGCCTCCTGTCGCACACGCTCCACGCGGCCGCGGTCCACGTCCCCGGTCGCGCGGCCACGCACCGCCTCGAGACGCGTCCGCACATCCGCGTCGAGGGCGGCGGCCTCTCGGCGCAGCAGGTCGCGGTCGGCGAGCACGGCGGCGACCTCGCAGGCGAGCGTCGCGCAGCCCGCCTCCGCGCCGCGGAGCACCAGATGTGCCAGGCGCGGCGGCAGGCCCATCGCCGCCATACGTCGGCCGTGCGGAGTGACGCGGCCCGTCACGTCCATCGCCCCGAGATCCGCGAGGAGCGCCCGCGCCTGCGCGAGCGCGCCTGCCGGCGGGCGGTCGAGCCAGCGCAGTGCCCCGGCGTCCGAGACGCCGGCACAGGCGAGTTCGAGCGCGAGGCCGGCCAAGTCCGCCTCGAGGATCTCGGGCACGGCGCGCACCGGCAGTGCCGCCTGCTCGGCCTCGCTCCAGAGCCGCACGCAGCGCCCCGGCGCCACGCGGCCGGCGCGGCCACGACGCTGGTCGGCGGAGGCCTGCGAGACCCGCACCGTCTCGAGGCGCGTCATCCCGCTCCGCGGGGAGAAGCGCGGCACCCGCGCGAGGCCCGCGTCGATCACCACCCGCACGTCCTCCAGCGTGACCGACGATTCGGCGATCGCCGTCGAGAGGACGATGCGCCGACCCGTGCCCCCACGCCGGAGCACGCGGTCCTGCTCCTCGAGCGTGAGCCCGCCGTGCAGGAGCAGCACCTCGGCGTTCGCGAGGGTCGGCACGTCGGCCATCGCCTGCCGGGCGCGGGTCAGCTCCGCGATACCCGGGAGGAAGACCAGCACGTCCCCCGTCGTCTGCGCCCACTCGCCGCCGACCACGTCGGCGACCGTACGCGCGAGCGGCAGTCCCGGCCGCGGCGCGCGCCACGCCGTCTCCACGGGGAAGCTGCGGCCCTCGCTCACCACCACCGGCGCGCCATCCAGCAGCGCCGCGACGGGCGCGGCCTCGAGCGTGGCCGACATCACGAGCACGCGCAGGTCGGGCCGCAGCACGGCGCGCGACTCGAGCGCGAGCGCCAGGCCGAGGTCCCCCGTGAGATGCCGTTCGTGGAACTCGTCGAAGCAGACCGCCGCCACGCCCTCGAGCGCCGGGTCGTCCTGGAGCATCCGGGTCAGGATCCCCTCGGTGACGACCTCCACGCGCGTGCGCGGGCCCACGCGGCTCTCGTGCCGCACGCGGTACCCCACCAACTCGCCGGCCCGCTCGCCCACGAGCCGCGCCATCTGGCCCGCCGCGGCCCGCGCGGCGAG
>JBANGJ010000038.1:0-4763 GCA_037975505.1 Gemmatimonadota bacterium | reverse complement strand
GTGAAGTACTACGGCGGCGAACCGGCCAACTTCCTCGACATCGGCGGCTCGTCGAACCCCGAGAAGGTCGTCAACGCGCTCCGCATCATCACGGCGGACCCGAACGTCAAGGCGATCCTGTTCAACATCTTCGGCGGCATCACGCGCACCGACGACGTCGCCAACGGCATCGTGACCGCCACCAAGGCCAATCCGCTCACCGTGCCCATCGTGATCCGCCTCACCGGCACCAACGAGGAGATCGCCATGCAGATCCTCAAGGACAACGGCTTCTCGGCCTCGAGCGACATGGACACCGCCGTGCAGCAGGCGGTCGCCCTCGCCAAGGGAGGGAAGTGAGATGAGCGTCTTCATCGACAAGAACACCAAGCTCGTCATCCAGGGCATCACGGGCCGTGACGGTTCGTTCCACGCCAAGCAGATGATGGAGTACGGCACGCAGGTCGTGGCCGGCGTCACGCCCGGGAAGGGCGGACAGCACTTCGAGGGGACGGTGCCCATCTTCAACACCGTCGCGGACGCGGTGCAGGCCACCGGGGCCAACACGAGCGTCATCTACGTGCCGCCGCCGTTCGCGGCCGACGCCATCATGGAGGCCGCGGCCGCTGGGGTCTCGCTGGTCGTCTGCATCACCGAGGGCGTGCCCGTCCTCGATATGACCAAGGTCTATCCGTTCGTGAAGGAGCGCGGGGTCCGGCTCATCGGGCCGAACTGCCCCGGCCTCATCACCCCCGGCGAATCGAAGGTCGGCATCATCCCGGGCCGTATCTGCACGCCCGGGCCGGTGGGCGTGGTCTCCCGCTCCGGCACGCTGACCTACGAGGTCGTCTATCAGCTCACGCGCGCCGGCATCGGCCAGACGACCTGCGTCGGCATCGGCGGCGACCCCATCAACGGCACCAACTTCATCGATTGCCTTGAGGCGTTCGAACGCGACCCGAAGACCAAGGCGATCGCGATGATGGGGGAGATCGGTGGCACGGACGAGCAGGAGGCCGCCGAGTATGTGCGCACGAAGATGACGAAGCCGGTCGTCGGGTTCATCGCCGGTCAGACGGCGCCGCCGGGACGTCGGATGGGGCACGCCGGTGCCATCATCTCCGGTTCTTCCGGCACGGCGGCGGAGAAGCTTGAGGCCTTCGCCGCGGCCGGGATGGGCATCGCCAAGCGCCCGATCGACTTCGTGGAACTGATCAAGGCCCGCCTGTAGTTCGCCTCTGGGGGCACTCGGTCCGCCCCCGGAGCTCCCCTCACCTTCGACACGACCCATGGCCCTCGACTACACCTTCTCGATCATCAAGCCCGACGCGTTCAATTCCGGCAAGGCCGGCAAGATCATCGCCCATCTGGAGGCGCAGGGCTTCACCCTCAAGGCCGCCCGGGTGATGCAGCTGTCCAAGCGTCAGGCGGAGGAGTTCTACGCCGTGCACCGCGGTCGCCCGTTCTACGCGGAGCTGGTGGAGTTCATGAGCTCTGCGCCGTGCATGCCGTTCGTGGTGGCCAAGGAGAACGCCGTCCACGCCCTCCGCGACGCCATCGGCGCCACGGATCCGGCCGAGGCCGCGGCGGGGACGGTCCGGAAGCTCTACGCGGAGTCGAAGGGGCGGAATGCGATCCATGCCTCGGATTCGGACGAGAACGCGGTGCGGGAGAGCCGCTTCTTCTTCGCCGAGGCTGAGGTCGTCTGACCCGGGCCGGCGCGCCCGGCTAAGTCGCTGTCGCAGCAGACTTTGGCCCCTTGCTTCGGCGGGGGCCTTCGTCTATGTTTCAAAGCTATGCTGTCGTATTCCCTCCGTGCCCTGTCTCAAGGGGCCATCCCCGTGGACGGGGAGCTCACCACGGATGATCCGGTGTGGGAGGAGGGGGACGCCAGGCCCGTCGGGGCGGTCCGGGTGACCGGGCGCCTCAGCGGGGCGGGGAGCGGGCGATTCTACTTCAACGGTGCGTTCCACGGGACCGCTGGCGGAGAGTGTCGTCGGTGCCTCGCCGCGGTGGAGATTCCGGTGCAGGGCACCCTGGCGGTGCTCTTCGCCGATGCGGATGACGAGAACGCGGACGAGCCGGACGTGTTCCCCCTCAGCGAGGTGGGCACCATGGTGGATCTGCGACCTGCCGTCCGCGAGCAGTGGTTGCTGGAGGCGCCGGCCCTGCCGTTGTGCCGCCCCGAGTGCCTGGGGCTGTGCCCGACGTGCGGGGCCGACCGTAACGCGGGCCCCTGCGGGTGTGTCCGTTCCTGAGTCCGAACCCTTTCCTCGAGCAGGTGCCCGATGGCCGTCCCGAAGCGCCGTACCTCCAAGCGCAAGAAGCGCGCGCGTAACACCCACAAGGTCGCTCCCGCGATCAACATCCAGGCCTGCACGAAGTGCGGGGCGATGAAGCGTCCGCACCACGTCTGTGAGGAGTGCGGGTTCTACGCCGGCGCGCAGCGAGTCGCGGCCCGTAGCGCCTGACCATGGCGCGGATCGCGCTGGACGCCATGGGGGGCGATCACGCCCCTGAGGCACCGATCGCCGCGGCGCTCCTCGCCCTTGAGGAGCTCGCGCCGGAGCACCAGATCCAGTTGGTCGGTCAGTCCACCGTCATCCGCGCCCAGCTCGAGTCCCAGCTCGCCGGGGCGTCCGAGCTCGTGCGTGCCGCCGCGGCCGAGCGGCTCGAGATTGTCGACGCTCTCCAGGTCATCGAGATGACCGACAAGCCGTCGGTCGCGATCCGCGGCAAGCCGGACTCGTCGATGGCCGTCGGCCTGCGTCTGCAGGTCGAGGGGCGCTCCGAGGCGTTCGTCTCTGCCGGCAACACCGGCGCGCAGATGGCCGCCTCCGCGTTCATTCTCCGCCTCCACGAGGGGCTCTCGCGGCCAGCCATCGCCACGGTGCTCCCCACGGCCGGGAAGCCGCTGGTGGTGCTCGACGCCGGGGCCAACGTGGATTGCGCCGCCGCGGAGCTCGTCCAGTTCGCGCGCCTCGGCCACGTCTACGCCCGGGACATCCTCGGCCGGCCGACACCGGCGGTCGGCCTGCTCTCCATCGGCGAGGAACCCGAGAAGGGGAATGCCGCCGTCAAGGAAGCCCACCAGCTCCTCCAGGGCGTCGGGCTCAACTTCATCGGCAACGTCGAGGGCCGGGACATCCCGATGGCCGCCTGCGATCGCGGGCCCATCGACGTGGTCGTCTGCGACGGGTTCACCGGCAACGTCCTCCTCAAGCTCTACGAGGGCGTCGCGCCGATGCTCTTCGGCATCCTGGCCAAGGCGGGGTTCCCGACGGACCAGTTGAAGCGGGCGCTCAGCGTGCTCGACTACGCGGCGTACGGCGGCGCTCCGCTCCTGGGCGTGAAGGGCGTGAGCATCATCTGCCACGGCAAGTCGACGCCGGAGGCGATCAAGAACGGCATCCGCGTGGCGCTGCAGGCCGTGGAGTCGCGCATGAGCCAGCACATCGGGGAGCAGCTCAGCGCATGAAGCGACCCATCGCGATGATCAGCGGCACCGGCCACGCCGTGCCCAAGCGGGTCCTCACCAACGACGAGTTCCCCGCGATGGGGATCGACACGTCGGACGAATGGATCCGCGAGCGCACCGGCATCCGGCAGCGGCATATCGCCGGGGAGGGCGAGACCCTCACCTCGCTGTCGGTGGAGGCGGCGCGTCAGGCGATGACGGCGGCCGGGGTCACGGCCTCGGAGCTCGACGCGATCATCCTGGGCACGGTGAGCCCCGACCGCCTCATGCCCGCCACGGCCGTCGAGGTACAGGCGGCGCTGGGCGCGAGCCGGGCGGTGGCCTTCGACCTGTCGGCCGCGTGCTCCGGCTGGCTCTACGCGGCGCAGGTCGCTGAGGGACTGATGGCGACCGGGCAGTACGAGACCATCCTCGTCATCGGCGGCGAGGTGTTGTCGCGCATCGTCAACTGGAAGGACCGCAACACCTGCGTGCTCTTCGGCGACGGCGCCGGGGCGACCGTGCTGCGGAAGGCGACCAAGGGGCGGGGCATACTCTCGGCGTACATGCGGTCCGACGGCAACCTGGCGGACCTGCTGCACCGGCCCAAGGGGGGTGGGTGCTTCCCGATGAGTGAGCAGGTGCTCGCGGAGGGGGCGCACTACATCCAGATGAGCGGCCGTGAGGTCTTCAAGCACGCGGTCCGCTCGATGGCCGACGCCGCCGACCGCGCCCTCGACGGCGCGAAGCTCTCCGCCACCGACATCGACCTGATGATCCCCCACCAGGCGAACATCCGCATCATCGAGGCCACGGCGAAGCACGCCAACATCCCGATGGAGAAGGTGTTCGTGAATGTCGATCGCTTCGGCAACACCTCGGCGGGGTCCGTGCCGATCGCGCTGAGCGAGGCCGTATCCACCGGGCGCATCGGCGAGGGGTCCACCGTGATGTTCGTTGCCTTCGGCGCGGGCTTCACCTGGGGCTCCATGATCGTTCGGTTCTGACCGATGTATTTCCTTCTCTTCCCGGGTCAGGGGTCGCAGAAGCCGGGCATGGCGCAGGACCTCGCCGCCGCCTTTCCGGCGGCGCGAGCCGTCTTCGAGCGGGCCGACGCCGCCCTCGGGGTGTCGCTGAGCACCCTCTGCTTCCAGGGACCGGCTGAGGAGCTGACCGAGACGCGCAACGCGCAGCCCGCCCTCCTGACGCACGGCGCCGCGGTCTGGGCCGTGGTGCGTGAGCATCTGGCGGGTCGCGTCCAGGGCGCGGCGGGCCATTCGCTCGGGGAGTTCTCGGCGTATCACGCCGCCGGGGCGCTCTCGCTCGA
>JBANGJ010000021.1:0-6322 GCA_037975505.1 Gemmatimonadota bacterium | reverse complement strand
AAGGTCGACATCTCGGCCGACATCACCGGGCGCATCACGCGCCTCGCCGTGAAGGACGGGGACGAGGTGCGGGAGGGCCAGCTCCTGCTGCAGATCGACCCGCAGCAGTTCGAGGCGCAGGTGCAGCGCGCCGAAGCCGCGCTCGCCAACGCTCGGGCGTCGCTGGCGCAGGCGCGGGCCAACCTGCTCCAGGCGCGGCGCAACCTCGAGCGTCAGCAGGAGATCCGCCGCACCAACGCGGCGCTGGTCTCCACCCAAGAGCTCGAGCAGCTGAGCACCCAGCTCGAGGTCAATGAGGCCCTCGTCGAGGCCGCCACGGAGAATGTGAAGCAGGGCGAGGCCTCGCTGCGCGACGCCAAGTACCAGCTGTCGCGGACGACCATCTACGCGCCGATGTCCGGGCGCGTGACGCGTCTCAATGTCGAGGTGGGCGAGACCGCGATCATGGGGACGCTGAACCGCGATGCGGCGACGCTGATGACCATCTCCGACATGAGCGTCCTCGAGACCAAGGTGAAGGTGGACGAGACCGACGTGAGCCGGATCTCCATCGGCGACTCCGCCGTCATCCAGATCGACGCCTTCCCCGACACGACCTTCGTGGGCAAGGTGGTGGAGATCTCGAACAGTTCGGTCCGCGGGGCCACCGCCGCCGCGGCGACCACCGACCAGGCGATCGACTACGAGGTCACGGTGCGGATCCTGAACCCGCCCGCCGCGACCCGCCCCGACTTCTCGTCGACGGCCAAGATCATCACCGACATGCGCACGCAGGCCCTGGCCATCCCGATCATCGCGCTGACGGTGCGGGAGGAGCCGGGGACGGCCGCCGACTCGGGCTCCCCCGCCGCCAGCACCACCCCCGCCGTGCAGGTGGGGAAGCAGGACGTCGAGGGGGTCTTCGTGGTGGGCGCGGACAACACCGTGACCTTCCGGCCCGTACAGGTGGGGATCGCCGGCGAGAAGCACTTCGAGGTGCGCGGCGGGCTCCAGCCCGGCGAGCGCATCGTGGCGGGCACCTACCAGGCGATCCGCGAACTGAAGGACGGACAGGCCGTGAAGGAACTCCAGGAATCGGACGCGCCCGCGTCCGGGGGCAAGCCGTGAGCGACACGATGACAGCGACACCAGTCAGCACCGCCGCCGAGCGGCAGGCCGTGATGCAGGCCGCGGGCACCGCCCCGGGGCCGGAGTGGGTGATCGTCACGCGCGGGATCAAGCGTGAGTACGACATGGGCGGCGAGATCGTGCGCGCCCTGCGCGGCGTGGACGTCGCCGTGAAGCGCAACGAGTACGTGGCCATCATGGGCCCGTCGGGCTCGGGCAAGTCGACGCTGATGAACATCGTCGGCTGCCTGGACACACCGAACGACGGCGAGTACTGGCTCAACGGGCAGCTCGTCTCCCAGATGAAGGACGATGCCCTCGCCCGGGTGCGCAACAAGGAGATCGGCTTCGTCTTCCAGACCTTCAACCTCCTGCCGCGCGCGACGGCGCTCGCGAATGTCGAGCTCCCCCTCGTCTACGCCGGGGTGCCGGCGGCGGAGCGGAAGCGCCGCGCGACCGAGGCGCTCGAGAAGGTGCAGCTGGGGCAGCGGATGCATCACCGGCCGAACGAGCTCTCCGGCGGCCAGCGCCAGCGCGTGGCCATCGCGCGGGCGCTGGTGAACGATCCGTCGATCCTGCTCGCCGACGAGCCCACCGGCAACCTCGACTCGCAGACCTCGCAGGAGATCATGCGGGTGTTCGAGCACCTCGCGGATACCGGCCAGACGGTCATCATGGTGACGCACGAGCCCGACATCGCGTCGCACGCGCGCCGCGTGGTGGTGCTGCGTGACGGTACGATCGCGAGTGACGAGACTCAGGTGGAGTTCGTGACGCGGCTCGGGCTGACGGCGCCGGTCCTGTAGGCGCATGCCCTTCCTCGAGGCGGTCCGCCTCGCGCTGGAGACCATCCGGGTGCAGAAGCTCAAGAGCTTCTTCACCCTGACCGGCGTGATGATCGGCGTGATGTTCCTGATCGCCGTCGTCTCGATCGTCGAGGGGATGGCCGACTACGTCGAGAACGATTTCGCGGCCAAGATCATCGGCACCAACACGTTCTACGTCAGCCGCGCCCCGGACTTCCAGGACATCAGCGACGAGGAGTGGCGTCGGATCCAGCGGCGGCCGCGCTTCTATCCCCCGGCCGCCCAGGTGGTCCGCGAGGCGCTCGCCGGCGGGCCGTTCCGGAGCGCCATCGAGAACGGCAACTTCTCGCCGGCCGTCGTGCCCGGGATCCGGCCGCGCAGCGTGCAGGCCGTCGCGACCGAGGCGAACTACTTCGACATCAAGCAGTACGAGATCGCCCAGGGGCGCGCCTTCACCACGCAGGAGGTCGCGCTCGGCACCCGGGTGGTCGTGGTGGGGAGCGAGGTCGCCTCGTACTACTACGCCGGACTCGACCCGCTGGGCCGCGAGCTGCGGATCTCGGGCATCCCCTACACCATCATTGGCGTCATCGCCCCGCAGGGATCGGTCTTCGGGTTCTCCCTCGATCGACTCGCCGTCGTCCCCTACACCACGCCGCTGAGCCGGCTCATGCGACCGCGCGGCGACGTCGAGAAGATCATCGTCCAGGCGCCCACCCGAGAGATCCTCGCCGACGGGGAGGAGCTCGTCCGCGGCGCCTTGCGCGGCTTCCGCGGCCTGGGCCCCGGGGAAGAAGATGACTTCGCCATCTCGAGCTCGGAATCCGCCCTGAGCTTCTTCGACGAGCTGAAGGGGAAACTGGTCCTCTTCGGCACGGCGCTCCCGGCCATCGGACTGATCGTCGGCGCGCTCGTCATCATGAACATCATGCTCGTCGCCGTGGCCGAGCGGACGCGCGAGATCGGCGTCCGGAAGGCGCTCGGCGCCCGGCGCCGCGACATCATCGCCCAGTTCCTCGTCGAGGCCTCCACGCTCTCGATCATCGGCGCGATGATCGGGGCGCTCCTCGGCATCCTGCTCGCCAAGCTCATCGCGGCGGTCACGCCCCTCCCGGCGAGCGTGGCCCCCTGGTCCCTCGTCGCGGCCCTCGTGGTCGGCGCCGGGGTCGGCATCGCCGCGGGCATCTACCCGGCGAGCCGTGCGTCGCGGCTCGACCCCATCACCGCGCTGCGGCAGGAGTAGCGCATGCGCTTCCGCGACCGCCTCCTGATGAGCCTCGAGGGCGTCAGCATCGCCCTCGACTCGCTCCGCGCGAACAAGGTCCGCGCCGCCCTCACCATCTCGGGCGTCGCCATCGGCGTCTTCGTCGTGGTCGCGATGGGCGCGACCATCCACGGCATCGAGCAGTCCTTCGCCGACGACATGGAGAGCTTCGGCGCCACCACCTTCCAGGTGCGGCGGACCAATCCGGGGTTCAACAACTGCAACCCGACCAACGAGAACTGCCCGGAGCGCCGTTTCCCCGGCGTCTCGCTGACCGAGTGGCGGGCCGTCCAGCGCCTCCCCGAGGTCTCGAGCGCGATGGCCTGGCTCTTCGGGAGCGGCACGGTCACCTACCGCGACCGCGAGGTGAAGAACGTCGGGTACGATGCGCAGAGCCCCGAGTGGATGCAGACCGACGTGGCGGATATCGCGCCGGGGCGGAACTTCAGCGAATCCGAGCACGACGCCTCCGCCACCGTCGCGCTCGTGAACGACACCCTCGCCACGCTCCTGTTTGGCGAGTCGGACCCGGTCGGCAAGGAGATCGACCTCGCCGGGACCCGATTCACGGTCATCGGGGTCTACCATACCGAGGCCGGGTTCCTGAAGTCCCTCGACGGTCGAGGCCCCGACCGTCCCCGCATGGTCATCCCGATGCTTACCGCCTGGAACCGCCTCGAGGTCTGGCGCCGCGGCCTGCTGCTGTTGGTGAAGCCGCGCCCGGGCGTACCGCGTGACCAAGCGATGGACGCGGTGACCGCGACCCTGCGCGGCCTGCGGGGCCTCCGCCCGCGCGAGCCGAACACCTTCTTCCTCGTTGGGCAGGACCAGATCCTCGACACGTTCAACCAGCTCTTCGGCGCAATCTTCCTCGTCGGCCTCGGCCTCTCGGCGGTCGGGCTGCTCGTCGGGGGCGTCGGGGTCGTGGCCATCATGATGATCTCCGTCACCGAACGGACCCGGGAGATCGGGGTGCGCAAGGCGCTCGGCGCCACGCGCGGGACCATCCTCTGGCAGTTCCTCGTCGAGGCCTCGACCCTGACGAGTCTCGGGGCGGGCATCGGGCTGATTGGCGGCTGGCTCCTCGCCTGGCTCATCCGCTCGAACTCCACCATCCCGGCATCGATTCCCGCCGGAGCCGCCATCGCCTCGATCGTCGCAGCCGCGCTCACCGGGGTCGCGTTCGGCATGCTGCCGGCCACCCGCGCCTCCAAGCTCGACCCCGTCGAGGCCCTCCGGCACGAGTAGGTTTCGACGGTGCGCCGCGCAGACGTCCTCGGCCTCGCCGTCCACGAGATCCGCGTGAACCCGCTCCGGAGCGCCTTCACGCTCCTCGGGATCATCGTCTCCGTCGCGTTCCTCGTCGCCGTGGTCGCGATCATCCAGGGGATGAACGCGTACGTGCAGGAGAACATCGCCGACGCGATGGTGGGCAACAACACGTTCCAAGTGCGCCGCACCCCCATCACGGTCGGGACCGCCACCGACGACGACTGGGCGCGGATCCAGCGGCGTCCGGTGGTCTCCGACCGCGACGTCGCCGCCGTCCGGGCCGCCTTCCCCGACGCCGACGCCATCTCGATGCAGTCGGGATGGCCCACGCCCACGAGTGACGTCAGCTGGCGCGGACGGACGGTCGGGGACGTCCTGATCTTCGGCATCACCCCCGAGTACCAGCGGGTGCAGGGCTACGCGGTGGTGAAGGGCCGCGCCCTCGGCGCGGTGGACGTCGCCCAGCGGATGCCCGTGGCGGTGCTGGGCGCCGAGGTGGCCGAGAAGCTGTTCGGGTCGGTGGATCCGATCGGCCAGGAGATCCGGCTCGCCGGCGAGCGCGTCGTGGTCATCGGGGTGAACGCCCCCAAGGGCCGCGTCCTCGGCCAGAGCTTCGACGCCTTCGCCCTGATCCCGTTCACGCGCTTCGAGATGCGCTACGGCCGACGTCTCACGACGACCATCTCGGTGCGGATGCGCGACGCCGCGGCCGTCGCCCCGGCGATGGGCCGTGCCGAGGAGGCGATGCGGCTCGCCCATCGGCTGCGCCCCGAGGAGGAGAACGACTTCTCAATCGAGACCTCCGATGCCCTCGTCGCGTTCTGGAAGCGCCTCACGCGGATCCTCTTCCTCGTGATCCCCGCGGTGGTCGCCATCGGCATCGTCGTCGGCGGCATCGTCATCATGAACATCATGCTGATGGCCGTGAACGAGCGGACGCGCGAGATCGGGATCCGCAAGGCGGTCGGCGCACGCGCCCGCGACATCGAGCAGCAGTTCCTCGTCGAGACCATCGCACTGGCGACGCTCGGCGGTCTGGTGGGTGTGCTGGCGGGTTGGGCGTTCGCGGGGCTCGTGGCGGCGGTCTCCCCCCTCCCTGCGCG
Organism: Gemmatimonadota bacterium; assembly: GCA_037975505.1. Taxonomy (GTDB): domain Bacteria; phylum Gemmatimonadota; class Gemmatimonadetes; order Gemmatimonadales; family Gemmatimonadaceae; genus Pseudogemmatithrix. The sequence goes on along the minus strand of JBANGJ010000021.1, from coordinate 770 downwards.
GATCAGCGCCTGGTCGGTGGTCCTCGCGCTCGGCCTCGGTGCCGGCATCGGCGTCCTCTTCGGCGTCTATCCGGCGCGGCGCGCGGCGCGCCTCGACCCCATCACCGCGATGCGGGCGGAGTGAGCGGTGCGGCGCCTCTCGCTCGACCAGATGCGCGAGAACGTCGCGATCGCGATGGACTCCCTGCGCGTCGCGAAGCTCCGCTCGGGCCTCACCATCCTCGGCGTCGTCATCGGCGTCGCGACGGTGATGACCATGGCATCGCTCGTCGAGGGGCTGCGGAGCCAGATCATCAGTACGGTCGAGATCGCGGGGCCGACGACGTTCTACGTGCTCAAGGCCTACTCGAGCACGCCGGTGAATCCGCAGAACCCGCCGGCGTGGATCCGCATCCGGCCGGACCTGCAGCCGGACGAGGCGGAGCGCGTCCGACGGCTGCCGGAGGTCGCGTACGCCGCCATCTGGGGGCAGACACTCGCGCGCGTGACGTACCGCGGGGAGCGCTCGCAGCCGGTCGGCGTCTTCGGCGCCGATGCGGGGTTCACGGAGATCCAGGGCGGCACGCTCGCCGCGGGGCGCTGGTTCACCCGCGCGGAGGTCCTCTCGGGGGCGAGCGTCGTCGTGGTCCAGGAGGCCATCGCCCGTCGGCTCTTCGGCCGCGAGAACCCGATCGGCGCGACGGTCCTGCTCGGGGGCCGGCCGGTGGAGGTCATCGGCCTCTACCTGCCGCCCGAGAACATCTTCGCGCCGCAGGGCGCCGAGACCGGCG
>JBANGJ010000142.1:0-11498 GCA_037975505.1 Gemmatimonadota bacterium | reverse complement strand
GTTCGAGGACACGCTCTCGCTCTGTCGCGAGGTGCGGTTCGACGATGCGTTCACGTTCAAGTTCTCGGCGCGGGAAGGCACGCCGGCCACCCGGATGCCCCCCGAGTGGAGCGTCCCCCCGGCGGTGATGGACGCGCGGTACGACGCGCTCGTCGCCACGGTCCGCGGCATCGCGCGGGAGCGCAACCTCGCGCGGCTGGGGGAGCGGCTCGAGGTGCTCGTGGAGAAGGAGGCCCGCAAGGGCGGGGAGCTGCTGCAGGCTCGGTCGCGCGACTTCAAGACGGTGCTGGTGCCCGGACCGGCGGACTGGATCGGGCGCTATCTCACCGTGGAGCTCACCGGCACCAGCGGCGCGACGTTCACGGGCACGCCCGTGCAGGAACGGGCCCCGCTCCCGATGGCGGGGTGAACCGCGGCCCCGCGGCGCGACGAGGTCGCCTGCGGGGACGGGATGACGCCGAGCGGCGCTGGCGGCGGTGTGCTTCGGCGTGCCGCTCCTCCTGCTCGCCGCCATCGCCTGGGTCTCCGGCATCGCCATCGGATTGAGCGGACGCCCGCTCGCGGCGCTCGCGTGCGGTGTGGCGGGTGTCACGGTGGCCGCGGCGGTGCGTGGGCGCGATGGGACGATCGCCGCGCTCGCCGTCCTGCTCCTGGGCGGAACGCAGGTCGGGGCGACGGCCCCGCCCGGGGCGGCGCCGTCCCTTGTGCGAGCGGGCGCTGTCGCGTCCGCGGAGCCCGATGGCGCGTCGTCGGCGCTGGTGCGGTGGCGGGCGAACACGTCACACCGTCTGGATTGCCTCTTCGGCGCGGAGGCGGGCCTCGTCCGGGCGTTGCTGATCGCCGAGGTCGATGGGCTCACACCGGATCTGCGTGAGCGGTTCGGGGATGCCGGGTTGGTGCATCTGCTCTCCGTCTCGGGGCTGCACATCGCGATCGTGGGCGGGGCGCTGGCCCTCCTCTTCCGGGCGCTGCGGATGCGGGCGGCGCTGGCCTCGGGCGCCGCCGTGGCCGTTGCGACGCTCTATGTGGTGGCCATCGGGGCGCCGGCCCCCGCGGTGCGCAGTGTCACGCTGCTGGCCGCCACCAGTCTGGCAACGCTACGGCAGCGACCGGTGAATCCGTGGGGCCCCTTCGCGTTGGGTGCGCTGGTCCCGTTGCGCGACCCACGCACCGTCACCGATCTCGGGTGGCAGCTCTCGGTCGCCGGGTACGCGGCCATCCTCGTGGCCGGGCGCGTGCAGCGGCGCCTCGCCGCGCGCGACCCGCGGTGGGGCGCCGGCGTCGCCCGCGAACTGATCGCCGGGTCGCTGGCGACGCTCGTCACGGCGCCGCTCGTCGCGTGGCACTTCGGCCGGCTCAGCCTCATGGCGCCCCTGAGCAATCTGGCGGCTGGCCCCATCGTCGCGGCGCTCCAACCCACGCTCTTTCTCGCCATGATGTTGCCGGAGCGAGGCGGGGCGGCCATCGCGGCGGCGGCCGCGCGTCCGCTCCTCCACGCGCTCGATGGCATCGCGACCGGGGCCGCCGCGGTGCCCGGCGCCGGATGGTCCGTGGCGCCGACCCTCGCGGTCGCGGTGCTCGCCGGGCTCGCGGCCGCGGCGCTGCTGGTGGCGGGGTGGAGCCGTGCGCCGGGCCGCGCCCTGCTCGTCGGCGCCGGTGCCTGCGCCCTGATGCCGTGGCTCCCCGTAGCGCGGCCGACGATGGGCGAACGACCGGCACTCGAATTGCACCTCCTCGACGTCGGTCAGGGGGACGCCGTAGCGCTCCGCACCCCCCGCGGCCGATGGATCCTCGTCGATGCGGGAGGCAGGTGGCGTGGCGGCGATGCCGGCCGGCGCACGGTCGTGCCGCACCTGCGTCGCCGCGGGGGCGCGACGGCGCTGCTGATTCTCACCCACCCGCACGCCGATCACATCGGCGGGGCGGTCGCCGTGTTGGAGGCCCTGCGTCCCCCGGAGATCCGCGACGCGGGGTTCGTGCTCGGGCAGTCTGGCTACGCGGAGGTGCTCGGCGCGGCCCGCCGTGTGGCGGCGCGCTGGCAGCGCGTGCGCCCCGGGGCTGTGCTGGCCATCGACGGCGTCGAGCTGACCTTCCTCGCCCCGGACTCGGCGTGGACGGCGGCGCTCGACGATCCCAATGCGGCGAGCGCCGTCGTGCGCGTGCGGTACGGTGCCGTCCGCTTCCTGCTCACGGGGGACGCCGAGCGCGCCGAGGAGCGGTGGATGCTCGACCGGTGGGGGGCGGAGGCCTTGGCCGCGGAGGTCCTGAAGGTGGGGCACCACGGCTCCCGCACGAGCACCTCGCCCCCCTTCCTGGCCGCTGTGCGTCCGCGCGTCGCTCTCGTGTCGGTCGGTGCGGGGAATCGCTACGGGCATCCGACCCCGGACGTGATGCGCGCCCTCGCCGCCGCGGGCGCGACCGTGCTGCGGACCGACCAGTTGGGCCCCGTGGTGCTCCGCACGGACGGCCGCCGCCTGGAGGCCGAGGCCGCGGGGCGGCGCTGGCCGATAACGTCGCCATTGCCCGCGTCGCGGTGAACTGGCGAGCTTTCAGGTCCCCCCCGTCATCTTCTCGGAGCGGAGTCCGTCGTGGTCACCAACACCGCCACCTCGGTCGTTACGATCGAGCGGTTTATCATCGAGCAGGAGCGCCTGTATCCTGAGGCCACCGGGGCCCTCTCCGGCATCCTCTACGACCTCGCGCTCGCGAGCAAAATGATCGCGAACAAGGTCCGCCTCGCCGGGCTGGCCGACGTGCTGGGGGCGCGCGGCACCGAGAACGTCCAGGGGGAGGCCCAGCAGAAGCTCGACGTGATCGCCAACGACATCATCGTCAAGGCGATGGATCACGGGGGCCGGCTCTGTGCGATGGCCTCGGAGGAGGAGGAGGGGATCATCGAGATTCCTCCGAACTTCCAGCGCGGCAAGTACGTGCTCCTGTTCGACCCGCTCGACGGGTCCTCGAACATCGACGTGAACATCCCCGTGGGGACCATCTTCTCGATCCTCAAGCGCGTGACGCCTGGTACCGGGGCGGGGACCCTCGAGGACCTCCTGCAGCCGGGGGTGCAACAGGTGGCGGCGGGCTACGTCATCTACGGCTCGAGCACGATGCTCGTCTACACCACCGGGCACGGCGCACACGGCTTCACTCTCGACCCGTCCATCGGCGAGTTCCTCCTCTCGCATCCGCATATCCGCATCCCCGAGCACGGGCGCTACCTGTCCGTGAACGAGGCCTACGAGCAGCATTGGACGCCGGCGGTGAAGGGGCTCATTCAGCGCTACCGCGGGATGGATGGACAGCGCGAGGCGATGAACGTGCGGTACGTCGGCTCGCTGGTGGCGGACTTCCACCGGAACCTCCTTGGCGGCGGCCTCTTCGCATATCCGGCGAACACGAAGAGCCCCACCGGCAAGTTGCGCCTGCTGTACGAGTGCAATCCCCTGGCATTCATCTGTGAGCAGGCGGGCGGGGCGGCCATCGACGGCCGCGGGCGGATCCTCGACATCCAGCCGACCGCGCTGCACCAGCGGTCGCCCTACTTCGTCGGTTCCAAGGCGGACGTCGACATCGCGGCGGAGCTCCTCCGCCTGGCCTGAGTGCGCACCCGGCCGGGTGCCGTGACAGATTTCCCGTCATGACCGATCGTGCTCCGGCGCCCGACGAGCGTCTCTCCCCCTCCGGCCTCCCCATCGCCCCCGTCTACGGCCCGGCGGAGGGGCCGCCGCCCGCATCGCTCGGCGCGCCGGGAGCCTTCCCCTTCACCCGCGGCGTGCAGCCCACGATGTACCGCGGGCGGCTCTGGACGATGCGGCAGTACGCGGGCTTCGGGACGGCGCAGGAGACCAACGCGCGCTTCCACCTGCTGTTGGCCGCGGGGCAGACCGGGCTCTCCACGGCCTTCGACCTCCCGACCCAGATGGGGATGGACTCCGATGCAGCGCGGGCGCTCGGCGAGGTGGGGCGCGTCGGCGTCGCCATCGACACGGTGGAGGACCTGCACACCCTGCTGGAGGGAATCCCGCTCGACCGCGTGTCGACGTCGATGACCATCAACGCCACCGCGGCCATCCTGCTCGCGATGTATATCGTCGTCGCGGAGGAGCGTGGTCTCCCGCGCGCTTCGCTCGCCGGCACCATTCAGAACGACATCCTCAAGGAGTACATCGCCCGCGGGACGTACGTCTTCCCGCCGGGGCCATCGCTGGCGCTCGTGGCGGAGACGGTGCGCTTCTGTGCCGCGGAGGTGCCGCAGTTCAACCCGATCTCCATCTCCGGCTATCACATCCGCGAGGCCGGGGCGACGGCGGTGCAGGAGCTCGCCTTCACCTTCGCCAACGGCTTGGCGTACGTGGAGCGCGCCCGAGCGGCGGGGCTCGCGGTGGACGCCTTCGCGCCACGGCTCTCGTTCTTCTTCGCCTGCCACAACGACCTCTTCGAGGAGGTCGCCAAGTTCCGGGCGGCCCGCCGCCTCTGGGCGACCCTGATGCGGGAGCGCTTCGGCGCCGGCGACGCCGCCTGCAAGCTCCGCTTCCACACGCAGACGGGCGGCGTGACGCTCACGGCGCAGCAGCCGCTGAACAACGTGGTCCGCGTGGCGGTGCAGACGCTGGCCGCCACGCTCGGCGGGACGCAGTCCCTGCACACGAACGGGTACGACGAGGCGCTCGCGCTGCCCACGGCGGAGGCGGCGACGCTCGCACTCCGCACGCAGCAGATCGTGGCGTACGAGAGTGGTGTGGCGCAGACGGCCGACCCGCTCGCGGGGAGCTACTACGTGGAGGCGCTCACGGACGAGCTCGAGCGCCAAGCCCGAGCGCTCCTCGCCGAGGTGGAGGCGCGCGGGGGCGCGGTGGCGGCAATCGAGACGGGGTTCTTCCAGGACGAGATCGGGCGCTCGGCCTACGAGCATCAGCTCGGTGTCGAGGCCGGACGTACGGTGATCGTCGGCGTCAACCGGTTCGGCGACGGGGAGGACCCGCCGATGGTCCCGGCCCCGGATTTCCGGGCGCTCGAGCGCGAACAGTGCGAGCGGCTCGGTCTTGTGCGCGCCGGTCGCGCCGCCGCCGCCGTCGCCGAGGCCTTGGCGTCCATCCGGTCCATCGCGCCGGCGTATCAGGACGCCAGCACGGTGCCGCCGCCGCTGATGCCCGCGATCATCGCGGCTGTGAAGGCCCGGGCCTCCGTCGGCGAGATTGCCGATGTGCTCCGCGAGGTGTGGGGGGAGTATCGACCGGGGTGAGCATCCGGCCCAGCGCTCGCCTTGAAGCAGGCCTGATGGGCGTCTAACTTTATCTGGCTCCACACGTTACGCCGAACCAGACCGATGCCCACCTACGAATACCGGTGCCCGAGCGGGCACGAGTTCGACAAGTTCGTCCAGAAGATCAGCGACGCGCAGGGCACGCTCCCGTGCCCCGAGTGCGGCGCCGAGGCCGGCCGCCGCCTGTCCGCTGGCGGGGGGCTGCTCTTCAAGGGGTCGGGATTCTACATCACCGATTACGGCAAGGACGGCAAGAAGGATCAGCGTGCCGGGGCCAAGTCCGACGGCGCGGCGAGCCCACCCACACCCGCGGCGCCGGCCCCCGCGGCCGCCCCGGCCTCGAGCCCCGCGAAGTCCGGGGCGTCTGAGTGAGCGCCACCGACCGACTCCGGGACGCCCTGACGCGCGCCGCCGTCGCCGTGGGTGCGCCGGCCGATGTGGTCCCGGTGCTCGAGCGGCCGCGGGACCCGGCGCACGGGGACTGGGCCACCAACCTCGCGATGACCCTCGCGAAGCCCCTCGGCCGCAAGCCGCGCGAGGTCGCGGACGCGCTCGTGGCCGCGCTCGATGCGCGCGCGGCCGGTGTCGCCGAGGCGACCGTGGCCGGGCCCGGGTTCATCAATTTCCGCCTCGACACGGCGGACCTCGCGGCCGGGCTCGGTGCGATCCTCGCCGCTGGGTCGGCGTGGGGGGGCGGCGCCGAAGGCACGGGGCGCACGGTCAACGTGGAGTTCGTCTCGGCGAACCCCACCGGTCCGCTGCACGTCGGGCACGGCCGGCAGGCCGCGCTCGGCGATGCCATCGCCGCCCTGCTGGCGGCGCGCGGGTGGACCGTCACGCGCGAGTTCTACTACAACGATGCGGGCGTGCAGATCGCGAACCTCGCGCGCTCGGTGCAGGCGCGGCTGCGCGAGCGTGCCGGCGCTCCCCTCGAGATCCCCGAGGGCGGCTATCACGGCGAGTACATCCGGGAGATCGCGACGGTCTACGCCGCCGAGCATCCCGGCGACCCGCGGGGCGAGGACCTCGAGCAGGTGCGGGCACTGGCGGTCCGTGAGCTGCGCAAGGAGCAGGATCTCGACCTCAAGGCGTTCGGCGTGCGCTTCGACGTCTACTACCTCGAGTCCTCGCTGTACACGGACGGGAAGGTCACGGCGACCGTCGACGGGCTCGTCGCGGCGGGGCACACCTTCGAGGACGACGGGGCGCTCTACCTGCGCACGACCGCGTTCGGTGACGACAAGGACCGCGTGATGCGCAAGCGCGACGGGACCTTCACGTACTTCGTGCCGGACGTGGCGTACCACGTCACCAAGTTCGAGCGCGGCTTCACGCGGGCGATCAACGTGCAGGGGGCGGACCACCACGGCACCACGGCCCGCGTGCGCGCCGGGCTCCAAGCCCTCGGCGTCGGCATCCCCACGGGGTATCCCGAGTACGTCCTGCACCAGATGGTGACCGTCATGCGCGGTGGGGAGGAGGTGAAGATCTCCAAGCGCGCCGGTAGCTACGTGACGGTCCGCGACCTGATCGACGAGGTCGGGCGCGACGCCGTGCGGTATTTCTTCCTGATGCGGAAGGGGGACTCGCAGCTCGTCTTCGACGTGGACCTCGCCCGGTCGCAGTCGGAGGAGAATCCGGTCTACTACATCCAGATGGCGCACGCGCGCCTCTGTGGGATCTTCCGCGTCGGGGAGGTGGAGGTGTCCACCGTCACCGGTGCGGGAGTGAACTGGGGCGTGCTCGACCAGCCGGAAGAGCGCGCCCTCGTCAAGGCGCTCCTCGACTGGCCCGATCTGGTCGCCGGCGCGGCCGAGAACCTCGAGCCGCACCGTATCGCGAACTGGCTCCTCGAGACCGCGCGGCTCGTCCACACCTGGTACCACAAGCATCACGTGCTCGGCGAGGCGGCGGCGGTGCAGGCGGCCCGGCTCGCCCTGGCCAAGGCCGCCCGGATCACGCTGGCGAACGGCCTCGGGCTCCTCGGCATCGCCGCGCCCGAGCGGATGTAAGCACGCGTCGCGCCCACCTTCCACCCGGCACCCCATGTCGCTCCTCGTCGTCGGTTCCGTCGCGCTCGACTCGGTCGAGACCCCGTTCGGCAAGGCCGATGAGGTCATCGGCGGTTCTGCCAACTACTTCTCGGCCTCCGCGTCGCATCAGGCGCCGGTGCAGCTCGTGGGCGTGGTCGGCAGCGACTACCCGGTCGAGAAGCTCGAACCGCTCCGCAACCGCGGGGTCGACTTCGCGGGCCTCGAGCGCGCGGAGGGAGAGTCGTTCCGTTGGCGCGGCCGCTACCGGCACGACCTCAACTCGGCCGAGACGCTGGAGACGCGCCTGGGGGTCTTCTCGCATTTTCGCCCCAAGCTCCCCGACGCGTTCCGGGATGCCGAGTTCGTCTTCCTCGCGAACATCGACCCGCGGCTCCAGCTCGACGTGCTTCGGCAGGTCCAGCGGCCCAAGCTGGTCGCCTGCGATACGATGAATTTCTGGATCGAGTCGCGCCGCGCGGACCTGCTGGAACTGCTCGGGAAGGTGGACATCATCACCCTCAACGACGGCGAGGCGCGCCAGCTCACCGAGCAGGCCAACCTCGTGCAGGCGGCGCGCTGGATCCTCGCCCGCGGGCCGCGCACGGTGCTCATCAAGAAGGGCGAGCACGGCGCCTTCATGTTCACGCGGGAATCGGTCTTCTACGCCCCCGCGTATCCGCTCGAGTCCGTGTTCGATCCCACCGGGGCGGGGGATTCCTTCGCCGGCGGCTTCATGGGCTGGCTCGCGCGCACCCGGGACCTCTCGGACGCCAACCTCCGGCGCGCAGTCGTGCTCGGGTCGGCGATGGGCTCGTTCGTGGTCGAGGGCTTCTCCATCACCCGGCTCCTCGAGATCTCGCGGGCGGACATCGAGGCGCGCGTCGCGGACTTCCACCGGCTCGTGACGTTCGACCAGGCACTCGCCCCGTGACCCAGGATCGGCTGACCTACGCGAGCGCCGGCGTCGACATCGCCGCCGCCGAGGACTCCAAGCACCGCATCAAGCGGCTGGTGGAGTCCACCTTCACGGCGGGGGCACGTGGCGCCTTCGGTGGCTTCGGCGGAATGTTCCGCGTCCCCGAGGGGGCTCGAACGCCGCTGCTCGTGTCGAGCGCGGACGGGGTGGGCACCAAGATCAAGGTCGCCATCGAGGCGGATCGGCACGACACGATAGGCCATTGCCTCGTGAATCACTGCGTCAACGACATCCTCGTGCAGGGAGCGACGCCCCTCTTCTTCCTCGACTACGTGGCCTTCGGGGCGCTCGTGCCGTCGGTGGTGGAAGGGATCGTGGCGGGGGTCGCCGCCGGGTGCCGGGAGAACGGGGCCGCGCTCGTCGGCGGTGAGACCGCCGAGATGCCCGGCGTCTACACGCCCCCCGACTACGACCTTGCCGGCTTCATCGTCGGGATGGTCGAGGAGGATGAGGTCATCACCTCGGCGGGCTGCCGGGCCGGGGACGTGCTCATCGGGCTCGGCTCCACCGGCCTCCACACCAACGGCTACTCGCTGGCTCGGCGCATCGTGAGCGAGCGTCTGCGACTCGGTCCGCACGACGCGTTCCCCGACGCGGGGGGGCGGTCCGTCGCGGACGTGCTCCTCGCCGTTCACCGGTCGTACCTCCCCGTGCTCCGGCCGGCGCTGCGCCGCGTGCACGCCATGGCGCATATCACCGGGGGCGGCATCCCGGGAAACCTCGACCGGGCCCTCCCGTCGCACCTCGACGCCGTGGTGGAGACCTCGGCGTGGCCGGTCCCCTCGCTCTTCCGCGTGTTGCAGGAGGCGGGCCAGGTGGAGACCCCGGAGATGTTCCGGGCCTTCAACATGGGCGTCGGGATGATTGTGATCTGTGACACAGCCGATGCCGGCTCCATTCGTGACCTTGCGTCACAGGCCGGCGTCGATAGTTGGATGCTCGGCCACCTCCGCCCCGGTTCGGGGCGGGTCCACCTCGTCTGACCCCAGGAGTTCACGTATGCGTCGCTTCGCCGTCGCTCTCACCGCCCTCGCCCTCGCCGCTACGCCGGCGTTCGCCCAGAACGGCTGCCCCTCGGGGGCGCTGACGACCTCCCGAGACTTCCAGTGCAACGCCGCCGACCTGTTCGCCTATATGGCGCCGCAGCTCGGCACCGCGGTCGCGGGCGGAAGCCACACGCTCGGGCTCGGCAGCACGGTTGGTGGGTTTCCGCACTTCGCCGTCGCGCTCCGCGTCAACGGCGTGGTCGGTGGAGCCCCAGCCCTTGGGCCCCTTACGTCGCTGAATGCGACGCCGGGAACTAACCTCGACACCAAGGCTGCGATGCTCGCGTTCCCGACGGTCGATGCCTCGGTGGGCGTCTTCAAGGGAATTGGCCTCGGCGTGACGCGCATCGGCGGCGTCGACCTTCTCGCCAGCGCCACCTATCTGCCGTCGGTCGATGCCGCGTCGATCTCGCTCGCGCCGCAGGACGGTGCCGTGAAGATCGGCTACGGCGTCCGCGTCGGCCTGCTGCAGCAGTCGCTGATCGTGCCGGGCGTGACCTTCTCGTACCTCAAGCGCGACCTGCCGACGCTCAACCTCAAGGCCGGGGCCAACAGCGCGAGCTTCGATATGCAGGACATGACGCTCAAGACGTCTTCGTGGCGCCTCTCCGCGCAGAAGAACCTGCTGATGCTCCAGATCGCGGCGGGCTACGGGCAGGACACCTACGACGCGAGCGCGCGCATCGCGATGACCGCGCCGTCGCTGACCATCCCGAGCATCGACGCCAACGTGTCGACCAAGCGGACGACGATGTATGCGTCGGCCGGGCTCAACCTGATCCTCGCCCGCGTGGTCGCCGAAGTCGGGCAGGTCTCGGGTGGTGATGTGACGACGTACAACACCTTCTCGACCGATCCGAACGCCAAGCGGCTGTACGGCTCGGTCGGCATCCGCGTCGGCTTCTGACGGCCGAGCGGGATTCGCTCGCTCCCCCACCGGGCCGGCAGGACGCGGCCCGGATGCGCCGCGCGCTGCTCCTGGCGCGGCGTGGGTGGGCTCGGACGGCGCCGAACCCCATGGTCGGCGCCGTCGTCGTTCGGGACGGCGTCGTCGTCGGGGAAGGGTGGCACGCCGAGTACGGCGGCCCGCACGCCGAGGTGATGGCCCTCGAGCGGGCGGGGACCTCAGCCCGCGGGGCCGATCTCTTCGTCACCCTCGAACCGTGCAATCACCACGGCAAGACGCCGCCCTGCAGCGAGGCGGTGATCGCCGCGGGCATCCGGCGCGTGATCGTGGCCGTGGCCGACCCCAACCCGCTCGCGGGCGGTGGCATCGCTCGGCTCCGGCAGGCGGGGATTGCCGTCACGACCGGCGTGGAGACGGAGGCGGCCGAGGCGTTGAACGCGGCGTTCCTCTTCGCGCATCGTGACGCCTCGCGTCCCTTCGTGACCCTCAAGCTCGCGGTCTCCCTCGATGGGATGCTCGCGCCCGGGGACCGGACGCGACGCCAGCTCACCGGGCCGGAGGCGATGAAGGCGGTGCATCAGCTGCGGGCGGGCGTAGACGCCGTCGCCGTTGGCACCGGGACCGTGCGGGCGGACGATCCCCAGCTCACCGTCCGAGCCGGGCGCCGTCCTCGCGTGGTGCCGACCCGGGTGGTGTTCGGAACGCCGGCGCACCTGCCGCTCGAGGCCCGACTCGTGCGCTCGGCGCGCAAGGTGCCCACCTGGCTGATGACCGCCGCGCGCACGCCCGGACCGCACGCCGCCCTCGAGGACCGGGGGGTTCGGGTGCTCGTCGGCGATGGACTGCCCGCGCATCTCGGACGGCTGCGCGCCGAGGGTATCGGCCACCTCCTCGTCGAAGGGGGGGCGGGGCTCGCCGGAGCCTTTCTGACCGCTGGATTGGTCGACCGTCTGGTTATCTTTCAGGCGCCGGTCCTGCTCGGGGCTGGGGCCCTGCCCGCGTTCGGGGCGGTGTCGCTGGGGTCGGGGCTTGCCGCCGACCGGTGGCGCGTCGTCGAACGGCGCGCGTTCGGGGAGGACCAGATGTCGGTCTATGCCCCGGCCAGCCGCTGATTCCACCGCCTTTTCCCCCTGGTCCCACGCGCACGCATGTTCACGGGTCTGATCACCGCCGTCGGTGAGGTTCGCGAGGTGTCCGTCACGGACGCCGGGCGCGAGTTCGTCGTGGCGGCCCCGTACGAGGGCGTGGTGCTCGGGGAGAGCATCGCCTG
>JBANGJ010000136.1:0-3781 GCA_037975505.1 Gemmatimonadota bacterium | reverse complement strand
TTGGTTCTCACGCGTCGTCCGTGCGATCGAGCGCCGCGACCCCCGGGAGCACCTTCCCCTCGAGGAACTCGAGCGAGGCCCCGCCCCCGGTGGACACGTGCGTCATCTTCGTGGCCAGCCCCGCCTCCTCCACCGCGGCGGCGGAGTCGCCCCCGCCGATGATGGTGGTGGCCCCGCGGGCCGTCGCCTCAGCCATGGCCTCCGCGATGGCCCGCGTGCCGGCATCGAACGGCGGCGTCTCGAACACGCCCATCGGCCCGTTCCAGATGATCGTCTTCGCGGCCCCGATGGCGCGCCGGTAGGAGGCGATCGTCTCCGGGCCGATGTCGAGCATCGCCTCGTCGGCCGGGATCGCGTCGCGCTTCACTGCGTGCGCCTTCTGGCCCTCCGCGATGGCCGGAGCCACCACCGCATCGTGCGGCAGCGTGAGTCGGTACGCGGCCCGCTCCATCAAATCGGCCGCCATCTCGACGCGATCAGGCTCCACCAGCGACCGACCGGTCTCGAGCTCCATCGCCCGATAGAACGTGCAGGCCATCGCGCCGCCGACCAGGATCCCGTCCACCTTGGGCAGGAGAGCCTCGATGACGTCGATCTTGCCTGAGATCTTCGACCCACCGAGGATGGCGAGGAACGGGCGCCTGGGCTTCTCGAGTGCAGCGCCGAGGAATTCGAGCTCGCGCGCCATCAGCAGGCCGGCGACCGCCGGGCGCAGGAATCGCGTGACGCCCTCGGTCGACGCGTGCGCGCGATGGGCGGCCCCGAACGCGTCGTTCACGTAGCAATCCCCGAGCGCCGCAAAGGCGCGCGCGAGGGTCTCGTCGTTCCGCTCCTCACCGGCCTCGAAGCGGGTGTTCTCCAGCAGACAGACGGCACCGTCCGCGAGCGCGCGCGTCGCCTGCTCCGCCTCCGGGCCGGTGACGTGCGGGACGAAGGTCACCGGGGCCCCAAGGAGCTGCGCCAGCCGCTCCGCGACCGGCGCGAGCGTGTACTTGGGATCGGGCTTCCCCTTGGGCCGTCCGAGATGGGAGCAGCAGACGACGCGGGCGCCGAGGGCTGTGAGCGCCTGCAGGGTCGGAATCGCCGCCCGGATGCGGGTGTCGTCGGCGACACCGCCCTGTGCGTCCTGCGGGACATTGAAGTCCACACGGACGAGGACCCGCCGGCCCCGGACGTCGGCGGGCGCGAGATCGCGGATGGTGCGGATGCCCACGCGGCCCCCGGTCAGGTGCGACCGACACGCTCGAGGAGGTCGACGCAGCGCGAGGAGTACCCCCACTCGTTGTCGTACCACCCCGAGACCTTCACCAGCGTGCCGTCGATGACGTTGGTGCTCTTGCCATCCACGATGGTGGAGTGCGGGTTCCCCACGTAATCGATGGAGACCAGCTCCTCCTCCGTGTACTGCAGGATCCCCTTCAGCCCACCCTCGGCCGCCGCACGGAAGGCGGCATTCACCTCGGCGGTGGTCGTCGAACGCTCCACCTCCACCGTGAGCTCGGTGAGGGAGACATCGGGGGTCGGGACGCGGATGGCGATGCCGTCGATCTTCCCCTTCACCTCGGGAATCACGAGCGCCGTGGCCTTCGCCGCCCCGGTCGTCGTGGGAATCATCGAGAGCGCCGCCGCACGGGCGCGCCGGAGGTCCTTATGCGGCAGGTCGAGGATATTCTGGTCGTTGGTGTAGCTGTGAATCGTGACCATGGCGCCGTGACGGAACCCGAAGGCGTCGCGCAGCACCTTCACCATCGGCGCGAGGCAGTTCGTCGTGCAGCTCGCGTTGGAGATGATGTCGTGCTTGGTCAGGTCGAGCTTGTCATCATTCACGCCGAGCACGACGGTGATGTCCTCGCCCGTCGCGGGCGCGGAGATGATCACCTTGCGCGCTCCCGCGGCCAGATGCTTCCGCGCGTCCTCTGCCTTCGTGAACCGCCCCGTGGCCTCGAGCACCACATCCACGCCGAGGCTCTTCCACGGCAGGGCCGCCGGATCCTTCTCCTTCAGGACCGCGATGCGCTGCCCGTCAATGATGACGGCATCCGCGTCGTGCGAGACCGTCCCGCCGTACGTGCCGTGCACCGAGTCGTACTTGAAGAGGTGGGCGAGCGTCTTGGTGTCGGTGAGGTCGTTGATCGCGACGATGTCGAGCGCGGCGCCGCGCTCCTTCGCCGCACGGAGGACCTGGCGACCGATGCGGCCGAACCCGTTGATGCCGACGCGGATTGCCATGGGGGAAGACTCCAGGACTGCAGGTGATGGGATCAGGGGTCGGCGCTGGTGCGCGCCCGACCGAAGGTCAGATAGCTCAACGTGCGCGCCCCGGCCGCGAACAGCACCTCGGCGCACGCGTTCAGGGTCGCCCCGGTGGTGAGGACGTCGTCGACGAGGATCAGGTGACGCCCACGGACCCGGATGTCGTCCGCAGTCCCGACGGAGAACGCGTGGCGAACGTTCGCCAAGCGCTCCCCGGGAGTCAATCGCGTCTGTGTGCCGGTCGCGCGGTCCCGGGTCACCACGTCCCAGACGGGCAGGTCCCAACGGCGCCCGACCGCGTCGGCGAGCCGAACCGCCTGGTTATACCCGCGCTCCCTGAGCCGAGGCGCGGCCAACGGAATGGGGACGAGCGCGGTGCGCTCGCGCCGCACATCGTCCGGGAACGACAGCCTGGCCATGCGCGCCCCCATCGCGTCGGCGACTGCCGGCCAGCCACGGTACTTGAGCGCCCCGACGATCCCGCTCGACACCTCGTCCGGCACCCAACAGACAGACCGGGCCGCACGAACATACGGCGGGAGGAGCGCGCAGCCCGAACAGCGGCCTGGACGCCGACGTGGGTGCCCACAGCGCTCGCACTGCGGGGCCGGCAGGAGCGGAAGGCGCGCCCAGCACCGCCCGCAGACGAGCCCGCCGTCGCTGTCGTCCATCGCACCGTCGCACGCGGCACACGCCCGCGGGAAGACGAACTGGTCCATGGCGCGCACGAGCCCGATCCACCGCCGGACACGAGGCGCCGGCTGGCGCGCGCCGCTCACGAGCCGATCACGCGCCGTGCTCGCGCAGGGCGGCGCGCATCACCTCGCGATTCGGTGGGATGCCGAACCACCGCACGAACGCCGCCGCCCCCTGCTCGAGGAGCATGTCGCGCCCATCGGCGGCTCGACGGCCCTCGGCGAGCGCGGCGGCAATCCAGGAGGTCGTCCCCGCGCGGCGGTAGACGAGGTCGAGTAGCGCAGCGCTGGGCCGCACCGCGTCGAGTGCCACCGGGAGCGGGTCCGCGGCTTCGAGTCCGAGCGGTGTGGCGTTGACGACCAGATCGGCATCCCCAGCGGCGGCGAGGGCCGTCGGTGCCAGTCGCACCGTGGACGGGAATCGGGTGGCGAGGTCCGCGGCGCGCTCCGCAGACCGCCCGTGGAGCGTGACCCGACCGCCGGCCGCCTCCACCGCCACACACACCGCCGCCGCAGCACCACCCGAGCCAAGGAGCGCCACGTGGGCCCCGCGCAGGCTGTCGCCGAGGAGCGACTCGGCGGCGGCCTGAAATCCGGCGACGTCGGTGTTGTCGCCGATGAACGTCCCGTCCTCGGTCCAGAAGGTGTTGACCGCACCGGCCCGACGCGCCGCCTCGGTGTGCCGCGCGCACGCGCCGAACATGAGCGCCTTGTGCGGCACCGTGACGTTGCCGGCGGCACCGACCGCACGCAGCGCGGCGAGTGTGCCGGGCCAGGCCTCCGTGGGCACATCGAGGGCCTCGTACGCCATCGCGATGCCGGCTGCCGCGAGC
>JBANGJ010000130.1:0-2588 GCA_037975505.1 Gemmatimonadota bacterium | reverse complement strand
AAGCAGGCGAACCTCCGGGCGGTGCACGAGGGATCCGTCCCCGAGCGGCGCGACGCGCTGCGCGCGGCGCCGTCGGGGCCGTCCGGCGGGCGCCGACGCGACTTCCTCGCCATCGAGCTCGGGGAGGTGTCCGGGTACGTGGTCAGGCTCCACCTGCACGCGTTACCGGGGTCGCCCTATCACCACGCGTCACGCCGGCGCGGACTCGCGGCCGCTGACGGCGTGGTGTTCGTGGTGGATCCGCAGGCCCGTCGGGTGCAGGAGAACCTGACCTCGCTCCGGGAGCTGTACGATGCCCTCGCCGCGCAGGGTGAGGATCCGCGCACCTTCCCGGTGGTGTTCCAGTACGGCAAGCAGGATCTCCCCGAGGGGATGTGTCAGCCGATTGCGGCCTGGGAGGCCCTGCTGAATCCTTGGCAGGCGCCGTCGTTCGCCGCGGTCGCGCGGCGTGGCGTCGGTGTGTTCGAGACCCTGCGGGCGATCACCGGGCGGGCCCTCGCGCGGCGCGCGGCCGATGCGGCGTCCGCATCGGCGTCGGGAGGCGGCCATGACGCCTGAGTCGCTGGTGGAGCTCCGCGAGCAGGTGGCGGCCCTCACGCGGCGCTTGGCGTTGGGGCTCGCGGAGGCCGAGCGCCTCGAGGTGAAGCGTGACATCTTCGTCGTGCACAAGGCGCTGGAGGGCCACGCGGCCGCGGTGGCCGCGCTCCAGGCCGACGTGCTCGAGCTCGTGCGCCGCTGGAAGGACGCGGATCCGACGAACGCCCCGGAGTTCGCCGCGGCCCGTCCCGTCGTGCATGCCGACCACATCGGCGCGAGCACCTTCATCGAGAAGGGATGGAGCCGGCTCTCGCTCGGGGACCACGAGGGGGCGGAGCAGGCGCTCCGCCACGCGCTCGCGCTCTCGCCGGGTGACCTGCAGGCGACCGGCCTCCTCGGCTGGGCGCAGATGCTGCAGGAGAAATACGCCGAGGCCCTCACCCAGTTCGGCGTCGTGCTGACCCGTGAGCCGACGAACGCGCTCGCGCGAGTGAACCTCGGGTACATCGGATTGCGTCAGGGACGGCTGGCCGAGGCGGTCGAGCACCTCTCCAAGGCGATCCGCCTCGACTCGGACCGCAAGGCGACGCTGTTCGCGAACTTCTATCTCGGGCTCGTCTATCTCGAACGCGGCCTCCCCGAGGAGGCCGAGGTGTTCCTGCGCAAGACGCTGGCGCTGGGGCCGAACCTCATCGAGGCGCACTACGCGCTCGGGTTCGCGCTCTGGTTGAACGACGAGCGGGACGCAGCGCTCGCGGCGTGGGCGACCGGTGCTGAGCTCGGGCGTTTCTCGCCGTGGGGGGCGCGGTGCGCGGCGGCGCACGAGACGGCGCAGTCGGGCGCGACACCGGTGCGCGCCCGCTGAGGGGCGCCGGTATGCGCGGTCGCATCCGGGGGCGGTGCGCGTGGGGCGTCGCGCTGCTGCTGTCGGCCGGTGCGGTCGCCGGGGAGGCGCAGGGGCGGGCGAGGGGATGGCCGGCGGGTTCGCCGCCGCCCGGGGCCACCGAATACCGGGTGGGTCGCTTCATCGTCGCGGCATATCCGTCCGAATCACGGCTCGCGTCCACTCTGCTGGCCGATGCGATGGTGCGTGCCGACTTCCCCGGTCTCCCCGTGCTGCGCGACACCGTCTGGATCGCGATCGCGCCGGACCATCGGACGTTCCGCGCCTGGGTGGGGCCATCGGCGCCGGAGTGGGGTGCGGCGATCGCGTTTCCCGACCGTCGCCTCATCGTGCTGCAGGGGCGCGATGCGGGGGCGGACGCCGGCGAGCCGCGCCAGACGCTCCGCCACGAGGTGGCCCATCTCGCGCTGGCGGAGGCCGTCGGGGCGGACATCCCGCGGTGGTTCGACGAAGGCTATGCCTCGTTCGCGGCAGGGGAGTGGGGCCGGGGCGAGGTCCTGGCCACCAGCGTCGGATTGATCTGGCGCGGCGTCCCGACGCTGGCGGGGCTCGACTCCGCCTTCCGGGGTGGGGCGGACGGGGCCCAGCGTGCCTACGCGCTCGCGCACCATGCGGTGGCCGACCTCGCGTCGCTCGGCGGGGCGCGGGGCCTCGCGCTCCTGTTCCTCGACTGGCGGTCCACCGGTGACCTGGATGCCGCGCTCCGTGCGCGACACGGCCTCACGCTGGCGGCGTTCGAGGCCCGCTGGCGCGGCCGGGTGCGGCGGCAGTACGGCGCGTTGGCCCTCGCCACCGACGTGTCGCTCCTCCTCACCCTCGCGGCCGTCCTCTTCGGGCCGGTCTGGTGGCGCCGCCGGCGGCAGGCCGAGGCAACGCTCGCCCGGCTCCGCGCGCTCGAGGCGGCGCAGGATGCGCGTGACCGCGCCTCGGCCCTGGCGGCGCTGCTCGGCGAGGGAGGTAGGCCCCAGGGGGGCGGGTCGCGGGACGACGGTGGGGAGCGATGAACGACCGGCCGGTCGTCTGCGTTTGATTGACACGCGAAACGGGGGGGCCTAGACTCCCGTGTCTTATGAATGAGATGACGAGTGGGCGTTCGGTGCAGGGGTCGCGACCCGGTCTGTGGTGGGGGTTGGCGGCCGCCGCGAGA
>JBANGJ010000120.1:0-10832 GCA_037975505.1 Gemmatimonadota bacterium | reverse complement strand
CGGCCGCCGCCCCGGCCCGTCCCGCTGCCGCACCGGCCGCCGCTCCCGCGGCCCGTCCGGCGGGCCCCGTGACGCAGCCGGCCGGCGTTCGCCGGCCCTGAGCCGCGCGGGCGACCGCACGCGGTGGCGGGACCCGCAGGTATGACCGGCCGCAGCGGCCTCCGGCTCGCTGAGATCGCCTCCGCCGTCGGCGGGGAGCTTCTCGGTGATCCGGAGGCGGTCGTGTTCGGGGTCGCCGCGCTCGACCGGGCACAGCCCGGTCAGCTCGCGTTTCTGGCGTCTCCCAAGTACGCCAAGCAGCTCGAGGGGAGCGAGGCGACGGCCGTGCTCGTCACGCCCGATCTGGCCTCCGCCCCCGGCGCTTGCGCCAATCGGATCATCGTCGCTCGTCCGCACGAGGCGATTCTCGCGGTGATTCCGCGGTTCCATCCGGCGCCCGTGCCGCCGTTCCGCGGCGTGCATCCCACCGCGGTGGTCGCGCCGGACGCGGTGGTGGCGTCGGACGCGTGCGTCGAGGCGTTCTGTGTGCTGGAGGCGGGGGCGCGCGTCGGCCCCGGGGCCTGGGTGGGGCCGCAGTGCCACCTGGGGGCGGGGGCCGTCGTCGGTGCCGGGACGCGCTTGGTCAGTCAGGTGACCCTCTATGCCGGCAGCGAGGTCGGGGCCCGCGGGCTCATCCACGCGGGGACCCGGATTGGCAGCGATGGCTTCGGCTTTGTCTTCCGTGACGGCGCGCACGCGAAGATTCCGCACGTCGGCCGGTGCCTCGTGGGCGATGATGTCGAGATCGGTGCGAACTGCACGATCGACCGCGGCAGCATCGACGACACCGTGATCGGCGACGGGACGAAGCTCGACAACCTCGTGCACATCGGGCACAACGTGCGGGTCGGGCGACTCTGCCTGATGGCGGCGGGGTGCGTGGTGGCCGGGAGCGCCCGCATCGAGGACGGGGTGACGATGGCCGGCCAGGCCGCCGTCGGCGGGCACCTCACGGTGGGTGCGCGGGCGATCATCACGGCCAAGTCCGGCGTCATCAAGGACGTGCCGCCGGGAGAGACCTGGAGCGGGTTCCCGGCGCGTCCACATCGCGAGGAGATGCGCCGGATCGCCGCGACGGTGAAGCTCCCCGAGCACCTGCGGCGCGCGGCGGGCGGTGACGACACCGAGGGGCACGCGTGAGCGGCCGCCGGACGATCGCCGGCCCGGTGACGGTGCAGGGGATCGGTCTGCACCTCGGCCGTCCCTGCGCGCTGACCTTCCAACCGGCGCCCTCTGGGGCCGGGATTCGGTTCCGTCGGGTGGACCTCCCGGGGGCGCCAGAGACGCCGGCCACGGTGGAGGTCGCGGTGGCCGCAGAGCGTCGCACGCAGTTGGGTGACGGGGAGGGCGCGCTCCATACGGTGGAACACGTGCTCGCCGCCGTCGCCGGACTGGGCGTTGATGATCTGGTCATCGAGATGGACGCCGCGGAGCCGCCGATCATGGACGGGTCCGCCGAGCCCTTCCGGTCGGCTCTGGTCGCTGCGGGCTTCGTGCGGCACGAGGGCACGACCTCGGTGCTGCGCCTGCGCGAGTCGGTGCGCGTGGTGGACGGAGAGTCGGTGTACGTCGCGCATCCGGCGGACGCGCTTGAGGTGGAGGTCTCGATCGACTTCCCGCATCCGCGCATCGGGGTGCAGCAGGGGCGCTGGGTGGTGACCGAGACCTCGTTCGGCACGGAGCTGGCGCCCGCTCGGACGTTCGGGCTCCTGCGCTGGGTGGACGACCTCCGGGCGAAGGGGCTCATCCAGGGCGCCTCGGCGGAGAACACCATCGTCCTCGACGAGCAGGATGTGGTGGGAACGGCGCTCCGGTGGCCGGACGAGTTCGTCCGCCATAAGGCGCTCGACGTGGTGGGGGACCTCGCGTTGGCGGGGCAGCGGGTGCAGGCGCGGATCTCGGCCACCAAGCCGAGTCACCGCGGGACCGTCACGCTCGTGCGCGAACTGCTCGCGCACGCGCAGCGACAGACGAACCACTCGGAGGTACGCGTGCTGGGCATCGAAGAGATCATGCGGATCCTGCCGCATCGGTATCCGTTCCTGCTGGTGGATCGGATCGTCGAGATGGAGGCCAAGACCCGCGTCGTCGGGATCAAGAACGTCACCATCAACGAACCCTTCTTCCAGGGCCACTTCCCTGGGCATCCCATCATGCCGGGGGTGCTCATCGTCGAGGCGATGGCGCAGGTCGGGGGGGTGCTGCTGATGGGGACGGTGGACGACCCGGCGTCGAAGGTCGTGTACTTCATGTCGATGGACAACGTGAAGTTCCGCCGGCCGGTGAAGCCCGGTGACCAGCTCCGCATCGAGGTGGACATCGTCCAGCTGCGCTCGGCCGTCTGTCGCATCCGGGGCGTCGCCAAGGTGGACGACGTGGTCGTGTGCGAGGCGGATATGGCGGCGACGGTGCGCGACCGATGAGCGCGCGCATCCATCCGACGGCGCTCGTGGATGCGTCGGCGACGCTCGGTGCCGACGTCGAGGTGGGACCGTGGGCGATCGTCGGGCCGCACTGCACGGTCGGCGACGGCAGCGTCATCAAGGCGCGGGCCACCCTCGAGGAGCACGTGCACCTCGCCCCTCGCGTCACCGTCGGGATCGGCAGCGTCCTCGGCGGCCCGCCGCAGGACCTCAAGTTCAAGGGAGAGGTCACCACCGTCGAGATCGGCGAGGGCACCACGATCCGCGAGTACGTGACAATCAATCGCGGCACGGCGGAGTCGCTGAAGACGACCGTCGGGGCGGGGTGCTTCCTGATGTCCTACGTGCATCTGGCGCACGACTGCCACCTCGGGGACGGCGTCATCGTCTCCAACGGGACGCAGTTCGCCGGGCACGTGACGGTGGAGGATCGCGCCATCGTCTCCGGGCTCTGTGCGGTGCACCAGTTCGTGAAGATCGGTCGCCACGCGTTCATCGGTGGGGCGTCACGGGTCACGAAGGACATCCCGCCTTTTGTGAAGGCGGTCGGCAATCCGGTGAAGCTCTACGGGCTCAACTCCGTGGGTCTGCAGCGGAGCGGCTTCAAGCCCGAGGTGATCAGTGACCTCAAGCAGGCGTATCGTCTCTTCTTCCGTTCGGAGCTGAACATCACGCAAGCCTTGGAGCGGGCGCGGGCCGACCTTGGGGCCTCGCCCGAGGTGGAGGCCTTCCTCGCCTTCGTGGACGCGAGCGGGCGGGGGGTGGTGACGTGAAGGCGCCAACGCGAATCGGGGTGGTCGGGGCGGGGAGCCTCGGGTATCATCACGCGCGCTTGGCGCGCGACTTGCCGTCGGTCGCCTTCAAGGGCGTGTACGAGGCCAACCCCGACCGGGCCGGCATGGTGTCCCGTGAACTGGGGATCCGTCCGTACCCGACGCTCGACGCGCTGCTGGATGACGTGGACGCGGTGTCGATCGTCGTTCCGACCTCGCGCCACCACGAGGTGGCGATGGCGGCGCTCGCGAAGGGGAAGCACCTGCTGATCGAGAAGCCGATCACCGTGACGCTGGACGAGGCGGACGAGCTGCTCGCCCTCGCCGACCGGCAGGGTGTCCTCGTGCAGATCGGGCACGTGGAGCGCTTCAACCGCGCCATCCGCGCGGCGCGGCCGCACGTCGATCAGCCGCTCTTCATCGACAGCGACCGGCTGGCCCCCTTCAATCCGCGTGGCTCCGACGTGGCGGTGGTGCTGGACCTGATGATCCACGACATCGACCTCGTCCTGACCCTCATGGGGTCGCCGGTGCGCGAGGTCTCGGCGGCCGGGGTGGGCGTGTTGACCCCGTCGATCGACATCGCGGATGCGCGGTTGACCTTCGAGTCCGGTGCCGTGGCGACGATCACCTCGAGTCGCGTCTCGAAGGACCGGATGCGCAAGCTCCGGATCTTCCAGCGCAACGGGTATCTCTCCCTCGACCTGGCCTCGGGGAGCGGGGAGTGGTATCGCCTGCGGGGCGATGTGGACCTCGCGACGCTGACGCGACAGGCCCAGCCGCTCGAGGCGTACGTGGAGCGCGTGCCCCTCGAGGCGCCTGAGGGCGAACCGCTGAAGCTGGAACTCGAGAGCTTCGCCGCAGCGCTCCGGGGCGAGGCGCCGGTCGCGGTGACGGGGCGCGCGGGGCGCGACGCGCTCGCCGTGGCGCTCCGGATCGTCGCGGACATCGAGCGCTCGCGTCCTCCGCTCGTGCCGCGCAGTGCGTGAGGTCTTGATTCTCGCGGGGGAGGCGTCGGGCGACCTGCACGGCGCCATCCTCGCGGAGCGGCTGCGGCAGGCGCGTCCCGATCTCGCGCTCGCGGGCACGGGGGGCGCGCGTATGCGGGAGGCCGGGGTCGATCTCCTCGCGGAGCAGGAGGGGGTCGTCGGCTTCGTCGAGGTGCTGCGGCATGTGCCCGCGCATCTGCGTCTGCTCCGGCGCCTGCGCGACCGCATGGCCACCGGCCGCGTCGCACTCGTCGTGCTGATCGACTATCCGGGGTTCCACCTGCGCGTGGCCGAGGCGGCGCGCCGTGCCGGCGTCCCGGTCCTCTACTACATCACGCCACAGGTATGGGCGTGGAAGAAGGGGCGCCTGCGCACGATGGCCGAGGTGATCACGAAGGCCGCGGTGATTCTGCCCTTTGAGGAGGCCCTGCTCCGCGAGGCCGGCATCGACGCGACCTTCGTCGGCCACCCCCTCCTGGACCGCGCCGTTGAGATGCCGAACCGAGCGGAGGCGCGCCGTCGCATCGGGGTCCCGTTGGAGGGCGACGTGCTGGCCCTCTTTCCCGGCAGTCGGGCTGAGGAGATCCGCCGGCACCTCGGCGATTTCGTGGCGGTGGCACGTCGGCTGGAGGCCGAGCGTCCCGGGTTGCGCGTGGTGCTGAGCGCTGCCCCGACCGTGGTGTTCCGGGAGGGCGAGGTGCCGTTCCCGGTCGTGCGGTCTGCCTCCTTCGACGTGCTCCGGGCCGCCGACGTGGCGCTCTGCAAGAGCGGGACCACGACGCTTGAGGCCGCGGTCGCCGGGTGCCCGTGCGCCATCGTGTACCGCACCAGCGCCATCTCCTACGCGATCGCGCGGCGGTTGGTGACCATCCCGCACATCGGGCTCCTCAACATCGTCGCGGGACGGCGCGTCGCCCCCGAGTTCGTCCAGGATGCCTTCGAACCGGCGGCCGTGGCATCGGCGCTCGCCCCGCTGTTCGACGTGGATGGTGTCGAACGGCGCGCGATGCTCGAGGGGCTCGCCGACGTGCGTCGCCGCCTCGGGGAGCCGGGCGCCTCGTCGCGGGTGGCCGCGATGGCCGCGGCGATGGTCCCATGAGCCGATCGGAAGCTCGGGCGGTGGCGAGCGCCCGCCGCGTTCGGTGGGCGGTGCGGCTGGGCGAGCCCGTCCTGCGGCTGCTCGCCCGTTCGTGGCGGATCGAGGAACGAGGGGACGCTGGGTGGCGTGCCGCCCGTGCGGAGGGGCGATCGCTGTTGTTCGCGTATTGGCACGGGCATCTTCTCCCCATCACGTGGGCCAGGCGGGGCGACCGGCCCGTCGGGATGGTGAGCGAGCACGCGGACGGCGAGATCATCGCCCGTATCGTGCAGCGGTGGGGTTGGGAGACGGTGCGCGGGTCCACCTCGCGAGGCGCCGGCCGGGTGCTCCTCGCGATGATCCGGGCGCTCGAGGCGGGCCGGATCGGTGCGCTCACGCCGGATGGTCCCCGCGGGCCGGCGGGGGTGGCGCAGGCCGGCGCGATCGTCGCGGCGCGCCGAAGTGGCGCCCTGTTGGTGCCGGCGCGTATTGCCGTGGACCGGAGCTGGCAGGGCCGGGGATGGGACCGGTTCACGCTGCCCAAGCCCTTCGCGCGAGTGGTGATCTCCTACGGCGCTCCGTGGCGCCCGGACGGCGACGACGCCGCCGCAGCCGAGGAGTTGGGCCGGCGGCTGGGGCCGGCGGCGGTGCAGGCGCCTGCGTCGGACTCGGAGCCGGCGCCGTGACCGAACCTCGCCGCGCCATCGTGGCCTCGTGGGAGCGAGGGGGCTGGATCCCTCGGGTGCTCGCGCCGCTGGGGTGGGCGTACTCGGCGGTGATGCGGGTGCGCAACGTCGCGTACGACCTCGGCATCGCCCGCTCGCACGCGCTGCCGTCGCCGGCCATCAGCGTGGGGAATCTCACGGTGGGCGGGACGGGCAAGACCCCGGTCAGTGCGTGGGTGGCGCAGCAGCTGCAGGCCCGGGGCGCCCGACCGGCCATTCTCCTGCGCGGTTATGGGGACGACGAGCCGCTGGTGCACCAACGGCTGACTCCAGGGGCGATCGTGATCGCCGATCCGGACCGTGTGGCGGGCGCGCGCCGCGCGGTCGCGGCGGGCGCGACCGTTCTCGTCCTCGATGATGCCTTCCAGCACCGCCGGGCCCGCCGCGACGCGGACCTCGTGCTGCTCGCCGCGGAGCAGGGGATCCCGGCCCGGGTGCTCCCGGCGGGGCCGCTCCGTGAGCCTGTCTCGGGGCTGTGCAGAGCCGCGGTGCTGGTGGTGACGCGGAAGGGGACCGGGCGATCGGAGGCCGAGCGGTTGGCCGAGGCGTGGCGACGGGCAGCGCCGGGTGTCCCCGCGGTCGTGCTGCATCTGCAACCGGCTGGCCTCGTCCCGGTAGGTGGCGCTGCGGCGGCAGCCGAGGCGTTGCCGGCGCTGGCTGGGACTCGGGTGCTCGCGGTCTCGGCAATCGGCGCGCCGGGTGCGTTCGAGGCGCAACTTCGAGCGGCCGGGGCGATCGTGGAGGGGATGGCGTTCCCCGACCACCACCCGTTTTCCGCGGTGGACGTGGCGGCGATCACGGCGCGTGCCGCCGGCGCCGCCCGGGTCGTCTGTACCCTGAAGGACGCGGTCAAGCTCGAGGCCCTGTGGACGCCTCAGGCCCCCCCGCTGTGGTATCTTTCCCAGACGGTGGATGTCGAGCAGGGAGGGGAGGTCCTCGATGACCTCTTCGACCGGCTTGTCGGCCGCCGCAGTCCCTGACCCCCAATCGCCGGCCCCCCCGCCGGTTCCGTATCCGACCTCATGGCTGACCTTCGCCTCCCCACCGATTCGATCGTCCGTCCCGACAAGGATCGTTTCCTCGCTCGGGGCTCCCACACGGGTATGTATGCCGTCAACGAGGAGAACCCCTTCGAGGCGATGATGTCGCGCTTCGACAAGGCGGCGGAGCTCCTCGACCTCGAGCCCGGGCTCTACAAGGTGCTCCGGAGCGCCGAGAAGGAGATCACCGTGTCCATCCCGGTCATGATGGACTCCGGGGAGGTGGAGGTCTTCACGGGCATCCGCGTGCTGCACAACACCTCGCGTGGGCCGGCGAAGGGCGGCATTCGCTTCGACATGAACGTCTCCCTCGACGAGGTGAAGGCGCTCGCGGCGTGGATGACGTGGAAGTGCGCGGTGGTCAACATCCCGTTCGGCGGTGCCAAGGGCGGCGTGATCTGCGACCCGCTCAAGATGTCGGTGGGCGAGCTCGAGCGCGTGACGCGCCGGTATACGGCGGGCATCATGGCGACGCTCGGACCGGACTCGGACGTGCCGGCCCCCGACGTCAACACGAATGAGCGCGTGATGGCGTGGCTCATGGACACGTACTCCATGCACAAGGGGTACACGGTCAATGCGGTGACGACCGGGAAGCCGGTGGAGATGGGGGGGTCGCTCGGCCGGCGCGAGGCGACCGGTCGCGGCGTGATGCTGACGACGGTCCAGGCGCTCGAGCACCTCAAGATGCCGGTGCGCGGCGCGACGGTGGCGGTGCAGGGCTTCGGCAACGTGGGCTCCATCGGGGCCCAGCTCCTCGCCGAGGCCGGTTGCACGGTCGTCGCGATCAGCGACCGGACGGGGGGGTGGCACAACCCGAAGGGCATCGACGTGGCGGACGCGATGGCCTATGTGCGGACGAACAAGACGCTCGAGGGCTATGGCAAGGGCGAGGCGCTGACGAACGAGGCGCTGCTCGAGCTGCCGGTCGACGTGCTCGTCCCCGCCGCGCTGGAGAACGTCATCACCACGAAGAACGCCCACGAGATCAAGGCGAAGATCATCTGCGAGGGCGCCAACGGGCCGACGACGGCGAACGCAGACGCGATCCTCGATGAGAAGGGGATCTTCGTGGTCCCGGACATCCTCGCGAACGCCGGGGGCGTCACGGTGAGCTACTTCGAGTGGGTGCAGAACCGCGGCGGCTACTACTGGACCGAGCAGACGGTGAACGACCGGCTGCGCGAGATCATGGTGAACAGCTTCCGCGACGTGCTGAAGCTCTCGCAGCAGCACAAGGTCAACATGCGGACGGCGGCGTACATGGTGGCCATCAGCCGAGTGTCGACGGTGCACCGCCTCCGCGGCATCTACGCCTGAGGCGGCGGGTCGGCGCCACGGGACGGGGACGTGCAGGTCGGGCTCTTCGTGGTCGGCCGTCCGCGGGACGCGGCGCTGGCCGAAGCGATCGCTGAATACGAGACGCGGGCGGCCCGCTATTGGCCGCTCACCGTCACGGAGGTCCGGGAGGCGGGGTCTCGGGCGGCGGATGCCGCCGGGGCCAAGCGGCTCGAGGCGGACCGACTCCTGGAACGGCTCCCGTCGCGGGCTGAGGTGGTGGCCTGTGACCCCGGGGGGGAGCAGTTGGATTCGACGGCGTTCGCGGCCTGGCTGCGAGATCGTCGGGATCGGGCGCAGGACGTGGCCTTCGTGATCGGCGGCGCCTACGGACTCGGCGACGCCGTGCGGGAACGGGCGCGGAAGCGTCTGGCGTTGGCGCCGTGGACGCTGCCGCACGAACTCGCGCGGCTCGTGCTGGCGGAGCAGCTCTACCGGGCCGGCACGATCGGGCGCGGCGAACCCTACCATAAGTGATGCGCACACCACGGCTCTCTTCCTCTCGCCCGTCGGCTTCGGCCGCGTCGCCCGCATGACCGCCCCGCGCGTCGTGACCGAGGCCTTGGGCGGGAACGCGCTCTCCCGGGCCGTGCAGGAGGGGACCGTCCCGGCCGATTGGACGGTGGCGCGCCCCCGGGGCACCGAGGGGTGGCGGGCGCATGTCGCCGAGGTCCGTGCCTCGGCCGATGCCGCGCGGTGGCACGCGGCGCTTGCCCCGGCCTTCGCCGCGCGCGGCGAGGCCGCGGACCGGCTGGCTCGCGTGGTGGCGGGGAACGGCGTCGTCGTGACCACCGGCCAGCAGCCGGGGCTCTTCGGCGGTCCGATGTACACGCTGCTCAAGGCCCTCTCGGCCCTCGCGCTCGCGGACCGATTGGAGCGCGAGACGGGGGTGCCGACCGCCCCGGTCTTCTGGGCGGCGACGGATGATGCGGACTTCGCCGAGGCCTCGTGGACCGCGGTGTCCGACGAGGCGGGATGTCGTCGGCTGGAGATTCCGCGTATCGGCCCCGACGGCATGGTGATGGCGGAGATGCCGCTTGGAAACGTCGAGGGGGTGTTGGCGTCGTTCGCCGAAGCCGCCGCGTCCGCGCCGCATCAGGAGGTGCTCGATGCGCTGCGTCAGGCCTACCGCGAGGGACAGTCCGTCGGTGGGGCATATGTGGCCTTCCTGCGTGACCTGCTCGAGCCGCTGGGCATCGCCGTCCTCGACGCGTGGCATCCGGCGGTGCGCGCCGCGGCGCGGCCGACGCTCGTGGACGCGCTGCGTCGCGCCGCCGTGCTGGACGAGGCGCTCTCGATGCGCACGGTCGCGATCGAGCGGGCGGGGTTCCGCGCGCAGGTCGCGCGAGTGCCGCGTCTCTCCCTCGTCTTCGAATGCGAGGCGGGGGTGAAGTCGCGGGTGCCGCTGGCGCGTGCGCTCGAGGCTGCGGAACGCGAGTCGGCCACGTACTCCGCGAACGTCCTGCTGCGCCCCGTGGTGGAGCGGAACCTTCTGCCCACCGTCGCGTACGTCGCCGGGCCGGGGGAGCTGGCGTACTTCACCCAGGTGACGGCCGTGGCCGATGCCTTGGGCGCGCCGCGTCCGGTCGCGGTGCCGCGGTGGTCCGCCACCATCGTTGAACCGGTGACCGACCGACGCCTGGGGCGCTTGGGGCTCACGATCGGCGACCTGCGCGATCCGCACGCCCCGGAGCGTCGGCTCGGCGAGCGGGCGGTGCCGCACGATGTACGGGACGCCCTCGAGGCGCTCCGGCGTGAGGTGGAAGCGCGCATCGAGGCGCTCGGCGCCGCATCGGCTGCGGCGGGGGCGCTGGTGCCGGATCGGGTCGTCGAGGGGGCGCGTCAGCAGTTGGGCCACCGGGTGGACCGTCTCGAGCGTCGGGTCCGGGCCGCCGCGCGGGCGCGCGAGGCGGAGGCGGTGCGCGACCTTGGCGCCGTGCGGGCGGCCCTCATGCCGGAGGGGCACCGGCAGGAGCGTCGGTTGAATCCGATGCCGCTGCTTGCCCGGCACGGCGACCTGCTGCTCCAGCAGCTGAAGGCGGGCGCAGCGTTGCACGCGGGTTCGCTGGTCGCGCCGTGAGCGGCGCGCGGGGGGCTCGGCTCGTGGCGGCCGGCATCGCGCTGAGCCGACTCGCCGGATTGGTTCGACAGAAGGCCCTCGCCTTCTATCTCGGTGACTCGGCAGCGGCGGATGCGCTGGCCGCCGCCTTTCGAATCCCGAACTTCCTGCAGAACCTCCTCGGCGAGGGCGTGCTCTCGGCGTCGTTCATCCCGGCGTATGCGACGTTGCTCGCCGAGGGACGTCGTGAGGAGGCCGGGCGGCTCGCGGGCGCGGTGGCGGCATTGCTCGGACTTCTGACCGCGGTCCTCGCGCTCCTCGGGATCGTCGGGGCGCCATGGCTCGTGGCGGTGGTCGCGCCCGGATTC
>JBANGJ010000114.1:0-4107 GCA_037975505.1 Gemmatimonadota bacterium | reverse complement strand
GCGGGTGGTGCCGTTGCACCCGGAGGTCGAGCGCCGGTTGCGGCGGGTGGCGCCGGAACACGGATACGTGTTCCACCGGACGTGGCCGTACGTGACGCCGGAGCCGATCAAGCCGGAAACGGTGTCGTCGTTCGTGTCGCACGTGTACCGCGACATGGGTATCAAGGCGTCTGCGCACCGGGGCCGGCACCTGTTCCTGACGGCGGTCTACGAGGAGTGCCAGGACATTCGGGTAGTGCAGGAGCTCGCGGGGCACGCGAGTCCGCAGACGACGGCGCGGTATGCGGCGTGGTCGCAGAAGCGGGCCGAGGACGCGGTGGCCGCGCTGTCGTTCAGGGAGGACCGATGAGCCGGCGCCTGGTCGATCAGGTCGACGGCGAGCCGAGTGAGGTGATCGCCAAGCTGGCTGCGGGGCCGATCAACGGGGCTGACAGTTCAGCGCGACGAATGGCCTTGCTGTCCGGCTGGCTCGAGTCGGGCAACTGCGACCGCCTCGAGGTCATCGAGGCCCACCAGATCGCTCGGCGGGCCCTCGCTGGCCACCCACCGGAAAGCGATGACGACCTTGATTGGAACTGGGCGCAGGCGGTCGTCCTGCTGTCGCGGGTGCTGCGCTAGGCGGCGTGGGGCCGGCGCAGGGCGGTGCGTTCGCGGGCGTCGGTGTCGCCCCAGATGCCCCACTCGTGGCCCTCGGTGGCGTAGTCGCGGCACTCGTCGCGGACCAGGCATCGGGCACAGATGGCGCGGGCCTCGCGGCCGGTGCCGCCCCGCTCGGGGAACCAGGTCACCTCGGGGTGCTCGCGACACAGGGCGTCGCGCATCCAGCGGGGCCGAACGTTGTTGATGATGTCGGACCAGGCGTTGAGGTCGTCCACGGTGCCCCGATTCTAGAGAGGGCGCGCTCCCGGCCGGGCAAGGAGGGGACCCGACCGGGAGCGGCGCCGTGCACCGGGAGCGAAGCCCACACGCGGGCGCGACGACCGCGCATGGGTCCCGGAGCGAACATGGGCTACGCGAGGGCCGGCGGGTCGAGGAAGAACTGATCCGAACAGGTCAGCAGGACTCCCGGCGTCACCGATCCGTCGGCCACGGTCCCGTCGTCCAGCACCACGGAACCGCCGGACGTGGGCGTCACTGGCGACAGGGACGAGTACCCGGTGCCGGTCATGTGGGTGTTGTGTGCGGGCCGGTAGCCCTCGGGCAGGGTGAAGATGGGATATCCGGGGGTGCCTGACTGCACGGTGAGATGTACGTCCACCGCTCCGGCGGCGCGAATGCGAAAGGCGGTCTTGGGTTCGCCCGTGATGTTCTGCCATCCGTTGAGGAAGGCGGGCTCGCCGGCCTCTCCGACGTAGTGCCAGCCCTCGCCGGTGAGGAGACTCAGAAGTCCGCTGCTGCTGATCTGAGTGACCATCAGGCAGCCTCCTCGTCGGGGACGGGGCCCGCGTCCAGTCCGGCGCCGCCGGGAGGTTCGGGGCGCTCGTCCATGGCGTCTCGGATCCAGCGGATGAGGTCGTGGATCTCAGACCCGGCGGCGGGCACAAAGAACGGCTTGTTCCAGCGCCGGCCCCGGTAGTTGGGGAAGTTGGTCGCCCACACTCCGAGGCGGATGAACTCGCCCAGCTCGTCGAGGGCCGGGGCCAGTTCCGCAAGGGCCTTCTCCGCTGCTTTGCGCCGGTCGTCGGCGTTCTTCTCGGCGTAGGCGTGCAGTGCCCGGGCGTGCTTCTTGACGGCGCGCTGGAGCTTGGAGTCTGCTCGCTGGAGGACGAGGTTCAAGGCGTCGCGCTTGCGGGTGGCGTTGGTCAGGGCGTCGCGGTGGCGGTCCACGTTCACCGGGCCGGGGTCGGGTTTGCCTGACTCGATGGCGGCGGCCGCGGCTGCGGCGTCGGCTGCCTCGGCGCGCTTGCGGGCACCGTTGGACCTCAGTCCGGTGAGCACGCCCGCCGCTTCTTGGAACTCCGCGACGTATTGCTCGAAGTGGTCGATCGCGTCGTCTACTTCCTTGACCCCGGTTGAGGTCGTGGGGAGCGAGTGCCGGGGGAACAACCGGCCGGACGCTGCACCCCACGCGGCCGGGGTGGTGGGTCCGCTGGGGGCGCCGGTGATGCCGGGGCCGAGGGTCGGCGTGACATCGGGCATCAGCGTGTTGATGTGTGCTGTCCGTGTGGGGCTCGAGGTGGGGAAGTCGGTCATGAGGGGTCGTCTCCTTCGGTGGGGATCGGTGGTGGATCGAGGGCGTACATGCGGACGGTGACGAGGTGGCGCAGGCGCTCGCGTGTCACGAGGTCAGGCGCGGCGGCAAAGACGTCGTCCATGCCCAGCGATCCGGCTGGCAGGTCGAGGGCGTGGATGATGTCCTCGGCTTCGCACCATGCGGCATGGACATCGGCCAAACGTCCGAGGCGGACGGCTTGACGTTCGCGCGTGGCCGCGAGGTGGTCGAGTAGCTGGTCGCGTGTCATGACGGCTGCCGCCGGCCCGAACGCGGTGCGATGCCGTAGCGGAGGAAGTCGACCTGTTCGCGCAGCCAAGAGTCACCGGTGATGGGCACGGCGCCGCTGCTCGCGTAGTTGCCGCCCGGGAGCGGGGTCGGGCGGGGTCCCGCCGCACGCTCGACGGCCTCCTCGGCCCGGGCTTCGGCCGCTTCGACCTTGGCCTCGAGCTCGTCGAGCGCGGCCCGCACCTCAGGGTCCTGGCGGGCCAACCTCACCTTGACGGCCGGATCAGCGAGGACCTCCTTTCGGGTCGATGGATTCAAGATGGCGGCGCGAAGGGTCTCGTCGTCCATCTCCATGGGGGGAGGGGTGTCGGCTCTTGGCGGTGGTGCGTCAGGGTTGACCCGCCGGCGGGCGTTGGCGGCGCGCAGATCTTCCTCGATGTTCTCGGGGGCGCTCTCGTTCATTGGCTGTGCTCCTTGGGTGTGTCGGTAGTGGGCGTTGTCGGGCACGGGCTCTCCTCTGGTTATCCCGCTGTCCCGTTCCAGTAGTGGGCGTTCTCGCCGTCCTCGGCGGCCTGCAAGCGCACGACGGTCGGGCAGTCCTGATCACAGAACGCGACAGCCTGCTTGTGGCGCTTGCACGGCTGGCACCCGGGGCAGTGATTGGGGCCGTCGTCGTCCAGGTCGATCGGGGCGGGTGTCAGGTCCTCGGCGGGCACGTCGGCGGATGCCGTCGGGGCGTCGAACGTGACTCTCCCTCGGTCGCCGGCGGATCGCACGAGGTCGTCCACGCCAGCGGGGTCGTTGGTGCGGTTGGTCATGTGTTGGTGTTCTCCTTGGGGGTGTGTCATGTGGTTGGGTTGGTCCACGCGTGGGCGTGGGTGGCGTCGTACTCGCGCTGGAGGCGCTGGATCGTCGGGCACGACGGTTCGCAGTAGGCGACCGCCCGGTCATGGCGAGGGCAGTGCTCGAGGCCGTCGAACCCGACCCATTCGTCGTCGTCGGCCCACACCCGGCGCCGTTGCTCTGGGTCCTTCTCGACCCACCAGCGGCGCACCCGATCGAGGCATGGCTCGACGGGGCCGGCGTTGTAGATGGTGCGGTGGTTGTGGGCGTAGCTCGGGCTCCCGCCCATCAACTCGTCG
Organism: Gemmatimonadota bacterium; assembly: GCA_037975505.1. Lineage (GTDB taxonomy): Bacteria > Gemmatimonadota > Gemmatimonadetes > Gemmatimonadales > Gemmatimonadaceae > Pseudogemmatithrix. The sequence continues at coordinate 525 of JBANGJ010000114.1, read as the reverse complement.
CCCCACCGGAGCACCCAAACCCACCGGGCAGCCCAGTTGGGCGGCATGGCCTCCAGGTCGACCTCGTCGGCGGGCTCGGCAGGGGGTCGGCGACGTGCCATCACGAAGCCCGTGGGAGGCGCACGACGGCCGGGCGACCACCACCGCCCTTCAGCCGCTTCACGTCCTCCTCGGGGAGGCTCACGCCAAGCTGCTTCAGGTAGCGGGCCACGGCGGCGCCGGTGCGATCGAGGATGGCGACGGCGGGGTTCGCCTTCATGCCTTGCGGACTGTTGACCACCACGCCCTCGGCGGCGATGTGGGCGGCGGCCTCCTGATGTGCAGTCCACGCCACCGCAGCGGCCTCGAGGATCTGGAGCTCGCCGGCGCCGAGGACGTAGGACTTCGTGACCGCCGCCCACAACTGTCGGCCAGGTCCACGGGCGGGAAGGGTCGCCGGGGGCGGTGGGGGTGCTGGGGTGCTCATGGGGCCTCCTGGGGGGTCATAGGTCCGATGCTGGGGGAAGAGGCGCACAACGCCGGGCT
>JBANGJ010000105.1:0-3961 GCA_037975505.1 Gemmatimonadota bacterium | reverse complement strand
GCGCACACTGCTGGTAGAACCGGATGATGCCGTCCTGGTCGTCCGCGGAGGCGGTGGGGAGATAGCAGATCCGCGGACGGGCCTTGCCCGAGAGCTGCGCCATGTAGCGGATGTACGAGGTCTCAAAACCACCGCCGGCGATGAGGATCTTCCGGGTCGGGGGCTGGGTGTCGTGAGACGAGGTGGCGGACATGAGCGGCGTGGTGGAGGGATGGGCGGCGGCCGAGACGGGGAGGCCGCTCACGGCGGCGGCCCCGAGGGCGGACGAGATGAGAAAGTCGCGGCGTTCCACTGGAATCACCGCACGGGCGCCAGGCGGACGATGGTCCCCCCGCGCATCACCAGCATCACCCGATGCACGGCGGTGAGATCCGTCAGCGGGTCGCCGGCGACCGCGATCAGGTCGGCCTCGTAGCCCACCCGGAGCGATCCGATTCGGTCCCCGAGGCCAATCGCCTCGGCGGCCACGCTCTGCGCGGAGACGAGCGCCTGCATCGGCGTCTGGCCGCAGTGCGTCACGCGACCGAGGAACTCATCGGCGTTGCGGCCGTGCGCCCCGGCGGTGGCGTCGGTGGAGAAGACGACCTTGGCACCGGGCGTCTGCACCATCATCCGACAGACGGCGAAGTCGAGCGGGAGGTCGCGTAGCATCGTCTGCATCCCCTCCGGCGTGTAGTTCCCCACGCCGAGGTATCGCGCCTGGTTCGCGATGTAGTTCTGGACGACGAGCCCCACCTGCGGGCTGAGATAGGTCCCAGCGCGCACGGCGGCGTCGATGTCGGCCTGCGTGGCATAGGTGGCGTGCTCCACCTGGCCGCAGCCGGCGCGCGCCGCGGCCGCCACCTGTGAGCGATACGCGTGCACCATGCTGCGGAGCCCGACCGCCTTCGCCTCATCGCACGCCACCTGCAGTTGGTGTTCGGTGATGGTGGGGGTCGCCCCCACACGCTGGCTCGACGATGCGAAGATCTTCACGAGGTCGGCGCCCTGCGCCCGCCGGTCACGCACCAGACGCCGGAGCGTCGAGTCCGGCGTGTCTCGGTCCGCCTCGACCCACGCCAGCGAGGTCAGCACCCGGGGCCCCGGGAAGCCGGTGTCGCGAATGGCATCCCGCAACGGGCCCTCGCTCGGGTCGCCGACCGACTGCACGGTGGTGAACCCCGCCTGCAATGTCTGCCACGCGCCCCAGGCGATGCCCAGTGCGGCCTCCGCCGCCGGCTCGGTCTCGGTGGCGATGCGGCCGGTCTTGTCCCAGTGCGAGTCGAGATGGACGTGCGTGTCGATCCATCCCGGCATCAGCGTGACGGGCCCCAGGTCGAGCACCGGCCCTCGCGCGGAGACGGTCGCGGCGGTGACGTTCGTATCGATCCGTGTGATGCGTCCCCCGGCGATCGTCACGGCCACCCGCTGCCAGCGCCCCCCACGCCCGTCGAGCGCGCGGTCGGCCAGAAGCGTGAGGGTGGGCGGGGTAATCGGGGCGGGCGCCGGGGCCTGTGCGGGGAGGCCGGAGCCGAGGAGCGTGATGAGCGCGAGGCGCGCGAGTCGGAGGCGAGGCATACCTCCTAACCTACGGGCTCAGGGCGTCGGCGGCACTCGGCTCGGTTCGGCAGCGCCCGTGCGAATCGCCGGGCCCGCCGACCGGATGAAAGCCGTCACCGCACGCACGACCTCGCTGTCCCGACGATAGGGGCGTGCGAACGCGCCGACCGTCGCGCCGTGGTCACCCGGCACCCAGAGGGTGTCGAACGTCGCGCCCACCTCGGCCAGGCGCGCCGCGAGCCGATGCGTGTTCCGCGGGCGCACGGTGCGGTCGTCCCGGCCCATCACCAGCAGCGTGCGCGGCGCCGTCGCCGTCACGAACCGGACGGGCTGCGAGGCGGCCTCCTGCTCCGGCGATGCGCCGAAGGTGCGGCGCAGGAGCTTGGAGTCGAGGACGAAGTCATACGGCCCGGAGAGGCCGATGAAGCCGGCGAGGTCGCGCGGGGCGCGCCCAGCGGCGGCGAGGTAGGAGGGGTCGTAGGCGAGGAGCGCCGCGATCTGCGCGCCCGCGCTGTGTCCCATCAGGTAGAACCGCGTGGTGTCGCCCCCCCACTCAGCCGCGTGTGCCCGCGCATAGGCCACCGCCCGGGCCGCATCGTGCACGAAGTCGGGGAAGTGTGTCTCGGGCATCAGGCCGTAGTTCGGCACGACCGCCACGAACCCCTGGGCGGCGAGCCCCTGGCCCATCCACCGATACAGCCCCTTGGTCCCGCTCTCCCAGCTGCCGCCGTGGATGAACACCACCATCGGCACCGGACCGGCGACGGGGCGCCCGTCGGGGCCGAGCGGCCGGTAGACGTCGGCACGCTGGCGCGGGCCGGGGCCGTAGGCCACCTCGGTGCGCGGCGCGTCGAGATTCTCGATCACCGTCGCGCCGCCCAGCATGATGTTGGTGCAGGACGTCGCGGAGGCCGCGAGGCCGCCGGCGAGGGCCAGCACGGCGAGCTGCCGGGCACGCCCGCGGGTCCACCGCTGCGCCCGCGTCATTCGGCGGGCTCCACGGGTGTCACGGCGGCGGTGTCGGTCTCGCCGGTGCGGATGCGCACGATCTGCTCCACGGGAAGCACGAAGATCTTCCCGTCGCCCACGTCGCCCGTCCGGGCGCCCTGCACAATCGCGTCGATGGTCGGCTGCACGAACGCCTCCGACACGCCGATCTCGAGCCGGACCTTGGCCTGAAGGTCCATCTTCACCGTGGTGCCCCGATACGTCTCCACGTGCTCGGTCTCACCGCCGTGGCCCTGGACCTTGCTGACCGTGAGCCCGCGCACCTCGGCGCGGTAGAGCGACTCGAGCACCGACGTGAGCCGTTCGGGACGGATGATTGCGACCACGAGCTTCATCGAGCGGCCCTCGCCGTCGGGGTGTCGAGGACGAGGATCGCGCCCTCGCCATCGCCGTAACCTTCCTCGCCGTGCTCGCCGACATCGAGTCCGGCGGCCTCGTCTCGGGCGGTGACACGGAGCGGTACCACGCGCCGGATCGTCGCGAGGATGCCCCAGGTCGCCATCGCCGTCCAGGCCATCACGGCCACCACGCCGAGGGCCTGCAGCCCGAGCTGGCGCGGCGCGCCCTCGAGCAGCCCCGCCGGTCCTCCCCACGCAGTGGTCGTGAAGACGCCGGTGAGCAGCGCCCCCACCACGCCCCCGGTGCCGTGGGCACCGACCACATCGAGGGCGTCATCGAGCGCCGTTCGCGGGCGCCAGTGGATCACGAGTTGGCACGGGATGGCGGTGAGCGCCCCGATGGCCAGCGCGCCGAGGGGGCTCACGAAGCCGCACCCCGGCGTGATGGCGACGAGTCCGACGACGATGGCGGTCCCTGCGCCCACGGCGGTGGCTCGGCCGCTGCGGCCGAGCTCCAGCGCCAACCAGGTGACCACCGCCGCGATCGGCGCGAGCACAGTGTTGACCGTCGCCTGCACGGCGATGCCATTCACCGCGAGGGCGCTCCCGCCGTTGAAGCCCACCCAGCCGAACCAGAGCAAGGCCGCCCCGGTGAGCATCATCGGCACGTTGTGCGGCAGGAACGCCTGCCGGCCGTAGTCACGCCGCGGGCCAACCATCGTCGCCGCGACGAGCGCGGCGGTGCCGGCGGTGATGTGCACGACGGTGCCGCCGGCGAAGTCGAGAACCCCGAGCTGGGCGAGCCAGCCGCCGCCCCACACCCAGTGCGCAACCGGCGCGTACACCACGAGCGACCAGGCGCCGATGAAGACGACGTAGGCGCGAAAGCTCATGCGCTCGACGATCGCGCCAGAAATGAGCGCCGCGGTGATGATGGCGAAGGTGCCCTGATAGGCGAAGTACAGCAGGTGCGGAATCGTCGTGCCGTCACGCAACGCCAGGTCCACGTTGGCGAGCGCGGCGAAGGAGAGACCGCCGACGAGGCGCGTGCCGGGCGAGAATGCCAGCGAGTAGCC
>JBANGJ010000024.1:0-16145 GCA_037975505.1 Gemmatimonadota bacterium | reverse complement strand
CCCCCCGCTTCGCTTTTTCGCCCACGGCGGCCACGGTTCGATGCGGTGATCCGCTGGGTGGCGCGCCAGACTGTGGCGTGCGACGCCACGGATTCACCCTCGCCGAGGTCGTGCTCGCCGTCCTGCTGCTCACGGTCGGCGCCGGGGTCGTCGCACGGGATCTCACTCGCGGGCTGACCGGGATCCGTTCCGCCCTGGGTGAGCTTGAGGCGCTTCGGCGCGCCGGGGAGGCGCTCGATGCCTTCGCCGCTCGCCCGTGCGCCGAGGGGGACACGCTGCGCATCGAGGGGCTGCCGACGAGCCCGGTGTTGCTCGTCCAGCGCCGGTGCCGGTGAGACGTCGCGGTGTCACCCTCGCCGAGCTCCTCGTCGCCGTGGTGCTCGGCGCCCTCGTCGCGGGCCCGGCGGTCGCGCTCTGGCGCACGCATCGGCGCGTGGCCGCGCTGGGGGTGGCGGCACTCGGCGCCCGGGCGGGCGCGCTGGAGGTGCTCGACGTCGTGGGCGCGGTGGTGCGGGGGGCGGCGTCCGTGCGCCCGGTCGGGGACACGGCGCTCCTGCTGCGGCAGGTCATCCGGGAGGGCCTGGCCTGTGCGGACGGCAGCGCCCTGCAACCCCTGGTCGTCGACAGTCCACTCGGCGGCGGCGTCAGCGCGGCGGAGGAGTGGTGGCGCGGACGCGTCGAGCCCCTCCTCGGCACGTGGATGTGGAGCCGTCTGGTGGATACGCTCGGCGTGCGACCGGGCTGCCCGCTGGCGACGCCCGCGGCGCTCATCCAAGTGACGCACCTCGCGATGCTCACGGCCTATCAGGCGGGAGACGGCCAGTGGATGGTGGGGTGGCGCACCTGTTCGCCGCTCGCCTGTGGCGTGGTGCAACCCATCGCCGGCCCGGTGCGAAGCCGAGCGAATGGCGGCTTTCGCGTCTGGGGCGACGCGTCGGGCGTGGGCATCGCCATCCGGGTGCCGGGACTCGCGGACACGCTCCGGCAGCGGGTGGGTCGAACGTGAGGGGCCGGCGCGGGATGGCGCTGCCGCTGGTGCTCGGGCTCCTCCTGGGGCTGGAGGCGCTGACCGCGCTCGTCGCGTTCCACGGGTGGCGGGTCCGCCAGCGCGTGGTGCTGGCCCGGGATGCCCTGCGCGTTCGCGCCGCGTTGGTCGAGGCGGCCGGCGTGGCGCGGTGGGGCGGCCCCGAGGCAGGATGCGCCGCGAGCGGTCTCGCGGCGCGCGATGGCCGGAGTGTCGGCGGGGTGCCGTTCACCATTCGGTGGATGCCCCTGGACACCAGCCTGGTGCGGGTGGCGCTCGAGGCCGCGGTCGAGCGGATGCGCATCCGCTCCACCGCGGTATTCCTGGTGCGCCGGGAGCCGGACTGCGCCGTCATCCCGGTGCCCCCGTTACCCCCGCCGCTCTGATGTCATATAATTGTGAGACTCCGTAGGCCTCTCCAGCGCCCCGTCATGGCTCTGTTCGGACGCAAGAAGACAACGGTCGGACTCGACATCGGCTCCGGACTCATCAAGGTCGCGGTCATCGACCACGCCAAGGGCCAGCCCGAGCTGGTCCGCGTGGCCCTGATGCCTCTCCTCGCCGACGCCATCGTCGAGGGCGAGGTGATGGATACGGGCATCGTGGCCGAGGCCCTCACGGCGGCGCTGCAGGCCGCCGGGGTGAGCGGCACCAGTGTGGTCACCGCCGTCGGTGGGCGTGACGTGATCATCAAGAAGCTCACCATCGACCGCGTGAAGGAGTCCCAGGCGCGCGAGCTGATGCGCTGGGAGGCGGAGCAGCACGTGCCCTTCGACATGGAGTCGGTGGAGCTCGACTTCCAGATCCTCGACCCGATGGGGGCGGGGGAGCAGATGCAGGTGCTGCTCGTGGCGGCCAAGCGCGAGCTCGTGGAGGCGCGCCTCCGGCTCCTCGGTGAGGCGGGGCTCACCGCCTCGGCCATCGACGTCGATGCGTTCGCGCTCCACAACGCGTTCGAGCTGAACCATCCCGAGGCGATGACGGGCACCGTGGCGCTCGTCAACATCGGCCACGAGGTCACGAACATCAACATCGTCGAGGAGGGCGTGCCGGTGCTGACGCGCGACCTCCTGGTCGGGACGCGGCGGTTCCGCGAGGACCTGCAGCGCGACCGCGGGCTCGATGCCGCGCGGGCGGTGGGGATCCTCGAGGGCACCGACCGGTCCGAGGACCTCGACGCGGTGCTCGTCTCCCGCGGGGAGGAGATCGCGGTGGGCATCGAGCGGGCGGCGGCCTTCCTCGCCTCCTCGTCGCGCAGCGCGGGGCAGGTCGGGTCGGTCTTCGTCTGCGGCGGTGGGTCGCGGGCGCCCGGGCTCATCGACGCCCTCGCGGCGCGGCTCGGGCTGCCGGTCACGCCGGCCAGCCCGCTGCACGCGCTGGCGGTGCGCGACGGCGCCTTCGAGGGGCTCGCGACCGATGAGGTCGCCCCGCTCCTGATGCTCTCCATCGGCCTGGCGCTCCGCCAGCCCGCCTGACGCTGGGGCCAGTCATGATCGAGATCAATCTCCTCCCAGGGGCGCGGGCCAAGGCGCGCGGTGGGGCGCGCGGCATCGACCTGTCGGTCCTCCTCGGCTATGCCAAGCAGCTCATCACTGACCCGTGGCTCGCGGTCGCCGTCGGCGGGATCATCCTCGGCGGCACGACGACCGGCGCCATGGCGATCGTCCAGCAGCGGATCGAGAGCGAGCTGGCGGAGCTGGTGAGCAGTGCGCAGGCCGACAGCTCCCGGTACAAGGAGGTCGTCGATCAGGTGCAGGTGGCGCAGGCCAAGCGCGATTCCGTGATGAGCCAGATGTCCATCATCGCCGCGGTGGACGGCCAGCGGTACGTCTGGGCGCACGTCCTCGACGAAGTCTCTCGTGCCCTGCCGACCTACACCTGGCTCCGCTCCGTCGCGCCCTCCGGCGCGGCGACGGCGCCGTCGGCGGAACAGATCGCAGCGGGGCAGGCCCCACCGCTGGGGATCCGCGTGATCGGCGTGACGGTCAACATCCAGGCGCTGACCATCTTCATGAAGCAGCTTGAAGATTCCCCGTACCTGCAACACGTGACCCTCGCGGTCTCCGCCGTGGCCCAGGTGGAGGGGAAGGAGGTCACCGAGTTCACGCTCGACATGGCCTACGAGTCGCCGGACCCGGCGCTCCTCCAGACCGTCCCCCTCAAGTTCACGGTGAGGTGAGCGATGCCTAGCATGCCAACCTCGCAGCGGGATCAGGCGATGCTCCTCGTGGGCATCGTGGGGATCGTCGGGGCGGTGGCCTATTGGAACTTCGTGTATGCCCCGAAGGCACTCGCCATCGAGGAATCGCGCACCCGGGTCGAGGCGCTTGAGGCGGCCAACCGCCGCGCCAAGACCGTCGTCGCGCGCGGATCCGTCGATGAGGTGTCTCGGGAGGCAGAGCAGGCCCAGCAGAGTCTCGAGGTGATTCGCACCCTGATCCCCACGGGGAACGAGGTGCCGGCCCTCCTCGACCAGATCAACGTCGCGGCCCGGCGCGCCGGATTGCAGTTCTCGAACTTCGCCCCCGGTCCGACCACCGAGGGCGCGCAGTTCGACACCTACCAGTTCCGGATGTCGGTGCAGGGGACGTATCACCAGATCGGGGCCCTGCTGTCGGCGATCGGCGGCCTGCCGCGGATCATCGTGCCGGCGAACCTGACGCTGGCCGAGGCCCCCGCCACCGCCGGGTCGGCTGCCAGCGCCGAGCCGGCGCGGCCGGATCAGCGCCTCCTCGTCGCCACCTTCGATATCCAGACCTACGTCTCCAAGCAGGCGGCGCCGGCTCAGGGCGGAGGTGCCCGATGAGGTGGTCGCTCCTCCCCGTCCTGGGGCTCGTGGCGTCGACCGCCATCGCGGCGCAGCAGCCGGCGCCCGCGCCCGCGCCGCCGCCGGCGCCGCAGATCAAGGAGTTCGCACGCGATTCCGCGGGCCGCGTTGTCTTCGATCGCGAGACCTTCACATACAACCGGGCGGGGAGGCGCGACCCGTTCGCGTCGCTCATCGCGACCGGGGACATCCGGCCGCTGTTCGAGGACCTGATGGTCACGGGCATCATCGTGGATCCCGCGGGGCGCAATTCGTTCGCCCTGCTCAAGGACGCCTCGACGAACGAGCTCTACCGGGCGCGCGTGGGCTCGGTGTTCGGTCGGATCCGGGTGACTGCCATCCAGACCGGTCGCGTAAGCATCAGCATCGATGAGTTCGGCTTCTCGCGTCAGGAGACCCTGACGCTCAACGCACCCCGCAGGGAGAGGACGCCATGAGGCGCAGCATCACCCTGGTCGCGTTCGCGGCCGGCCTGACTCTCGCCGTGGCCCCGGTGGCCGCGGCTCAGCAGCGGGCCGAGCAGCCGCGCGCGAACTTCTCGTTCGTCGACATGCCCATCCGCGACGTGATCGCGGCCTTCGCCTCCCTCTCGGGCAAGACCTTCATCACGGGGCCGACGGTCAAGGCGGACGTCACTGCCGAGATCCCCGGGCAGCCGTGGGACGTCGCGCTCGCCAAGATCCTCCAGGCCTACGGGCTCTCGGCGGTCGAGGATACGAGCGGCATCATCACGATCGACACCTACGCCAACATCGCGAGCCGGACGGCGACCGAGCCGTTGGTCTCGCAGATCATCGCGGTGAACTACGCCAAGGTCGCGGAGCTCGCTGAGACGGTGCGGCAGCTCATCGCGGCCTGCGCGAGCTCCTCCGCGGCCGCCGCCGAAGCGGCGCCGGCCGAGGGCGGGAGCGCCGCGGCGCCCCAGTCGTGTGGGCGCGGCACCGTCGCCGTCGATGCCAAGACCAACACGCTGATCATCACCGAGACCGGCTCGCGGCTCCCGGAGATCGTGCGCTACGTCCGTGAACTCGACCGTCGCACCCCGCAGGTCGCCATCCGCGCGAAGATCATCTCGGTGGACCGCTCGGCCACCGAGGAGCTCGGTCTCAGCTATGACGTGGGCACGGCGGCCAACGCCACCGTCCCCAACTACCAGAACGCGGTGCTGCCCCGCGGGACGGCCGGCAACTTCACCATCGCCCTAGGCGGTGACGCCTTCTCCGGTGTGGCCAACGCGAACCGGATCTTCCGGACGTCCTCGGCCCTCAGCCTCATCTACACGATGGCCGTCGGCGGGAACAACCTGACGACCTTCCTCGACGCGTTGAGCTCCGAACAGCTCTCGGACATCCAGGCCGAGCCGAGCACCACCACCGTCGACAACCGCGAGGCGTCCCTCTTCGCCGGCACCGAGCAGGCCTTCCTGCTCACCCCGCCGACCATCCCGGGCCAGATCCAGGCGGTCGCCCCGCAGATCTACCGCCAGAAGATCGGCATCGGGCTCAACGTGACGCCGCACGTCACGGCCAATCGGCAGATCGCGATGTCGATCAAGGCGACGCAGCAGTCGCTCCTCTCGATCACCGAGGCCGGACCGAGCATCACCGAGCGGACGGCCACCAACGAGGTGCTCGTGGCCGACGGCGAGACCGCGGTCATCGCCGGCCTCACGCAGACGCAGGTGACCAAGCTTCAGTCGGGAATCCCCGTGCTGATGAAGCTGCCCCTCATCGGGCGCCTCTTCCGGCAGGAGCGCCTGGAGGAGCGGAAGCAGGACCTGCTGATCCTCGTCACGCCCCACATCGTCGACGAGGGCGAAGTGGTGCGGCCCCCCGACTGCTGAGGTCGGGCGCGACCGCCGCCCCCGCCGTCGTATGACCCGACTCACCTTCCGTACCGCGGGCGAGTCGCACGGCCCGGCCCTGATCGCCCTCGTCGAGGGCGTCCCGGCCGGGCTTCGGCTTCTGGCGTCCGACGTGGACGTTGAACTCGCGAGGCGTCAGCAGGGCTACGGCCGCGGGCGACGGATGGCGATCGAGCAGGACCGCGTCGAGTTCCTCGCGGGCGTTCGCGCCGGTGAGACGATCGGCGCCCCCATCGCGCTCCTCGTCCGGAACCGGGACTGGGCCAACTGGGAGGCCATCATGGACCCGGCCCCGCGCCCGGAGGACGACACGCCCGAGGGCCGCCGCCGGCAGGTCACCCGGGTGCGTCCCGGGCACGCCGACCTCACCGGGCTCCTCAAGTACGACCGCACCGATGCGCGCGACATTCTGGAGCGCGCCTCCGCGCGCGAGACGACCGCCCGCGTGGCGGCCGGCGCCGTCGCGAAGCGGCTGCTCGCCGAGCTCGATGTCCGCATCGGGAGCCACCTCGTTCACCTCGGCGGCATCGACGCCGCCCCCCCCGCGGTCTGGCCCGACGACCTGAACGCCGCGGCAGACGCCTCGTCGCTCCGGTGCCTCGACGCGACCGCCGAGGCGGCGATGCGCGCGGCGATCGACGCTGCCAAGGCCGAGGGCGACACGCTCGGTGGCATCTGCGAGGTGGTCGTCACCGGGCTCCCCGTGGGACTCGGCGCCCACGTCAGCTGGGATCGCAAGCTCGATGGCCGTCTCGCGCAGGCCCTCTGCTCGATTCCGGCGGTGAAGGGCGTGGAGATGGGGATGGGATTCGACGCCGCCCGTCGGCGCGGGTCAGCGGTCCACGATCCCATCGACCCGGCGCCCGGCTCGGCGCGGACCGGCGGCGTCCGGCGGCGCACCAACCACGCGGGTGGGCTCGAGGGGGGGATGACCACCGGGGAGCCGCTGGTGCTCCGGGTGGCGATGAAGCCCATCTCGACGCTGATGAAGCCGCTCGACACGGTGGATGCCGCGACGGGGGCGTCCGCGTCGGCGGCCGCCGAGCGCAGTGATGTGACCGCGGTGCCGGCGATGGGGGTCATCGCCGAGGCGATGGTGGCCCTCGTCCTCGCCGACGCGGTGCTCGAGAAGTTCGGCGGGGACTCCCTCGGCGAGCTGCGTCGTCACGTGGACGGGTATCTCGCGCATGTCGCCGGCCGCATCGGCTGAGCGCGCTGCGCCGCCGTCCGCGCCGCGTCCCCATCTCGTCCTGCTCGGCCTCCCCGGCGCGGGGAAGAGCACGGTCGGGCCTCTGGTCGCCACACGGCTCGGGTGGCCCTGCGTGGACCTGGATGCGGCCATCGTCGCGCGCACGGGGATGCCGATCGCGACGCTCTTCGCCCGCGAGGGGGAGGGGGTGTTCCGGGACTGGGAGCGACGGCTGACGGCGGAACTCGCGCCCGTCGGGGGGCCGCCGATCGTCCTCGCCCCCGGGGCGGGATGGATCGAGGATCCGGGCCATCGGGCACGGCTCGGGGTATCGATGCTCGGGGTCTATCTGCGGGTCTCCCCGGGGGTCGCAGTGGCTCGGATGGGTGGCGAATCTGCCGCCCGGCCACTCGTCGCGGGTCCCGATCCGGTCGCCGCGGTCGCGGCCCTGCAGGCGAGGCGAGAAGCGTTCTATCTGCAAGCAAAGCATGAGGTTAGCACGGATCTGCTTGTACCGGACGAGGTCGCCTCTTTTATAGTAGCGCTTGCATCCCGTGAAACAGGGGACTAGGATAGCCGACCTTATGGCGACGACCAAGAAGAAAGCTGCGAAGAAGGCGACCAAGAAGGCCGCGAAGTCGGCCACCAAGACGGCCACCAAGACGGCGGCGCGGAAGACCGCGACCCGGGCCCGGCGGCAGCCGGTCGAGCCGGAACTCCCCCACGATGAGGGGGCGGCGCAGGCGGCCGCCGGCAAGTCGCTGGTGATCGTGGAGTCCCCGGCGAAGGCCAAGACCATCGGGAAGTACCTGGGGAACCGGTACCTGGTGAAGGCGACGGTCGGGCACATCCGGGATCTCCCGGTGAAGCAGATCGGGATCGATCCGGAGGCCGGGTTCGAGCCGCAGTACGTGACCATCCCCGGCAAGGAGAAGACGGTCGCCGAGCTCAAGAGCGCGGCGAAGACGGCCAGTGCGATCTTCATCGCCACCGACCCGGACCGCGAGGGGGAGGCAATCGCGTGGCACGTGGACTCCCAGATCAAGGGCTCCGCGGCGCCGATCAAGCGGGCGCTCTTCTATGAGATCACGAAGGACGCGGTGATCAAGGCGCTGGGCGAGGCCCGGCGCATCGATCAGCGCAAGGTGGATGCCCAGCAGGCGCGTCGGGTCCTCGACCGGCTCGTGGGCTACAAGGCTAGCCCCGTCCTCTGGAAGACCGTCAAGAAGGGGCTCTCGGCGGGGCGCGTGCAGACGGTCGCGCTCCGGCTCCTCGTGGAGCGCGAGCGCGAGATCCGCGCCTTCACCCCCCGCGAGTATTGGAAGATCGCCGCGCGGCTCTCGCACGAGGGGCAGCCCTTCACGGCCAAGCTGCATCACGTGGATGGCGCCAAGCCGGTGATCCCGGACCGGGCGTCGGCCGAACGCATCGTCGCCGACTGCGCCGCGCGCACGCACTTCGACGTGACGGACCTCAAGAAGCGCGAGCGGCGCAAGCGGCCCGAGGCGCCGTTCAAGACGAGCACGCTCCAGCAGGAGGCGGCGAAGAAGCTCGGGTTCGGCTCCAAGCGCACCATGCGGCTCGCGCAGAACCTCTACGAGGGCGTGCAGCTCTCGTCGGCGGAGGGCGCCGTCGGGCTCATCACGTACATGCGCACCGACCACGTCCGCGTGGCGGAGTCCGCGGCGGCCGCGGCGCGGGCGCACCTGTCGAACCACTTCGCCGCCGCCTACATCCCGCAGACGCCCCAGCTGTACGATGACGCGGCGGGGGATGCCGCGCAGGGGGCGCACGAGGGCATCCGTCCGACCGATCCGGCGCGCACCCCGGAACAGGTGGCGGCGTACCTCTCGCCCGAGCAACTCAAGCTCTACACGCTCATCTGGCAGCGCTTCATGGCCTCGCAGATGGCGCCGGCGATGTTCGACACGACCACCGTCGACTTCGATCTCGGTCGCTATCTGTTCCGCGCGACGGGCTCCGTCGTGAAGTTCCCCGGCTTCCTGGCGCTCTACAAGGAGGCGCACGAGGAGGGGGATCACACCTCCCTCGAGGACGAGCAGGCGCTGCCCGCGATCGCGGCGGGCGCACGCATCCCGGTCTCGGCCATCGACCCGACGCAGCACTTCACCGAGCCGCCGCCGCGCTTCTCCGAAGCCTCGCTGGTCAAGGAGCTCGAGAAGCTCGGCATCGGGCGCCCGTCCACCTACGCCTCCATCATCTCCACGCTCACGGAGCGGCACTACGCGGAGCTCGAGCAGCGGCGCTTCTTCCCCACGGGGCTCGGCGAATCGGTCGAGAAGGTCATGGTGCGGCAGTTCCCGCGCGAGTTCGACGTCGGCTTCACCGCCCGCATGGAGGGGGAGCTCGACAAGGTCGAGGAGGGCGCGCTCGCCTGGCAGGCGGTGCTCGAAGGCTTCTGGTCCCCCTTCAACACCGCCCTCGGTCAGGTCGATGCCGAGGCGCTGATCCGGGAGGCCCACGACCTCACGGGGCTCGACGCCGAGCGGTGTCCCAAGGACGGCGGGCGGTTGATCCCCAAGGGCGGCTTCTTCGGGCCGTTCATCGCCTGCGAGCATCACCCGAAGAGCTGCGACTTCACCCGGCCGCTCAAGAACGAGGCGCGGGAGAAGCGCTACGTGGAGGTGCCCTGCCCGGAGTGCGGCACGACGCCGATGATCGTCCGTCGCTCCAAGAGCGGGGAGTTCCTCGGCTGCACCACCTTCCCCAAGTGCAAGGGGACCAAGTCGATGCCGACCGGGGTGAAGTGCCCCAAGGACGGCGGGGATCTCGCCGCGCGCAAATCCAAGAAGCGCGGCAAGACGTTCTACGGCTGCGAGAACTATCCGTCGTGCGACTTCGTGTGCTGGGACAAGCCGGTGCCCGAGGCGTGCCCCGAGTGCAAGACCGTCGGCGCGGAGGCCAAGCGGACCAAGGCCCGCGGGGCGTACCGGAAGTGCCTCAATCCCACCTGCGGCAACGAGTGGGATGTGCCGGAGGCTGGGGCGGAGGCGGGCACGGAGCCGGCCGAGGCCGCCGGGTGAGCGCGTGGCGCTGATCCACGTCGTCGGAGGCGGCCTCGCCGGCAGCGAGGCCGCCTTTCAGTTGGCGGAACGCGGCCACGATGTCGTGTTGCACGAGATGCGGCCCGGCCGGGGGACCGCCGCCCACCGGACCGACCGGCTCGCCGAGCTGGTCTGCTCCAACACGTTCAAAAGCACCGAGGTCACCAACGCGCACGGGCTCCTCAAGGCCGAGATGCGCGCGCTGGGGTGCCTCGTGCTGGAGGGGGCGGACGCCGCGCGGGTCCCGGCGGGCTCCGCGCTGGCCGTGGACCGCGAGGTCTTCAGCGCCTACGTGGACGCGCGCGTCCGCGGGCATCCCCGCGTGACCGTGTCGCCCGACGAGGTGACGACCCTTCCCGCGCCGGGCATCGTCGCCACCGGGCCGCTCACCAGTGATGCGCTCGCCGAGACCATCCGCGCGCGCCTCGGCGTCACCTCGCTCGCCTTCTACGACGCCATCGCGCCGATCCTCGCCGCGGAGTCCATCGACCTGGACATCGCCTTCCGCCAGGCCCGCTGGGACAAGGAGACGATGGTGGGGGGCGCCGAGGATGGCGGGGCGTACCTCAACTGTCCGATGTCGCGCGACGAGTACGAGGCGTTCATCGACGCGCTCGTCGCCGCGGACCAGTTCACCGCGCACGAGTTCGACGCCGTCCCATACTTCGAGGGGTGTATGCCCGTCGAGGAGATGGCGCGTCGCGGTCGGGAGACCCTCCGGCACGGTCCCCTCAAGCCGATCGGCCTGCGCGACCCGCGGAACGGGCGTCGGCCGTGGGCGGTGGTGCAGCTGCGCCGCGAGGACGCCGCCGGCCGGATGTGGAACCTCGTCGGGTTCCAGACGCGCCTCCGCATCGGAGAACAGCAGAAGGTCATTCGGATGATCCCGGGGCTCGCCGGGGCGGAGTTCCTGCGTTTCGGCAGCATCCACCGCAACTCGTACCTCAACGCGCCCGCCGCGCTCACGCCGCCCCTCGCGCTGCGCGATGCCCCGACGACGCTGTTCGCCGGTCAGCTCACCGGGGTGGAGGGGTACACCGAGAGCACGGCGACGGGACTGCTCGCGGCGATCAACCTCGACCGGCTGCTGCGCGGCCTGGCCCCCGTCCTGCCCCCGCCGACGACGATGCTCGGCGCGCTCTACCGCTATCTCCGTGACGCCGACCCCGCCCACTTCCAGCCGATGAACGCCAACTTCGGATTGCTGGAGGAGCTGCCGGATCCGCCGCGGGACAAGGCGGTGAAGCGCGAGCGCTACGCCGAGCGTGCACTGCACGATCTCGCGCAGTGGATGGAGGCGCACGACGTCCGGTGACCGCCCCCGACGACGCCATCGCGCAGTTCCTCGCCTATCTGGAGAAGGAACGCGACGTCTCGCCGAACACCGTGCGGGCGTATCGTCGGGATCTCGAGGGGCTCGACGCGTTCCTGCGTGAGCACCTCGGCGTGGCGGCCGTCGACTGGGCCGCCGTCGACCGGCTCGCGATGCGCGCCTGGCTCGGCCATCTGGCCCGGCGCGGGCTCGCCAAACGCTCGAGCGCGCGGATGCTGAGCGCGGCGCGCAGCTTCTATCGCTTCCTCCATCGGGAGGATCGTGTGTCGACGAACCCCGCGCGTGCGGTGGGGACGCCGAAGCTCGAGCGTCACCTGCCGGGGCATCTCGATCGCGGCCAGGTCGAGACGCTGCTCACGGCCGCGGCGACGCGGGCTCAGGACGGGAGTTTCACCGCGGTGCGCGACCTCGCGATCCTCGAGCTCTTCTACTCGGCCGGTCTGCGCCTCTCCGAGCTCCGCGGGATCAACCGCGCGGATCTCGACCTGCTGGGCGGCGTGGTGAAGGTGCGGGGCAAGGGACGCAAGGAGCGGATCGTGCCGGTGGGTGGGCCGGCGCAGCGGGCGCTCCGCGAATACGAGCGCGTGCGCGATGCGCTCGTGGCCGCGGTGGGGCCGAAGGCCGATCGCTCCGCGTGGTTCCTCAGTCGACGCGGCACGCGTCTCAGTGCCAAGGCGCTGCACGACGCCGTGAAGGCGCACTTGGCTGGGGTCGACGAGGGGGCGGGGCTCAGCGCGCACGCGCTACGGCACACCTTCGCCACGCACCTCCTCGACGAGGGCGCGGATCTGCGCGCGGTGCAGGAGCTGCTCGGGCACGCGAGCATCACGACGACGCAGATCTACACGCACACCTCGGTGGATCGACTCAAGCAGGTGCATCGCCGGGCGCATCCGCGCGCCTGAAGGTCTGTGAGGGTGCCGCGGTGCGGCCAGGCGGCGAGATAACTCAGGGCGACGTCGCAGGCCACGCGATCGGCGCGAGTCGCGTCTCGGGGAACATCGTGTGCAGGTCCGTCGCGGGGCCGATGGTGGCTCCCCGGGCTGCGAGGACGCGGAGCATCGTCTCGGTGCCCGGGCGCAGGAGCACGCCGTCGGGACGTCTCGCCGCGGTACAGGCGTCGAGGTCGAGCAACGTCAGCGGGATGCCATGCTCCAGGGCCTGGTAGCGGAGCGGCAAGGTCACGTAGAACTCGGTGGCACAGAGCGTCCGTGGCCCCGCGGTGGTGAGGGCGCGCGCGACGGCGGACCAAGCCGTCTTTCGCGGGCGCACCCGTTCGGCGTGGAGTCCCGCGAGTGTCGCCCACGCGAGCATCGCGAGCGTCCCCACCCGTCCGGCGCGGCCACTCCACCGCCCGAGCGCGATGGCCAGGAGCATCCACCATGCCGGCAGCACGATGATCAGATAGCGCGCTACCCAGAGTGGCCGGTCGAGGAGCGTGGCGGTGACGCCGACCAGGAGCAGGGGGAGGACGGCCAGGGTGACGACCGGGCGCAGGGGCGGATCTCGGCGCGCGGCCACCAGGCCGATGCCCAGCGCGGCGAGGAGTGCCGCACTCACGAGGGCGGCCCCCGGCGCCGTGCCGAACGTCCCCACCACCTGCGCGGCGAGGGTGACGAGATCGTGGGGCTGGAACGGGGGGATCCACGCCGCGTTGCCACCGACTCGTCCGACCGCCGACTGCGCGACGAGGGCGAGCCAGCCGCCGAGCAGCAGGGCGCTGGGGAGGGCGGTCGCGACGGCCGCGCGCCACCGTCGGGGGTCGCGGAGGATCTCCCCGAGGGCGAGCGCCGCGACGACGAAGGCGCCGAAGTAGTGCAGCGCGACGAGGGCGAGGTAGCCGGCCGCGGTCGCGACACGGTGCCCCCGCACTACCGCGGCGAGGGTCAACGTGGTCACCAGGGCGAGCATCGCGTACGTGCGCAACTCGTGCGCCATCGCGAGCATCAGCGGACTCACCGCGGCGAGGGCGGCCGCCACCAGTGCGGGCCCTGCACCGCGCCCGAGGCGGAAGGTGGCGAGCCCGACGGCCGGCACGGCGACGATCGAGGCCAGGGCCGGAAGCAGGCGCATCCAGGCGAGGTCGAACCCACCGAGGTGGATCCACCCCCAGAGCAGCAGATAGAAGCCGGGTGGGTTGGTCTGGTCGGCCAGCGCGCTCCGCCAGAGGGTGGGGAGGTCCTGACTCGAGGCAACGATGCTGAAGACTTCGTCGAACCAGGGCTCCTCCGCGGCGAGGCCGTGGAGCCGGAGGAGGGCGGCGGCCAGCGTCAGGGCGAACAGGCCCCAGCGGGCTCCCGTCGAGGGTGTCTCGAGACCGCGCGGCGTCTCCATGGCCCTATATTACACGAATGACGCTCCCCGTCTTCCACGCCACCACCATCCTCGCCGTCCGCCGGGACGGCCGCGTCGCCATCGGCGGCGACGGCCAGGTGACCGTGGGCGACACCGTGATGAAGGCGGGCGCGGTGAAGGTCCGGGCGCTGAAGGGGGGGAAGGTCCTCGCGGGCTTCGCCGGGGCCGCGGCCGATGCGCTGACCCTGTTCGAGCGCTTCGAGGAGAAGCTCGAGCGGCACCCGGGGAACCTGCAGCGCGCGGCGGTCGAGCTCGCCAAGGACTGGCGCTCGGACCGCGCGCTCCGGCGCCTCGAGGCGCTCCTGATCGTGGTGGACCGCGACCACGGCTTCGTCCTCTCCGGCACCGGCGAACTCATCGAGCCGGACGATGGCATCCTCGCCATCGGCTCGGGCGGGTCGTATGCGCTCGCGGCGGCGCGGGCGCTGGTGCGCGAGACCGCGCTGACGCCGGCGGAGGTCGTGCGTCGGGCGCTGACGATCGCGGGGGAGATCTGCGTGTACACCAACACGCAGATCACCGTCGTCGAACCGGCGGACTGATGCCGTCGCCCCGGACGGAACAGGCGCTCGCGCGCCTCGCCGACCTGTCCCCGCGCAAGATCGTCGCGGAGCTCGACCGCTACATCGTCGGGCAGGCGGACGCCAAGAAGGCGGTGGCCATCGCGCTCCGCAACCGCTGGCGCCGTCAGCGCGCGCCCGAGGGGATCCGCGACGAGATCGCGCCGAACAACATCATCCTCATCGGCCCCACGGGCGTGGGCAAGACGGAGATCGCGCGCCGTCTCGCCAAGCTCGCCGGCGCGCCGTTCGTGAAGGTGGAGGCGTCGAAGTTCACCGAGGTGGGCTACGTGGGGCGCGACGTCGAGGGGATGGTCCGCGATCTCGTGGAGAGCGCCGTCGAGATGGTCCGCAGCGAGCGCGAGTCGGAGGTGGAGGACCTCGCGCACGACCGTGTGGACGAGCGGCTCCTCGACCTCCTGCTCCCGCCCCCGGCGGCGGAACCCACGGCTCCCGCGGCGGACGACCCGCAGCGCGTCTTCGTCGCCGGCCCCGACGGTCAGGTGGCCGAGGAACAGGCGCGGGCGCGCGAGCGCCACGAGCGCACCCGCGAGAAGCTCCGCCAGCTCCTGCGCGACGGGCAGCTCGAGCACCGGGAGGTCGAGGTGGAGGTGGCGCAGCACGGGCCGGCCATCGACGCGCTCTCCCAGTCGGGGGCTCCCGAGGGGATGCAGAACTTCGCGGAGATGTTCTCCGAGCTCCTCCCCAAGCGGACCAAGAAGCGCACCGTTCCCGTCTCGGAAGCGCGGCGGATCCTGCTCGATCAGGAGTTCGACAAGCTCATCAACCTCGACGACGTCACCGCCGACGCGATGGAGCGGGCGGAGTCGATGGGGATCGTCTTCCTCGACGAGATCGACAAGATCGCGGGCGGCGCGGGCGACCGCGGCGGCCCTGACGTGTCGCGCGAGGGGGTCCAGCGCGACCTCCTGCCGATCGTCGAGGGCTCCAACGTGCAGACCAAGTACGGGATGGTGAAGACGGACCATGTGCTCTTCGTGGCGGCCGGCGCCTTCCACGTCTCCAAGCCCAGCGACCTGATCCCCGAGCTGCAGGGGCGCTTCCCCATCCGCGTGGAGCTCAAGCCCCTCACCGAGGCTGACTTCGTCCGCATCATGACGGAGCCGGAGCACGCGCTCACCAAGCAGTACGCGGCACTCGTCGCGGCCGAGGGGGCGGCGCTCAGCTTCACCGACGACGGCATCGCCGAGATCGCACGGATCGCCGCTCGGCTCAACGCGCGCATGGAGAACATCGGTGCCCGTCGCCTCCACACGGTGATGACGACGCTGCTGGAGTCGGTGCTGTATGAGCTGCCCGAGCGGGGGACCGCCCCCGAGGTGATCGACGGCGCCACGGTCCGCGCCCGACTCGCCGCGATCGCCGAAGACGAGGACCTGCGGAAGTACATCCTGTGACGACCCATCGCGACTTCCTGACCCTGCGCGACTTCGCGCCCGCCGAGCTGCGTGCCCTCTTCGCGCTCGCCGACCGGATGCGGCGCGGCGCCTACACGGCGCGGCCGCTCGCGGGGAAGGCGTTCGCGATGCTGTTCATGAAGTCCTCGACGCGCACGCGGGTCTCGTTCGAGGTGGGGGCCTGGCAGCTCGGGGCGCACCCGATCTTCCTGACCCCGCGCGACGTGCAGCTCGGACGCGGCGAGCCGGTCCGCGACACGGCCCGCGTGCTCGACCGGATGGTCGATGGCATCATGATCCGCACCTTCGCGCACGCGGAGGTCGAGGAGTACGCCGCCGCCTCGCAGGTGCCGGTCATCAACGGGCTCACTGACCTGCACCATCCCTGCCAGATCCTCGCCGACCTCCTCACCGTGCAGCAGCACCTCGGCACCTTCGAGGGGAAGCGCATCGCCTGGATCGGCGACGGGAACAACATGGCCAACAGCTGGTGCGACGCCGCCGACCTGC